>CALPOM020000025.1 GCA_943325205.2 Thermoflexus hugenholtzii JAD2 | reverse complement strand
CCTCTTCCCGAGGTTTTGACATGACCAAATACCAATTCATAATAAAACGTTCTTTATATTTAAGTAGGATAAAAATTATTCTCTAGATCTCGAATAACTAAAAAAATATACAACTCTCAGATCAGTTCCCAATAAAAATAAATTACTATGATTTTATAACACAATTGCTGCACACGTGCTACTGAAAATATTTATAGAGTTTTATACTAGAATTCAAAATGATTACTCTTTATTTCCAAAGAGGATTTTACGCATCTCAACGACCCCAAAACGAGATTCTAAGGCACTATAAAATAAATAATGGACAACAATTAACCAGTACATAAAGGCAATACTTGCGATTAATTTTGGATCACCATGACCAAAATGCTGTAATGCTTCAAAGAAATTTTCACGATGTAACAGCCCTTCAAAACCTTTTTCGACAAAACCCATGAAAATTAAAAAAGCTGTGTAGATCAAAGAATGCTTGATTAAAGGATACATCAATGGTTGACCACTTTCAATCCGCATCGGGAATAATAATTCCGCAGTAATTAAAAACTTTGCCACAATCAAGGCCCGTATGACAGCAAACGAAAATGAATAAATAATTTCAGTCGGCGCCACACCACTTTGAATTAAAGACATTTTAGTAATTAAGCTGATCGAGAAAAACCAAAGCGCAAAATAAATACTTACAGCCAAAAACTTTTTCGCTTCATGAAATAAGCCTTGCTTGATTTTATCAAAACGCGTCATTTCTGTACCTGGGTTGCTAGTCATTTCTTTTCCTTCTCAATAATTTGTACCGGGCCGCCTAATGCTAAGTAAACATTAATGCGCTGTACTAAGATCTCTAATTTACTCTGCTCTAATTTGGATAAAGCTCCCAAAACGGTAGCTTTTTGTTGCTCAATCGCACGACCATCAATACGCCCTATTTTCTGCTCTTTTTCAAGACTAGATAACTGCAAAACTTGTATAGCATACGCTTTTTCTAGTTCTGCAGACCGTACACGCCAATTCTTTTCTAATAACAGGGCAGTTTCAACCTCATTAAAAGCGGCAAGCCCTATTTTGGCATAATTTGCATAGGCTAAATCCATCTCAGCTTCTCGCATTTTAACCTTTTGATCCAAAGCTCCCGCCGTAAACAGTGGCACATCTAAACCAATTCCAAGGCTCGGATTAGCAGCACTCGTCGATAAAACAAATACGCTACTCTTAATTAAACCAAAACCAGCTGATAAGCTAATCTTGGGAAGACGCGCAGTTTTGGCTTCATCAATATTTAAACGCGCCGCATCTAGACGAAGAGCCGCGGCCAAAATATCAGGCCGACGCTCCAAAAGTTCAGAGGGAAGACCTTTGGCATAGGCTTTCGGTATTCCAGGTAAAGCTTGGCTTTTCAAAGCCGTGCCAACTGGATATCTCCCCACCAACATATCCATCGCCATTAAGGTCTTTTGATAAGAACTACGGGCGTTTTCAACTGCCTCTTGCGCTAATGCTAAGTTAGCCTGCGCTATCTGTACCTCATTGCGTGAGGCTATACCAATCCTCTGTCGGTGCTTGACATATTGCAATAAGGCCAGAGAGGATTGAGCAATATCTTGCGTAATCAACAGTTGCATCGATAAACTGCGCGCCGTCCAAAGTGTTTTGGTTAAATTAGCAATTAATGATAATTGAGCACTTTCCTGCTCGAACACGATAGCTTGCGCACTTTTTCTAGCGCTCTCGTTTTGAGCCCTGACCCGTCCCCATAAATCAACTTCCCAGCCTGCACCAACATAGAACCCAGATGTGCCGCTGCCGCCAAGACCTAATTTCGCGCCTTCTTTTGCCGTGGCACCAACACTTGGATAAAAAGAGGAATTGATGGCTTGGACCATCGCCTCAGACTGCTCAATACGCGCAGCGAAAGCGCGCATATCAGGACTACTGCCTAAGGCCTCATCAATTAACGTTTTTAGCTCAGGATCCTGTAACTGCTCTAACCAATCGGTCGGAGTTTGCGGCACAAAACCGGAATCATCCCCTATAAATTTAGGGGGTATTAGTACTCCGGGTAGCGCCTTTTGAACTATTTCTTCATGCAACAAAGGCTGAGAGGTCGAGCATGACAACAACAAGGCCGTACTCAAAAAAATACTCGCCCGTTGCACATTCGAGAATAAAACGCGCATCAGCATCAGGAACCTAGCCCTTTGGAATAATATAATACAACTTACTACTTACTCGAACCATGGTTTTCCGAATCAGATGCAAAGGCTTTAAGTGCTCTGTATAAATTACTCCATTACCTATAGCGCCTGCAGCAATCAGTTCAGACGCATGTTTCTGGTGCATGATTAATTTGACTGGAAAACGATTGGGTACAGCTGGAATAACACCCGTATTTGGTAAATTCCCATTTGCATCGACTTGGCCCTGCGCTTGAGCCCAAATTACCGAGTCAACAGTCGCTTTAAAAATCTTCCCTGGTTGCGTTGGGATATAAAACTCTGCCTCGTTACCAGGCACTACTTGATGTAGTTCATTTTGATGAAACAGCATATAAACCTGTGGCTCATCCTCAACAAAACTCATCACCGCGCGCATAGGTATTGAAGTAACCATCACACCTGGGCGCAACTGCACATTGATAACAGTGCCATCACTAGGTGCCGTCACCATCGTTTGAGCGAGTTCCCATGAAGCATTATCAAATTGTGCTTTGAGCTCCTCTAAATCTGCCCGGGCTTTTTCTAAGTCAAAACGGTTACCGGCCCCAGACTCCAGTAAAGCAGAAAATTCAGCGACGCGTTTTTTAGCTAATTTGATTTTTGGACGCAAACCAGCCAACACATATTCGTACTGGGTCGGGTCCACCTTAAATAATAAATCACCTTTTTTTACACGCTGATTCGTCTTAACTGCTACCTCGACAACGCGCCCCTTCACCTGGGGAACAATCGGCACTTCATACCGCGTTACCCGCACATCGCTACTAGTCGGAGCAAACACATTCAAGAGTAAAATCATCACAACAATAGCAACCACTGGAAAAGTGACGACTGGAATAATCGTATAGATTTTCCATGGCAATAAGCGCCAACGAATAAATAGTAACCAAGTAATGAGTGCGTAACTTGCTAATAAAAGACTAATCATGGCCTACCTGCTTAGTCTCTGGTTTTACCTTCGGATGCAATTTAACTAAGCCGTCTTGTGGGTCATAAACTACCTCGTGCACCACTGGCTTCATATGCGCCCAAACAAAGGCTATTGGCCATAAAAATCCACCAAAAATACCAGACACTCGGCAAAGCGCCTGAATCGCATCACGTTGCGGATGCTTTCTTTTTTTGGCAATGGTATCTGGCAAATAATGCACCAACCAATATACGGTAATGCCAATCAATGGTACCCCGCCAATGACGCACCAAGAAAGAAAATCGGCCAAATCATCCTCAGCATCGCTAGCATACGCATTACCTACTAAACCAACCAAGAATAGTCGCGTAAAAAATTGCATCGTCTTAAATCTTGTCATCTAGAACCTCAAATCACTTTTCATTACACGTTTAGAAAAACCGTTCAATCTTAACCACGAACCACTTCAACCCTTTAAAAGAAATAGCCGCAGAGTTAAGCGGATTATTGAACGAATCCCGCAGCAACAAATAGCCCGCAAACACTCAAAAGACCAATAACCCAAGCAATAGTCCTATAAGTGGCCAAGTTTCGTAAATAACAATACAAAAAAGCGACTCTAGCGAGGATGTATATAGTAGCCAAACTATCAATTTGGGTCGTAGGAACTTGTAAATAGGTCGCGACCAAGACAGCGGAGGCGAACAATGGAAAAGATTCAAAACTATTTGCCTGAGCAGCATTGGCGCGGGCTCGAAAACCAGTCTGTTGGGCCAACCAGTCGCGCGGATAATCGTTGTCAAAGTCTTTAAAGCCCCATTTAGCAAACATGGCCCCCAAATAGGGCAATAAACCTGCAATCAAAATACACCAAAAGGCCCAAGTCATCTAATTTTCCTCTTCTGTAGAAATGTTTCATGTACAGTAAAACATCAATGATTAAACGGCAAAATTTACAATTTTGTTAAGGTTTGCAAATATCAGGAGTTTATATGCAGTTTCATGAAGCTATTCAAACTTGTTTTATCAAATACGCTAATTTTAATGGCCGTGCATCCCGCTCAGAGTATTGGTGGTTCTTTTTATTTGTTGTTTTAGTCAATCTAGTCGCTAGTACCTTCATCGAACAGCAAGGAGCTATTACTGGCATCATTACCCTCGCACTCTTTTTACCGAACTTGGCCGTGCAAGTTCGTCGCTTGCACGATATTGATCGATCTGGCTGGTGGATACTCATCATCGCAGTACCACTGATTGGCGCCATCATCATGATTTATTGGACCATCAAAGCGGGCTCACCTGCTACAAATCAATATGGCGAGTACCCCGGTGCAGAATTTGATACCTGAATTCTTGAAAAATTCTAATCCCCTAACCTAACTGGGCTTACAATATAAGAGAACGCTACAGACTAGCTGTATTGCAAAAACGAAGTACTCAACAATACCAAGATCTATGCCATTCACTATATTGATATTTTCAGGAGAAAAAGATGTTAGAAGCTTATCGTGCCCATATTGCTGAACGCGCTGCCTTGGGTATCCCACCAGTTCCACTATCACCGCAACAAACTACCGCTTTAGTCGAATTACTCAAAAATCCACCGCCTGGCGAAGAAGCCGCCCTGGTTGAAATGATTACCCACCGTGTGCCAGCAGGGGTTGATGACGCCGCCAAAATCAAAGCTGAATTCTTAGCAAAAATTACTACCGGCCAAGAAAAATCTGCCTTACTTAGCCCAATGAAAGCCACTGAATTACTTGGAACAATGCTAGGTGGTTACAACATTAAACCACTGATTGATTTACTCAATGAACCGAGCTGTGCACCAACTGCTGCTGCTGCACTGAAAAAAACTTTATTGATGTTTGATTTCTTTCATGATGTTCAAGAGTTATCCGAAAAAGGTAATGCCTATGCGAAAGAAGTCCTAGAAAGCTGGGCGAATGCTGAATGGTTTACCAGTCGACCAGAAGTTCCTAAAAGCTTATTTGTAACGATCTTTAAGGTTACCGGAGAAACCAATACCGATGACCTCTCCCCAGCACCAGATGCTTGGAGCCGTCCAGATATTCCACTCCACGCCTTAGCGATGCTTAAAAATCCTCGGCCTGGCATCCATGCCGACGAGGCTGGCCAAAGAGGTCCTCTCAAACAAATTGAGGAACTGAAGAAAAAAGGTCACTTGATTGCCTATGTAGGCGACGTTGTCGGGACAGGATCCTCGCGTAAATCAGCCACCAATTCCGTTCTTTGGTATACCGGGCAGGATATTCCTTTTGTCCCGAATAAACGCTTTGGGGGCGTTTGTATGGGTACAAAAATTGCCCCGATCTTTTTTAATACGATGGAAGATGCTGGTGCACTACCTATTGAGCTCGATGTTAACCAAATGGAAATGGGTGATGTGATTGAACTTCGACCATTTGAAGGCAAAGCTCTCAAAGATGGTAAAGAAATCACTCGTTTTACTATGCGCTCTGAAGTTATTTTTGATGAAGTCCGTGCGGGTGGACGTATTCCGCTGATTATCGGCCGTGGTCTAACCATGAAAGCGCGTAAAGCTCTTGGACTGCCAGCCTCGACCGTCTTTCGCTTACCCCAAGCCCCGATCGAAAGTAAAAAAGGTTTTACTCTGGCCCAAAAAATTGTTGGCCGAGCTTGTGGCTTTCCAGAAGGTCAAGGAGTTCGCCCGGGTACCTATTGTGAGCCACATATGAGCACCATTGGCTCACAGGACACAACCGGACCAATGACTCGAGATGAACTCAAAGACTTAGCGTGCTTAGGTTTTTCAGCGGATCTAGTGATGCAATCTTTTTGCCATACAGCAGCCTACCCAAAACTCGTTGATATCAAAACCCATCGTGAATTACCGACTTTCATGACCAATCGTGGCGGCGTCTCCCTACGCCCTGGTGATGGCATCATCCATAGCTGGATGAACCGCTTCTTAATGCCAGATACGGTCGGTACAGGGGGCGATAGTCACACACGCTTCCCAATTGGAATCTCATTCCCAGCCGGCTCTGGCCTAGTCGCTTTTGGTGCCGCGACTGGTGTGATGCCACTCGATATGCCAGAATCCGTTTTAGTCCGCTTTAAAGGAAAAATGCAACCTGGCGTGACTCTGCGCGACTTAGTCAATGCCATTCCTTTATATGCCATTAAACAAGGTCACTTAACGGTAGAGAAAAAAGGCAAGAAAAACGTTTTCTCTGGAAAAGTCTTGGAAATTGAAGGCCTGCCAGATCTCAAAGTTGAACAAGCCTTCGAATTATCGGATGCTTCTGCTGAGCGCTCT
The DNA here is from genome assembly GCA_943325205.2 of Thermoflexus hugenholtzii JAD2. Classification (GTDB taxonomy): domain Bacteria; phylum Pseudomonadota; class Gammaproteobacteria; order Burkholderiales; family Burkholderiaceae; genus Polynucleobacter. Next base: position 15,998 of record CALPOM020000025.1, on the reverse strand, counting down.
GCAGGCGGCTGTACGGTTTACCTCAATAAAGAGCCAATCATTGAATATATCCGCTCAAATATCACCCTCATGAAGTGGATGATTGCCAATGACTACGAAGATAAAAGGACTTTAGGCCGTCGTATTAAAGCCATGGAAAGTTGGATCGCTAAGCCAGAACTCCTCAAGGCCGACCCAGATGCTGAATATGCCACAGTCATTGAAATTGATCTGGCAGAAATCAAAGAGCCAATTATGGCCTGTCCAAATGACCCGGATGATGTCAAATTTCTCTCCGAAGTTGCAGGTAATAAAATCGACGAAGTCTTTATCGGCTCCTGTATGACTAATATTGGCCATTTCCGCGCCGCTAGCAAAATTTTGGAAGGGCGTGATGATTTGCCAACGCGCTTATGGGTCGCCCCACCAACCAAAATGGATGCGATGATTTTGTCGGAAGAAGGCTATTACAGCAGTTTTGGTAAAACTGGTGCGCGGATGGAAATGCCTGGCTGTTCACTCTGTATGGGTAACCAAGCACAAATCCGCAAAGGTTCAACCGCCGTTTCGACCTCGACGAGAAACTTCCCAAACCGCCTAGGTATCGATACAAAAGTGTATTTAGCTTCCGCTGAACTAGCTGCAGTCTGCGCCCTACTTGGCAGAATCCCAACGCCTGCAGAGTATCTCGAAAAACACCATATTTTAATTAGTCAATCGAGCGATATCTATCGCTATATGAACTTTGATCAAATTAGTGAATTTAAAGATTTAGCAGATGGCGTAACCGTCTAAATTATTGTCTTACACGGTTTTAACGACCCCCGAGTACTCAAATACTCGGGGGTTTATTTTTTCATCGTCGTCTAATTTGACATGTCAGTCTTAACCTCATTGGTGTCTTTTCGATACGGCAAATTAGTTGATTTGATTGTTTTTATCAAATTAAGAATCTATTATATACTGTATATATAAACAGTATTAATACCCGATAAGCGCCATGATAAAAACTCTCGACCCAACACCATTCGCTCGCCTATTTAGCTACGCGATTCCAGCAGGCTTTCCATCACCCGCCAGTGACTATATAGATCAAAGACTCGACCTGAATCAATACTTAGGAATTCATCCAGAAGCGAGCTTTTTTTTACGCGTCCAAGGCGATTCGATGCAAGGTGCTGGTATTTATGACGGTGACCTACTCGTTGTAGACCGCTCGAAAAAGGCCAAATCAGGGCAAGTCGTTATTGCTGTCATTGATGGTGAATTTACTGTTAAACGATTCTACCAACAAGGTGGACAAACATGGTTACAAGCAGAAAATCCTCAATATGCCCCCATTATCTTATGTGAAGGTCAAGAATTAGAAATTTGGGGAGTCGTCTCACATGTCGTTCATAAACCATGAAAGCACTCCCCACGGATCGAGCTATCGCACTCGTTGACGGGAATAACTTTTATGTCTCCTGTGAACGCGTCTTTAACCCCAAATTAGAAGGTAAACCCCTCGTCATTCTTTCGAATAACGATGGCTGTATCGTCTCCCGCAGCCAAGAAGCCCGCGCTCTTGGTATTCCAATGGGACTACCTTTTTTTGAGGCAAAACACTTTATCAAAAGCCATCAACTCCAATGGTTAAGCTCAAACTACGCACTCTATGGCGATATGAGTGATCGCCTCATGCATGTTCTATCGGAGTTTGCAACGCAACAAGAAATCTACTCGATCGATGAGTGTTTTTTAGATCTATCAGGACACCAAGCACCCCTCACTGCGTATGCTCAAGAAATCAGACAACGGACCTTACAATACCTGCGGCTACCGACTTGCGTCGGTATCGGACCTTCCAAAACACTGGCAAAACTAGCCAATCATATCGCTAAAAAAAATCCGCAATTTACTGGGGTATTTTCTTGGGAAGCCTGTCACCCCCAAGACCAAACCGATTGGCTAAAAAAAATTGCCGTCGATGAAGTCTGGGGCGTCGGACGCAAACTGTCCACACAATTACATCAACTACAAATCCATACAGTCTACGACCTACAAAATGCCAATCCAGAGTTGATTCGACAACGATTTTCCGTGGTCCTAGCTAGAACAGTTTACGAACTCAATGGCATCTCCTGCCTACACATGAATGACCTCAAGAATATGCCAAGACAGCAACAAATTATCTCTAGCAAAAGCTTTGGACAAGTCATTGAAAAAATTGAACTATTACAAGAAGCAATCGCAAGTTATGTCTGCCGCGCAGCAGAAAAATTACGCCAGCAACAAAGTACCTGTCAATTGATCACCGTCTTTATTCGTACGAGCCCCTTTGCTAAAAATAGCCTACCGTATAAACCACAAATTACGATTCCTCTATCGATTGCTACAGCCGATAGTCGTCGACTTGTACAAGCAGCCTACTTTGGACTAAAACATATTTTCAGATCAGGCTATCGCTATCAAAAAGCAGGCATTATTTTGTCCGAACTCCAAGACCAGGCACAGCATCAAAATGATCTATTTAACCAAGCCAACTTACAACAATCAACCCAAGTCATGCAAACGATGGACCTACTCAATCAACGGTATGGCGCCAATACTGTGACCCTGGCAAGTACCGGACTAATCGCTGGGAATGCACGCCACTGGCGCTTACGTGCTAATCAAAAAAGTCAGAATTTCACAACACGCTGGACTGAAATACCCTACGCTTTAGCAAACCTCCATGCATAATTTCACAGGCAATTTTGAAATAGTGAATAATATGCAATACCAATCAATCAATTTATCCCTTGAAAGCAACTCATGAGCGCTCACTGTATTTCATTAGGCCAACCTAACAAACAGCTTCTTACGAATCAACTCCAAGGCATCATCACAGCTCTGCGAAGAACATTAACGAACTCGTTCGCTATCCCAGCCCTTAGCCTTTGCCTAATCATCAGTAGTGCCAATGTCTATGCCGGACCAAAGGTTTTATTTAAAACCACTAAAGGAGATTTTGTAGTTGAACTCGAATCAGAAAAAGCTCCAAAAACTGTCGAAAATTTTCTCAACTATGTCAATACAAATTTTTATACTGGTACCATTTTCCACCGGGTTATTAATGGCTTCATGATCCAAGGTGGAGGCTTTACCAAGGAATTACAAGAAAAACCAACTAAACCGCCCATTCCAAGCGAGTCACAAAATGGCCTCAAGAACTCAAAATATACAATTGCCATGGCCAGAACGAATAACCCAGATTCAGCAACTGCCCAGTTCTTTATTAATGTACGCGATAACGCGATGCTCGATTATCCCAGTCGGGATGGCTTTGGCTATACCGTTTTTGGAAAAGTCATCTCCGGTTTTGAAACTGTTGAAAATATAAAATTTGCGCCAACAACTGTCATGAACCGAATGGCCGATGTGCCTAGTGAACCCATTGTGATTCAGTCAGCGACTGTGCAAAAATAGTTCCTCGAAATAAATCGATCAACATTCCATATGAAATTTTGCTCCCTGTGTGGCCACTCTGTGCGCCAACAAATCCCAGAAAACGATAACCGCCAACGTTTCGTATGCCAGCAGTGCGGAGAAATTCATTATCAAAACCCAAAAAATGTCGTCGGCACCATCCCGATGTGGGAAGATCAAATTATCTTATGTCGACGCGCTATAGAACCACGTCAGGGACTGTGGACTTTACCCGCCGGATTTTTGGAATTAAATGAAACAAGTGCGCAAGGTGCTTACCGCGAAACCTTAGAAGAAGCTGGAACAGACGTCGAAATTGGCAGCCTTTTTTCGATCGTTAACATTGCACATATAGGCCAAATACACTGGTTTTACCTAGCAAATATGCCAACTGCAAGCTTTAGTCCAGTGACTAGTGAAAGCCTCGAAGTGCGATTATTTCGTGAGTCTGAAATTCCTTGGAATGAACTCGCCTTTCTAACCGTGAAATTGACCCTAGAACATTTTTTCGCCGATCAAAAAAAGCAGGCGATAACGTTTGATCAAGTGATGCCTACTTATCTCATTAATATTAACCCCACACAACGCTCTGCCGTATGACCGTAGTCCCTTGGATCTTCGATGATGAGCCATTGCCCTCACCCAAAAATGCTCCAAGTAATGACCCCAATATACCCAATGGCCTCATCGCCCTGACCGAATCGATCAGTACGCAACGCCTCATTGAAGCCTATCGTCAGGGAATCTTTCCTTGGTACAGTAGACCAGGTCCAGTCATGTGGTGGTGTACTTCCCCCAGAATGGCATTAGAAACATCCAAGTTTAAAGTCAGCCAAAGCTTAAAAAAAACTATCCGCGCTGTACTCCTCAATCCGTCTTGGGAAATCCGTGTCGATTGCGCCTTCAAAGAAGTGATACAAGCCTGCGCGAATAGCCCACGCAACGGCGAAGTCGGTGATACTTGGATTACTCCTGCAATCATTGAATACTATGGCGAACTCCACCAAATGGGTCTAGCCCATAGTGTAGAAACTTGGCATGACGGTCAATTAGTAGGTGGTTTATACGGCGTGAACCTGGGCAAAATGCTGTATGGTGAGTCCATGTTTACCCGCGTTGATAATGCCTCAAAATTAGCCCTAGCGGCTTTGTGTGCTTGGTGCATTCAAGTGGGGATTCGTTATATCGATTGCCAACAAGAAACAAGTCATTTAGCTTCCCTAGGCGCATCGCCCCTCCCGCAAGACTATTTTTTAAACTGGTTAGAAAGTCAGATAGATCTCCCCGCACCACTGTGGAATTGGGATAAAAGTGTTTTACTAGAGATACAATAAGATACTGCCCATATTACTCATGACACATATCAAAGACTTTCCATTTAAATCGTTACAGTTTTATGCCACAGCACCCTATGCTTGTAGCTATCTTGATCGGCATGAAGCCCGCTCGCAAGTAGCAACTCCACCCCAACTCATACAAACGAAAGTCTACAGCGAACTGATCCAAGTAGGGTTTCGACGGAGTGGACATTTCACCTACCGCCCCTACTGCGATCATTGTCAAGCCTGCATCGCCTCGCGCGTCGTTGTAAATGATTTTCGGCCAACGAGAAGCCAACAACGTACGATACGAAAACACGCAGATTTAATTGCTCAAGTGACCCCACTTGAATTTAAGGATGAACATTTCGCACTCTACCAAGCATATCAAAATAGCCGTCATAGCAACCCGCTCGATGGCCAAGAATTCGATTCGATCGAGGATGAAGAGGATCAATACCGGCAGTTTTTAATCCAATCACATATCGATTCATTTCTCGTCGAGTTTCGCCAAAATGGCGCTCTTCGCATGGTCAGCGTCATCGATGTAGTACAAAACGGGCTGTCATCGGTTTATACCTTTTATGACACCAGCCTTCCTCAAGCCAGCTTAGGAACTTTTGGGATTCTTTGGCAAATTCATGAGGCTAAAATACGAAAATTGCCTTATGTATACTTGGGCTACTATATCCAAGAAAGTAAAAAGATGTCCTACAAAATCAATTTCCAACCTCTCGAAGGTTTAATTGCAGGCCAATGGGGCCCCTTGACATCTTCGAACCCAATTAGTTCAGATCCTAAAATCATCTAACTCTGCATGAATTTATTTCCACTCATTCGTCCGCTGCTATTTCAATTGGATCCAGAAAAAGCGCACCACCTTGCTTTGCACGCCTTAAATTTCCTATATCAACGCGGCCTGCTTCGCTTCCTAGTCGGTAAAGTTCCCCAACTACCAACGACCCTATGCGGTATACAACTTCCCAACCCAGTTGGCCTAGCCGCTGGACTCGATAAAGATGGGCGTTTTATCGATGCCTTAGCAACGCTAGGATTTGGCTTTTTAGAAATAGGCACAGTAACGCCCCTGCCCCAAAGTGGCAATCCCAAACCGCGGATGTTCCGTCTACCTAAAACTTCTGGAATTATTAATCGGATGGGATTTAATAATGATGGTGTGCAAGCTTGTGTCGAACGCGTAAAACGTTCTTCGTTTTACCAACATGGTGGAGTAATTGGCCTAAACATTGGCAAAAATGCGCTGACCCCAATGGCTGATGCAAATAGCGATTATTTAATTTGTCTGCGCGCAGTTTATGAGGTGGCATCCTATGTCACTATCAATATTTCTTCGCCGAATACGAAGAATTTACGCCAACTCCAAAATAGCCAAGGACTAGAGAAACTACTCCTCGAACTCACCCAAGAAAGAGCGCTTCTGAGCGAGCAATATGGAAAAAAAGTTCCCCTCTTTTTAAAAATTGCACCGGACTTAGAGCCCGGTCAAATCTTCGAAATTGCTAATCTTCTTGAACGCTTTGAGATCGATGCGCTAATTGCAACCAACACCACAATTAGCCGGGAAAACGTTCAATCAGAAATCGATCACCATCAATCAGGAGGACTATCAGGCAAGCCCATCAAAGATTTATCGAACCACATTGTGGCAACTTTTTATCGACTGCTAGAGGGCCGAACCCCAATCATTGGGGTAGGTGGAATTCATACAGGTACAGACGCACTCCAAAAGAAAAATTTTGGTGCAAAAGTGATTCAAATATATAGTGGCTTGATTTATGAAGGCCCCCAATTAATTAAAGACTGTATCAACGCTCTTAAACCTTGAAGTCGCCCCTTGCGTATCTATAACGCTAGGATGTAAATGATTCTGACATATTTATTGAGGTCTTCATTTACTCTATCACCTTCGCCCTCCACGTCTATGTAAATATTTCGCAACAATACCAATATTTCATGATGTGCAATTAAAAAAATTATCGCTACAATATCTAGATGACGACTAAAGACCAATCACTTGTGCCAGCAAAGACAGGTAAGACCGCGATTCAAGTGATTGAACGGATGATGAATCTGCTGGATGTCTTAGCTGTTTCAGATGATGCCTGCAGCTTAAAAATTCTCTCCGAAAAAACATCCTTACACCCTTCGACGGCTCACCGAATTTTGAATGATATGGTTGCCTGTCGCCTAGTTGATAGAAGCGAAGGAGGCTCTTATCGTTTAGGACTAAGGTTACTTGAATTAGGAACTCTAGTTAAAGCGCGTCTATCTGTGCGTGATGCGGCTCAGTTGCCTATGCGGGCGCTGCATAAGTTAACGAATCAAACAGTCAACCTTTCTTTGCGTCAAGGAGACGAAATTATTTATATCGACCGCGCGTATAGTGAACGCTCAGGTATGCAAGTCGTGCGCGCCATCGGTGGGCGAGCCCCCTTACATCTAACTTCGGTTGGTAAGCTCTTTCTAGCTCAAGACGACACCCAAAAAGTCCAAACTTACGCCTCCCGTACAGGCCTTGCCGGACATACCAGAAATAGCATTACGCAAATCCAAGCTCTTGAAAAAGAGCTGCAAGAGGTCCGAAAAAATGGTACCGCCAATGATGATGAGGAGCTTGAACTAGGGGTTAGTTGTATTGCTGCGGGTATCTATGATGACACCAATACAATGGTGGCAGGGCTTTCCATTAGCGCACCGACCGATCGAATCAACCGTGATTGGACTAAAGCCTTAGTTGACACGGCTTTACAAATTTCTCGTGGTATTGGTTATCAAGCCCCCCCTTAAAATTTACGAATTCATACCATGCCCCAATTCCAAATCCTTTGCTCTACCGCACTCAAATCCTCTATACCTCAAATTACCAAGATCTGGGCCGAACCTCTCGACATAACGCCCCAAATTGACTTTGCAACCTCCATGGCAATGAAAGATCGCCTCAACGCAGGTGAAAAAAACGATCTCCTGATCATGACAGAAGATGGTATCGAGGAATTAGTACAGCTGGGACTTCTAACTAGCCCAAGTCCAAGCTTTATCCAATGTGGGATCGGCGTGGCCATAGCGCCAAACCACCCCCCAGTTGCTATTGATACCCTGACTAACTTTATTCAAAGCCTGCGAGATATCCCCTCTATTACTTTCACCAGTAAAGGCGTTAGTGGGATCTACTTTGCAAAAGTACTGAACGATTTAGGTTTGACCCAGTTCATTACACAAAAAGCCACTATCTTAGAGGGAGGCTTGGTCGCCAATCTGTTGCTCAACGGCAAAGCGGCGATGGCAGTTCAAATGATTAGTGAACTTCGGGCTGTCCCCTTGGCCCAGTATCTAGGCCCACTCCCCGCTGAAATACAACACTGGACACGGTTTAGCGCTGGGGTTTGTAACGCGTCCACGCAGCCGACACTGGCAAATGAGTTTATGGTGTTTTTGAAGTCTACAGTCGCCCAGTCCATCTTCTATGAAGCCGGTTTAGACAGCGTCAAGTGATATCTAGCGCAAAAAAGCCACTCTTTGACTATCCATTCTACTGACAGATCCAGGGCTTTGAACTCTAATAAAACTCTACTGCAAAGACATTTTCACATTAGGTAGTTTTCGGATTGGCCTTAATTCGGAAGCATCCTCCAACCAATCTTTGACCCGAACAGCATCCGCAAAACGCGATAAACTTCCAGCAGAATCCAAAAAAACCATAATCACAGGACGATTTTTAACCGTGGCTTGCATGACCAAACAGCGCCCCGCCTCCGAAATATAACCAGTCTTTTGTAAACCAATCTCCATATCCCCAGAGCGTACTAAGCGGTTACTGCTGATAAACTCTTGCGCGCGATTATTAACAAGTAGCTTATGATTCGTTGCTGTTGAATATTCCCGAATCAGTGGATACTGATAAGCTGCGTTCACTAATATAGCTAAGTCCTCAGCAGTGGCCACGTTTTTACTCGTTAGTCCTGTCGGATCCTCAAAACTAGAATGCAACATGCCAATATCTCTTGCTTTACGATTGAGGTCACTCATAAAACTGGTAATCCCACCAGGGTAGTTTCTACCTAGAGTGTAAGCAGCTCTATTTTCTGAGGACATCAAAGCTAACAATAAAGCTTCTCTTCTACTTAAATCTGCCCCCTTCGCTAACCTGGAATTTCGGTAAATTGCCGCATCTTCCGCATTAATCTCTAAAATTTCATCTAAGGGTAACTGCGCATCTAAAACTGTCATAGCAGTTAATAACTTCGTAATTGAAGCAATTGGTAAAACCGACTGCGGATTTTTTTCAAAGAGTACCTGCAAAGTTTGCTGATCCACAATCATCGCGACACTTGATTTTAAATTTAATTCGTCAACATGCTTACCTAAACCTAATGAAGTTCCCTGGGATACTCTTGCCGGAGAACTCCCTACAGCAGCTTTTTTCGGGACGACGGTGGTTCGTACTTGTTTGGGATTTTTTGGCTTTTTTGTTTTATCTGCCTTCTTAGCAGCTCCTACCTCACGAGTAGTCTTTTGTTTATTAACCTGTTTATTGTCACTGCGCTGCTTCGGTGAACTAGCCCTCGAATCTGAGTCATCAGACTTGGCATAGAGAGCTGGCGATAATACGATTCCAAAACCTACGAAAATACTTAAAATTAAATTTTTATTCATGCGCAAAGAAAAGTTAGATGAACTGCAAATACCATTTTAATACCTTAATTAAAACGCCTTAAGAAATTGAACGAAATCGTTTGATTGACGATCAAAACACCTAGCATGGTCAGTAAAGTGCCAAAGCCGACTAAGATCGTTAGCGGCTCATGAAATAAAACCCACCCCATAATGGCTGTAGTCGGAGGAGTGAGATACATCAAACTGCTAACTTTAGTAGCATTACCCCTACGAATCAGAATAAATAATAAGCTCATCGCGCCAATCGAAATCCCCACGATACCCCAAACTAAAGCACCAACCAACTCCAATACCCACTCAACTTCTCGTGTCTCAAAAAGAAAAGCTCCAATCGTTGCTAACCCAAGGCTAGTCATAAACTGAATTAACGAACCGGTTCGTAAGTCAAACTGGGCACAATATTTTTTCTGATAAATCGTCCCTACCGTGATGGATAACAAACCAGTGATGTTAAAAAAGATTGTCTGTGCATTGACCCCAGCTGTATTAATTTGTGCATACAAAACTAAAAATACGCCAAATAATCCTAAAAATAATCCTTGCCATTGCGATCTGGTGATTTTTTCAGCTAACAAAGAAACAAACACGGCAGTTAATATCGGTTGTAAACCAACGATTAATGCTGTTAAGCCCACCGGCATGCCATGTCGAATCGCAATCCAAACCCCCGCTAAATAACCGAATTGTATTAATACTCCAGCAATTGCCAAGTGAACTATCTGACTTTTAGAGGGCCAGGGTGCCTTAAACCACAAAATGCAGGGCATCAAAATAAGAATCACCCCAAAAAATCGAATCGCTAAAAATGTCAAGGGCTCTGCATGGGGCATACCATAGCGAGCAATAATAAAACCCGTACTCCAAATCAGTATGAATAAAGGTGACATCCAAATAGCATTATTTTTTACCATTGATAATCAATTGCTTTTTGGATTGTTTGGGCATGTATGGCAACTGTTTGAGTAATGTCTCGACCATACCCCCCCGCCATGGCAATAGCAATAGGTAAATGTCGCGATTTAGCCCATTCAAATACAATTTGATCACGTTGTAATAATCCGTCCATAGTCAAGTCTAAACGACCTAAACGGTCTCCACCAAATGGATCTGCACCAGCCAAATAAATAATCAGGTCTGGGCTAAATAACCTCTCGATTTGATTTAAACCACTCGCTAACGCTTCTAAATAAATTGCATCGGAGCAACCGTCCATCAAACCAATATCTAAATCACTCGACTCTTTACGAAATGGAAAGTTCTTCTCACCATGTATCGAAAATGTAAAGATGGATGGATCATTTTGTAATATAGACGCTGTACCATTACCTTGATGGACGTCTAAATCAACGATTGCCACTTGTAGACAACGCGCAAACCTCTCACCAAATTCCTGCTGCATCACTCGGGCAGCTATCGCGGCATCATTGAATACACAAAAACCACTACCCTTATTGGCGTGAGCATGGTGCGTCCCGCCCGCTAAATTAGCTGAGATGCCTGCTTCTAAAGCTACTCTGGCCGCAGCAATAGTCGCTCCGGCTGATCGACTCGATCGAATAACCATCTCCGGACTCCATGGGAAACCAATTTCTCGTTGCTCAGCAGGACTCATAGCCCCAGCAAAAACCCGAGATACATAATCCGCATCATGGGCCAGCAAAATCTGCTCCAAGCTTGCTAAAGGCGCTTCTAGCAGTTCTACGCCATCAAATTGGCTCACACGCTCTCGCAATAAACGATACTTTTGCATCGGAAAGCGGTGGCCAACGGGTAAGGGAAGCACAAATTGATCTGCATAAAATGCTTTAAACATCCCTATATTGTAGTATTGGGGTAATTACTATTCAAATTGTCAAATTTGCCTGTTACACTTCATGCAATTTAGTAGAAGCACTTCCTTCGTATCCACAAAGCTTTTTGATACCTCTAAACCAATATGAAACCTGATCGCCTAACCTGATCGTACCGCAGTAATTTATATCATCACCATGATGTTTTTAAAACAACCAAACACCTAGTTCTCAATTGATAAAAAGCAAAATGAAGTACTACCAATTGATTAACTTATCTTTTAAATCGATGTGACTGAAGGAGTAAATAATCATGACACCAGAACAAATTAGTGCCGCCAATAAAGCCAATATGGAAACCTTAGCTAACCTGAGCCGAAAAGCCTTTGAGGGTGTAGAAAAACTCATGGAGCTGAATATACAAGTAGCGAAAACAATGATGAGTGAACAAGTAGAACACATGAAATCCTGTGCTTCAGCCAAAGATGCGCAAGACCTCATGGCCATGCAAGCAAAATTTGTTAAACCTTTTTCAGAAAAAATAGTTTCGTATAGCCGACATCTCAAAGATATCTCTACAGAAACGCAAACTGCTTTGAGCGCAATTAATCAGGAAGAAATTAAAAACCATTCTGAAAAATTAAAGACCCTCATCAGTGATATGACTTCGACTGCACCGAACACTCCTGACACCATGAAAAATCTCATGAAACAGGCTGTCGCTAATGCCACCACCGTCTTTGAATCCAGTCAAAAAGCCATGAAACAAGCCGTTGACATGACTACGCATCAAACGGAAACGCTCACGAAGTCCGCGATGCAAGCCAGTGAAAAAATCCTCAAAAAAGCGACTAAATAATTGCTCTGAGGTTTTACTCGGCCACTGCCGTTACTGGCTTTACCAGATGACTTGCCTGCAAAGCAAGGCTTCTAGCCTCGCCGGTATTGTCTGCAATAGCTAAAGCAACTCCCATGCGGCGCTTGATAAATGATTCAGGCTTTCCAAACAGCCTTAAGGAAACTCCAGGTAAATGTAGAGCCTGTTCAACCCCAGTAAATCCAATTCCCGTCGCATCAATGCCTCCATAAATTACAGCACTTGCACCTGGCGTTCGTAAACGCGTATTGATCGGTAAGCCCAAAATAGCCCTAGCATGTAATTCAAATTCACTTTGTTCCTGACTCACCAGTGTCACTAACCCCGTATCATGCGGCCTAGGACTTACTTCAGAAAACCAGACTTCGTCACCCTTCACAAATAATTCAACGCCAAATATACCGCGACCACCAAGTTGATCAGTGACTTTTTTAGCAATCCATTGTGCGCGTTCAAGGGCTACCTGACTCATACCCATCGGTTGCCAACTCTCGATATAATCACCATGCTTTTGAACATGGCCAATGGGCTCACAAAAAGATGTTTGAATACTTCCATCCTGCTTTAACGACCTGACCGTTAATAAAGTGATCTCATAATCAAAATCAATCAGGCCCTCAACAATCACTCGCCCAGCATTAACCCGCCCACCACTTGCAGCGCTCGCCCAGGCTAAAGCAATATCTTCTGGCCCCAGTAATTTCGATTGCCCCTTGCCGGAGGACGACATCACTGGCTTAACAAAGCATGGGTAACCAATTCCCCGAGGAATCGCAGTAGATAGTTCATCAAGGCTACTGGCAAAATGATAGGGCGATGTGGGTAAACTTAATTCTTCTGCAGCCAGTCGACGAATCCCCTCACGATTCATCGTCAACCAAGCCGCCCGCGCCGAAGGGATAACCTCGACTATACCCTCGGCTTCTAACTCCATGAGGGTTGGCGTGGCGATCGCTTCAATCTCCGGTACGATTAAATGCGGTTTTTCTAGGTTCACTAAATCTCGAATAGCTTGGCCATCTGTCATATCAATCACATAAGACCGATGGGCAACTTGCTGTCCAGGCGCATTTGGATACCGATCAACTGCGATGACTTCTATACCTAAGCGCTGTAACTCAATAATTACTTCCTTACCAAGTTCTCCGCTACCAAGCATCATGACGCGAATAGCTGAGCTTGATAGGGGTGTACCGATGATTGGGAATCTAGGAAAAGTCATCATACAATATCCATCTTCATAGGGATTACAGCTTCACTAAGGACTAGGATTTCACCAACTCAAATCCCTTGTGATTTAAAAATCTGGTTATTTTTTACGCTGGGTAGGTAAATCAGTACAACTGCCGTGCGCAACTTCCGCAGCTAAACCAATCGATTCGCCTAAAGTTGGATGAGGATGGATTGTTTTACCGATATCCACCATATCCGCGCCCATCTCAATGGCTAAACAAACTTCACCAATTAAATCGCCCGCATTGGTACCAACAATCCCACCACCAATAATGCGATGCGTCTTTTCATCAAACAATAATTTCGTAAATCCTTCACTGCGACCATTAGCAATTGCACGACCGCTAGCAGCCCATGGAAAAATCCCTTTTTGATAAGCAACCCCCTGCTTTTTACATTGCTCTTCTGTCAAACCAGCCCAAGCAACTTCAGGGTCGGTATAAGCCACTGATGGTATTTGTTGCACGTCAAAGTAGGACTTTTGGCCACTCGCAACCTCCGCAGCCACATGCCCCTCATGGACTGCCTTATGCGCTAGCATCGGTTGACCCACTAGATCACCAATGGCAAAAACATTGGGCACATTGGTTCGCATCTGCTGGTCAACCGAAATAAACCCACGATCATCTACCTGCACGCCAGCTAAATGCGCACCAATTTTTTTACCATTAGGTACACGCCCTACGGCAACTAATACTAAGTCATAACATTGCGCCTCGGATGGCGCTTTCTGGCCCTCAAAAATAATCCAAATACCATCTTTTTTGGCTTGGACATCAACCGCCTTCGTCTGCAACATCACCTGTTCAAAACGGTGACTATTCATCTTCTCCCAGACTTTAACTAAGTCACGATCTGCCCCAGCCATCAGGCTATCCGATAATTCAACAATATCAATCTTGGCACCTAAAGCACTATAGACCGTCGCCATCTCTAAACCAATAATGCCACCACCGATGACTAGCATCCGTTTGGGGATGTTCTTTAACTCTAAAGCACCTGTGCTATCCACAATTCGCGGGTCAACTGGCAAGTTAGGCAAAATCACTGGTTGACTACCGGCAGCAATAATAACTTGCTCAAATCGAATCACTTCTTTTTGCCCAGTCAACTCCCAGCTCGTGCCAGTAGTTGTCTGCAGTTCAAGATGGTAGGCATCCAAAAAGCTGCCCACGCCGCGCAGTGTTCTGACTTTTCGAGCTTTTGCCATACCAGCTAAACCAGTCGTTAACTGACTAATGACCTGTTCTTTATGATTTCGCAAAGCCGTCAAGTCAATCGTTGGATCACCATAACGAATTCCGTGGGTAGCCATCGATTGCACCTCTTGCATCACTGCAGCGGTGTGTAGGAGTGCTTTAGAAGGAATACATCCCACATTAAGACAAACTCCACCCAAAGTAGCGTATCTTTCAATTAGGATCGTATCCATGCCTAAATCAGCTCCCCGAAAGGCAGCACTATAACCACCAGGCCCAGAACCTAAAACTAATAACGCACAAGTATGGTCGACCTGCCCCTGATAAGTCGTAACTACCGAGGAGGCTTTTAATGCGGTTGGGGCAGCCTGCTTTTGGGGTAAGGACTTCGGAGTTGCTACCTGCAACACACCTGAGAGACTTGCATCTTGTTGAGTAGGATCCATCGTGGACGAAGTGTCGGTCTCTAACATCAGGATGACTGAACCAATACTTAACTGATCTCCAATTGCAACCTCTACAGAAACAACTTTACCAGCCATATCACTGGGCACTTCCATCGTGGCTTTATCAGATTCTAAAACAACTAAAGCCTGTTCTTTTGCGATGACATCACCAGGTTTGACTAAAATCTCAATGACCGGAATGTCCGTGAAGTCACCCATATTGGGAACTTTGATTGCCAAAATCGTCATCTCAGCCCCCTATAAAACAACTCGACGGAAATCCGTCAGTAATTCAGCAATATACGCATTAAACCGAGTCGCATAAGCGCCGTCAATGACCCGATGATCAGCCGTTAAGGACAGCGGGCAAATTAACCGAGGAATAAAATTCGTACCGTCCCAGACTGGCTTCATAGCAGCCTTACTAACCCCCAAAATCGCTACCTCAGGGGCATTAATGATCGGCGCGAAATAAGTACTGCCAAGACCACCAACAGAAGAAATTGTAAAACAAGCACCTTGCATTTGATCAGGTTTTAGCTTACCGTCACGAGCCAACTTGGCTAATTCAGAAGTCTCACGCGCAATCTCTAAAATACCCTTTTGGTCAACATCACGAATCACAGGGACTACTAATCCATTCGGGGTATCGGCAGCAAAACCCAAATGAAAATACTGCTTCAAAATTAATTGATCACCATCTAAGGAGCTATTGAATTCCGGGAATTTTTTTAAAGCACTCACAGATGCTTTTAGTAAAAACGCCAGTAAAGTAACTTTTATACCCAATTTGTCATTGGCCTTATTCGTTTGCACCCGAAACTCTTCTAACAGAGTAATGTCGGCATCTTCGTGATACGTCACCGCTGGTATCATCACCCAATTACGCGCCAAATTGGCTGCTGAAATCTTTTGTATTCTTGATAATGGGCGGGTTTGAGTTGCGCCAAATTTATTAAAATCTATTTTTGGCCAAGGCAATAAATTCAAACCATTACCAGCAACACTGG
>CALPOM020000024.1 GCA_943325205.2 Thermoflexus hugenholtzii JAD2 | reverse complement strand
TTACCGGGTTGGTATTCAAACGGTTGGCATGGCTATATAGCACCAGCAAAGACACCAGCCTTTATTGTTGCAAAATTAAATGATGCGATTAACTTTGCACTAAAAGCTCCTGGTATTACTGATAAATTAAATCAAATGGGATTAATAGTTATTACCGAACAACCGCAATTTGCTATTGATTTAATTAACAAGGAGTATGCGAAATATGGAAAGTTGGTAAAAGATATAAATTTTCAGCCACAATAGTTGTATTAGTAGCAAGACGCTAGCATAAATCTTGCTTAGTAAAGAAATAAGGTAACCTTACCTACCTGTGAAGACTTTGTAAATATGGCTCGCCGATCTAAACTTGAAAAAATACTGCTTTAATTTATTTAGTGCCAAAAATTCGATCGCCAGCATCACCAAAACCTGGCAAGATAAATCCTTCCTCATTTAATTCCCTATCAACAGATAAGGTATAAATTGGGGTATCCGGATAGAACCGGTGAAAATTATCAATACCCTCAGGAGAACTAATAAGACAAATAAATTTGATTGATTTAGGATTAAACTCCTGAATTCTTTCCATCGCGGCAACAGCTGAATGACCAGTTGCGAGCATCGTATCAATCACAATTACATCACGATTTTCCATATTTTTTGGCATTTTGAAATAGTATTCAACCACAGTCAAAGTTTTTGGATCACGATATAAACCAATATGTCCAACGCGCGCGCCGGGAACAACGCTCAACATTCCATCTAAAAGTCCATTCCCTCCCCTTAAAATACATGCAAACACTAATTTTTTCCCATCAATAACTCTACTATTCATTACTTCGAAAGGAGTTTCTATTTCAATCGTTTGCATACTCATATCACGCGTTACTTCGTAAGCTATTAGCATGGATATTTCATTCATCAATTTTCGAAAGGATGATGTGGATGTGATTTTTTTTCGCATCAATGTCAGTTTATGCTGAATTAATGGATGATCAAGAATATGAACTTGCTTATTCAATTTTTTACCTTTATTTAAATTAACCATATCAAAACACAGTACCTTCAGAGTGTATTTTTATCGGCGGCTCTCCACCATGAAATTGAAACGCCAACTCGCGTCCTGCTGCCCAAGTCCCTCCTTCAAGAATACATGCCAAAGGCATTTTTTCCTCAGAGCAGTTTAAAAAATTTCTAACTCTAGGAGCTAATAGGTCAATCAGAGCAATGGTAAGTGCCCGCCATTCAATAATTAGCTCACTGTTTGGCCGATACCAAACGAGTTGGTTAATCGGTTTTTTTAGCAGAAGTATTTTTTGGTCAATTAATAAACCTCCATTTCGATATTCTGGTAGAGCTGTTAATTCTTCTAAGCCGGTTATCGATATGTTATTCCAAATAAAAGGTTCTAATAACGAATAAGTTAGCCATTGTGAAAGTTTATGAAAGGGCATCCATGATTCTGGCGAGTCAATAGCATCACCAAGAGCGCTGTGATACCAACAATCACCTAGATATTTGCCATTCAAATTTTGTCCAGAGGGCCAAATAGGTGAAAAAATATTAAGTAATAATGTCAGTAATTGATGTGCTCTTATACTTTTTTTTGAGCTTAATACGTAATTATAAAGATTTCCAGGTCTACCGTTAGTGCCAAATATATCTTCGTGATTTGCTAGAACTTGTCCTAAACGATGAAGTATTTCTAATCTTCCCATTAAACCAATAAGTGGATTTGAATCTTTTACTTGAAAAGCATCCGCTAATTTTTCTAGCGTTAGCTGTTGTAAACCTAAAGCATCAACTTGCAGTGGATTTTTTGGATCACTAGAGAAAAGACCACTCTTAAAAGCATGAAAACTAGCAATTCCTAGGCCCTCGGAACGTGTGAAAGATTGATTTGTTTCTTTTTCAAAAAAAATCCATTCAGATCCAGCCCCAGCATCTAAAAGAACACTAACAATTACAAGGTCAATTAATGTTATGGAATGGTTACTAGCATCTTCCAACCAGAGGCGACGATTGAATCCGCCAGCTTCAAAATGACGCCAACGACTATGAAATGGAATATTGAGAGATGGATAACGTTTTTTTGTAACTTCAGCCACAAATAACGCACAGGTATCTAATTGATTTTCTTGCAGTTTAAAGTAAGGAGATTGATCGCATCGAATCCTTTCAAGAAAGATATTTGCTCTAGAGCGTACTGTTTTTGTTAGAAATAAATCTTCTACATTATTCATTTAGACCACGCCCCTTAGACTTTGCTAACTCTTCCTCATCTGGAATATCCTCGGTAGTAAAATAACCAGCCGCCTTTTTAGCATCCATTTCAACATTCGCATCTTCGGGAATTAAATCTGATGGAATATTAATTCGAGACAAAACCTCAATTCCTGATTCGATTAGCGCGTCATACTTCATATTACTCATACTAACTAAACGATGAATTCTACGGATACCCAGCCAATGTAAAACATCTGGCATTAATTGTTGAAAACGCATGTCCTGAACACCTGCAATACATTCAGTTCGAATAAAGTACTTTGCCGCACTATCACCTCCAATTTGGCGTTTTCGTGCGTTGTAGACTAAAAATTTTGTTACTTCACCTAAAGCACGTCCCTCCTTACGATAATATACACACAGACCAACTCCCCCTTGCTGAGCTCCTTGTATACATTCTTCTATAGCATGAGTCAGATATGGTCTGCATGTACAAATATCACTTCCAAATACATCTGAGCCATTGCATTCGTCATGAACTCTTGCTGTCAAAGAAATATCTGGATTAGATAGGTCTTTGATATCTCCAAAAATATAAGCTGTTAAGCCACCAATTGGAGGTAAAAAAACTTTTAGATCATCACGGGTAACTAATTCAGGGTACATCCCTCCAGTCTCTTCAAACAAGATTCGTCTCAAATCAGATTCGTTACAGTTAAATCTTTTGGCTATTCCGGGTAAATACCAAACAGGTTCAACAGCAATTTTAGTTACTAGAGCAGAACCATTTTCTAAAAGAAAAACACCATCTGGTATGAGTCTTTTTTTCTGTACTGCTTGCATTATCTCTGGTAAGAAAATATGTGCTCTTGTAATTGCGATAGTTGGTTTAATATCAAGTTGACTGGCTATTTGTGACTTAAAATTACTTTCAATTTCAGCCCCCCATGGATCAAGTGAAACAATACGTTCTGGATCAAACCAACTGGGATAGGGGCCAATTTGATCAGTTGGTGAAGTATTCGTTAAATCTGCTTGATGCTTTCTATCCAAAGTTCCCGAGGCGACAGCTAAAGCTCTATAAATACTATAACTTCCACTGTGTGTCCCAATAACATTTCGATTGTTTCTATTAGTCGTTGTGCCCACTACCGGTCCTCGTATTTGAGGGCTAGGACTTCCCCAAACTATTTTGGAAATATTACTCCCTCCAGCATGGGAAGTAAGACGAATGTGCCCTAAAGATTCTTTAGAGGAATTTGTATTTTTTGGCATAATGATTTTTAATTTATCGAAATATTTATCATCGTAAAATAGTTTTTACCTTGTGGCAATTGGTAAATTTTCAATATGATTTGCAAAAAAGCGAATTCATTGTCTAAATCACTTAAAATAGAGTAATGCAAAATTTAGTTACTAAACACCAATTTATCCGAAAATTAGATTTAGGATCATTGGAAATCTTTATCCTGATTTGTCAAATGGGAAGCATTGGAGGAGCTGCAAAAAAATCACATCTCGCAATTTCATCTGTTAGTAAAAGGGTCAAAGAATTAGAAAAATTAACTAGAACTAAATTGCTAACTAGAAAATCAAAAGGAGTAGAGCCTACTGAGGCTGGACTTTGTTTGCTTAAGCATGCAAAAAATATTTTATTATCAATAGAGTACCTTCGAATTAATTTAGATGATTTTTTTCTTGGAAAAAATGAATATGTCCATATTTATGCTAGTGCTTCTGTCGTTGAACAATCGTTAGCTCACGAGATTGCTAGTTTTGCAAAAGACTCTCCTGAAATATCTATCGACTTATCCCAAGCACCAAGTCGCGAAGTAATTCAAGCGGTGCGAGAGGGCTATGCTGATATTGGCATTTGTGATTCATCTGAAATATATTCGGATTTGGCTTCAAGGGCCTATCGAAAAGAGGAATTAGTATTAATTGTTCCAATAAACCACCCTCTAGCTTCACGAAAAAAATTGGCATTTTCTCAGGCATTAGATTATGATTTAATTGGAGTATACGGTAGTAGTATGATCCAGCAATTACTTGAAAAAGCTGCAAGCGCGAGTGGTCACATTCTACGACAACGTATCAAAGTTTCAAGCCTTAGTGCTCTTTGTAGGATGGTAGAGTCTGGTCTAGGTATTGGCGTTATTCCACATGGTGCAATACATTTGCTTTCAAAGAAAGGGAGTTTTTGCACTATAAGCTTAACAGATGAATGGTCTAAAAGGGAGTTAATGTTGTTTGTGAAATCTTTTGAAATACTTACTCCGGCTGCTACCAGGTTTTCAAATTATCTCAGTAATTAATTAAATTACCACTCCATTGTTTATAAACCTTAACAAATTGAATATTATGAATCTTTTGAGTATTTTTACCGGCCCTAAAGTGGTGCGAAGGCCTTTAATGAAATGAGTTTTTAACTTAAACTCAATAATGTGTTTAATAATCTAATATCCATTAATAAGCCAATACTGGAACTAAAATGCATCGAATCCTAATTGTTAAGTTTTATATTTTATTGCTAATGCTCAATATGTCGATATCTGGAGTCTTTGCACAAGAAAAACCGTCTGAATATCCTAGCCGCCCCGTAAGAATAATTGTTACCTTTACACCAGGTGGGGCAGCCGATGTTACTGCTAGAGTATTTGCTGAAAAGTTATCATTGCTATGGAAGCAGTCAGTCATCGTAGAAAATAAACCTGGAGCCGGTGGTTCTATCGGTGCCGAGTACGTTTATCGTTCAGCCCCTGATGGGTATACGCTTTTACTAGCAACTAACACCCACATTATTAACCATGTTTTAATTCCAAAACTAGCTTTTGACTTTACAAAAGACTTCACGCCCATAGGTATTGCTACTTCTGCTCCAATGTTAATTGCAGTAAATAATCAACTTAAAACGAAAAATTTACAGGACCTTACAAAACTATTTAAAAGTGAGCCAGGAAAGCATGCCTATGCAGCCTGTAACATGGCAAGCCCACATTATTTTGCGATGGCTATCTATTTAAATACGATGAAACTTGATGCAATTAACATACCATATAAAGGCTGTACACCTGCTGTAGTTGATACACTTGGTGGGCAGGTAAATATTGTCGTTGCAAGTATCCCAGCTGTTATATCATTTATCAAACAAGGAACACTTCAACCCATTGCACTTCTCTCAAGTAAACCGAGTGCTGCGCTACCTGGGTTAGCGACAATTAGTGAGTCAGGAATTCTTGAATTAAAAAACTTTTCTATTGATAATTACTATGGTTTTATGGGCCCACTTGGACTCTCGCCGAGTATACAAAAGAAAATCGAGGACGACATCAAGCTTCTTGCGACTGCTCCTGATACAAAGTCTAAACTTGAAACTGCAGGTCTTGAGCCATTTTTTTTAAACTCTTTTGATATGATGAAAATAATACGTTCCGATGAACAAAAATATTCTCAAGCTGCAAAGCAATCTAATATAAAAGCCGAATAAATGACAAGTAAACTTGCTTTAAGCTTAGCGTGCGCCAACTATGATAGAACACGCGCTCTTTTTGACGGTAGAGTTCAATTTGAGGGTTGTGAAATCACACCAATCATATTAGATCCTGAAGAAACATTCCACCGTGTTTTCAAATCACAAGAATTTGACATATGTGAAATGTCTTTAAGTAGCCATACCTTAAATATTGCTAGAGAGAATGCTAATTATGTTGCAATACCAGTTTTCTTATCTCGTGCATTTCGTCATTCGGGAATTTATATTCGAACGGATCGAGGTATAGAAAAACCAGCGGATTTAATTGGAAAAAAAATTGGTATCCCAGAATATCAAATTACTGCTAACGTTTGGATTCGTGGCCTATTAAGTCATGAGTACGGTATAAATCCCAGCCAAATTCTTTGGCGAAGAGGGGGGCTGGAGGAGCCAGGACGACAAGAAAGAACACCAATAGAGCTGTCAAAAGATATCGATATACAACAATTACCGTCCGATCTGTCATTATCTGATGCATTGTTAGCGGGTCAAATTGATGGTATTTTTTCGGCAAAAGCACCATCTTGTTTTTTAAATGAGAGTCCCTTAGTTGCGCGCCTTTTTAAAGATTTTAAATCTGTCGAAAAGAACTATTATTTAAAGACAAAACTCTTTCCAATTATGCATGTTGTTGGTGTCCGAAAGTCTTTGGCTGAAAAACATCCATGGTTGTGTACTAGTGTATTTAAAGGATTCTTAGATGCAAAGAAAATTGCTGTTAACGAATTGAGCCAAATTGGCCACTTTTCAGTTACGCTTCCCTGGGCAGTAGCTGAACTACAAGAGACAATATCTCTTTTTGGAACAGATTTCTGGAGTTATGGCTTTGAACCTAACCGTAATGTACTGGAAACTTTTACAAATTATCATCACCAGCAAGGCCTATCCCATCGAGTAGTTAATTCGAAAGAGCTTTTTGCAGCTAGTACTTTAGAGATTGCGAAAAATTAAGATTTGATCTGGCAAAATAGTTTTTGCTCCCCGACCTAGACTCGAACTAGGGGTCTGCGGCTCAACAGGAAACTAGGCCGCTTAAATGTATATGTAAATCAATTCTTATAAGTAAAAATGCCCTTAGTGGAATAAACCGTGTAACTGATATTTTGTAACATAATGTTACAACTTGGGATTTAGCAGTTTTGACACAGAAAGAATAATACGCGATTATTTCTTGCCATAAGCCGCATTAAGTTTTGGATGGATGAGTAGAACCTTGGAAATTTGATCTATTTCTTTGGTTACTCTCCACTAGATTTCAAGCATTCATTCATCGTATTAAATGGAGTGAAATTTTTTGTCTGTGCATAGTAACTAGATTTAGCGTAATGACAAATACCTGAAATCGACTTCTTAACAGGTCGATCTGCTACTTAAACGCTTACTAAAATAACGTTAAGATTAATAAGGTTAATAATTTAGTTTTCATTAGATATCTTTCAAAGATTCGGTTACTTAATTAAAAAAATTTCCTACTTCTTTGATTTCAAACTTGGACTGGTATTTCTAACTAATGAAATTTCACCTTTTATTGCTTGAAGAGCAATTGAGTATGTTTCACAAGACCAATTATTTTCATTTGTAATATTTCATCTTTGTAACTGTTCTTTAATTAAGTTGCCATCGAGGTTGTACGATATTTTGTTTAAACGAGATTCCTTTACTGCCGAGGTTTTTTGCTCAAAATTCATACTAAATTAACTTAAAGATCCTTTCCAGTACCTGATCGGTATATTCCATTTTTGGCTAATATTTCGTAAGGCTAAGTAAAAAAAATCATGACAGAATTATCACAAGACCTTTTGTTATTGTGCTTCTCATCCCAGGCCTTAAGACTTTGAAAGGTTTTTGAATTTACAAAATTAACTATAAATGATTTGTTTCTGGTTATGGTAAACCCTAGACTTGCAATTACCCTTGATATTGATACACTTATAAAAATAATAAAAATTATACAAATAATAAAATATTTAAATTATAAAAAGGAGATAGGCAATGCAACGATTAAAAGATAGGGTTGCTATTGTTACAGGTGGTGGAAGAGGAATTGGTCGAGATATTGCTTTAGCTTATGCTAAAGAAGGTGCTCATGTTGTGGTTAGCGATATCGATCCGGACACTGCTAAGAAAACATCTGAGGATATTGTTAATCTTGGACAAAAGAGTATATATTGCGTAACGAACGTTGCAATATCTGCAGACATACAAACTTTGACGCAGAAAACTATTGCAGAATTTGGTAGGGTAGATATTCTTGTAAATAATGCGATGAAAATTGTCCCTGGTAAATTAGAAGAACTTCCTGAAGAAGCATGGGATACAACGATGAATATAGGATTAAAAGGATCATTTTTAGCGAGTCAGTCTGTTGCTCGTCACATGATTAAACAAAAATCGGGTTGCATCGTTAATATTTCATCGATTGCCGGCTTGTTTCCTTATAACTGGGCAGGTTCATATAGTATCGTCAAGGCTGGCCTGATTATGCTCACCAAATTACAGGCAGTGGAGTGGGCTCCATATGGAATAAGAGCTAATGCAATTACACCCGGCTATATTAGGACTCCAGGAACTGAAGGAATGTATGCTGATCCAGTGATCTATGAAGGCCGTCGTAAGGGTGTGCCCATGGGAAGAGTTGGAAATGGTGAAGATATTACTGGAGTAGCTATCTTTTTAGCCTCAGATGACTCTCAATACACTACGGGTAGTGTTGTGGGTGCTGACGGTGGTCAGGCCGTTGGTTATTTCCTGTCTGTGCCTGGCCGAAGATTTTCAGGTGGAAGTGTTGAATAGATAGAAGTGAAATATTTAGTACCAGTTATAAAAGTCAACCATTCACTAAACTTTTTTGAGGAAATTTATATGAAACTTTTCAAATTATTCCTGTTGAGCACCATCTCTTTTTGCTTTACTTTGAATGTTTTTGGGCAAGATATTGACTTAGTCAAACGACCATCAAAACCAAATAAAAGTTATACCGTTGGTATTTTAGAGCCGAATATGGCTATTCCTCACTTTGTTGCACAGGCATATGGATTTGTTGATGAAGCCCAAATCTTAGGTATGAAAGTAATTATTTATGATGCTGGTGAGCATAAAAATATTGCTAAGCAAGTTGCACAAATGGAGGATTTAATTGCTAGTAAAGTTGATGTTATTTGTATTGTTCCAGGAACGTCAGTCACTGCAATGGCCCAAATTGATCAAGCAATCGCTGCTGGAATACCAGTGGTTAATATAAATATTATGAGCGATAACCAAAAAGTATTAGGACGTATTAGGTCAGATGATTATGAACAGGGTAGATTGCAAGGTGAATACATGGTCAAGGCTTTGAAAGGCAAAGGCAATGTAGTTATGATGAACGGGGTGAGTGGAACAAGTGCTTTTATTAGCCGATCAAAGGGCTTTTTAGATTATGTTGCTAAATATCCTGATATGAAAATACTTTCGCAACAATGGACGCCAAACGCTACAGATCGCGGTTTGAAATTAATGGAAGACTGGAGTCAGGCTTTTACTAAAATTGATGGCGTATATACCGGTGCTGATCGACTTGCAATTGGAGCTGCTCAAGTTCTTAAAGCACAAGGTAAAAAGCCTGGTGAGGTGATTATTACTACCGTAGACTATAACGATGATACAGAACGCTTTGTTCGTGAGGGTTGGATCTCAGCAGCAATGGCTCAATCACCAGTCTTAATGGGTCGTTGGGGTATACGAGTTGCTTTAGCTGCTATTCAAAATCAACCAATCCAGGATAAATTATTTACTCCCAATTTTGTAATGACAAAAGAAAATGCGGATACTGTAAATATGAATCTAATTCGCCAACCTAAAGGATGGCGTCCACCACTTTAAATACTTATTTAAATCAAAATACTCTTTAATTCTCTACTAAGGATCATGTGACTAAAGAACTAGAATTGCCTAGTCTCAATCGATTAAGTATATTCAATAGGTTATCTGGTTCATCCTATCTAACTAGTATTGGGTTGATTGGGGTTATTTTATTAATGATTCTTATTTTTTCATTTTTAAATCCTAATTTTTATAGTGGTACAAATCTTCGCAACGTTACACGTCAAACTTCTATTTTAGGGATTGTTGCTTGCGGTCAAACCATGATTATTTTATCTGGCGGATTTGATCTTTCAGTCGGGATGGTTATTGGTTTAATTAGTGTTTTAAGTTCACTGATTATGGTGGAATATGGTCTTTGGGCAGGTTTATTTGCTGGTATTTTTTTAGGTCTTTTCATCGGAGCATTCAATGGCATTATGGTTGCGAAGGCTGGGCTACCAGCCTTTATTGTGACATTAGCGATGTACTCTGCTGCTCGTGGTTTGGCATTAATATTTTCTGGCGGACTTCCGATTACGGATATGCCACCAGAATTTAGTTTTATAGGTGCCGGACAATTATTTACTATCCCGATACCCGCAATCATAGCTGGTTTAGTATTTATCTTATGCGCGTTAATCATGAAAAAAACAAAGTTTGGAAGGCATATCTATTCAATTGGTGGCAATGAAGATGCTGCTTTATATTCTGGTGTTCCAGTAGCTTATACAAAGATTGGAGTATGGGCTTTACATGGCGCACTAATCGGATTAGCTGCATTAGTTTTAACTTCTAGAGCAGTTTCTGGCCACGCAACACTTGGTGAGGGTTTAGAACTGGAATCAATTGCAGCGACTGTTATCGGAGGAACTGCCCTAGGTCGTGGGAAGGGAAGTATTGCCAATACTTTTTTAGGTGTAGTTGCCATGGGGATATTAACTAACGGACTTAATCTGATTAATGTTTCTACTTATTATCAAATGGTTGCAATTGGAGTAATTATTGCTGGCGCAGTTTATATTGATCAATTACGTTCTAATAAGTCGTGATACTTTGATGACTATATGGATATAAATAAGAAAAATACTCCTCTTATAGAGATGCGCGGTATTATAAAATCATTTGGAGCAGTAGAAGCTCTTCGCGGAGCGAATTTACATCTAATGCCTAGTGAGGTTTTAGGATTAGTAGGTGATAATGCTGCGGGTAAGTCTACCTTAATGAAAGTTTTAACAGGAGTACATCGTGCAGATAGCGGTGATATATTTTTTGAAGATCAAAAGAATATTTTTAATTCCCCAAAAGACTCTCGAAAAAAAGGGATTGAAATGATTTATCAAAATCTAGCATTAGCACCTAATTTAGATGTTGTAGCTAATGTATTTTTAGGTAGAGAAAAATCATCTGGATTTATTAAAAACCTATGTGGTTGGCTTAATGAAGATTTGATGGGAAAAGAAACCAAAGAGCTTCTAAATAGGTTAAAAATAAATATTCCATCATTAAGAGTAAATGTTCAACGAATGTCTGGCGGTCAACAGCAAGCGGTTGCAATTGCTAGAGCTGTTGCATTTCAAGCACGTGTCGTTATCATGGACGAACCAACTGCGGCACTAGCAGTTAAAGAAACAGGAAAGGTTCTAGATATTATTAGTAATCTGAGAGAGAATGGTGTATCTGTTATCTTAATTAGTCATCGTCTACAAGATGTGTTTAATGTGGCAGACAGAATTATGGTTTTGAGAAGTGGAGAAACTATTGCAGATGAAAAAATCGAGAATACAAGTATGGATCGTATCGTTAAATATATTGTTGGAGGATAGTAGTTATTTTTAGAACTATAGTTAAATAGATGCTGTTTGGGTAAAATTTGATAGATATTATTAGATAAATTTACACGATTTTTTTGAGTTATTGAATACATCCAGATTCATTTCATTTAGGATTAACTCAGTTAGGGTTGGATTGATATGAGTTGCTGTATCTATTGCAATTTTCCAACCAATTGAGTGTAGACTATTGCTAGAAAAGCAAAAAGGACACGCGCTAGAATCCTCAATCTTTTTTGAGCGCCGATAGGCTAGTAAAAGAAATTCACGTGTATTGCAAGCAGGACAGGGACTTGCAATAAAGTTTTGTATTTCAAAGGCAGGTAGTAATTGGCCCTTTTTGCAAGACCAGTCATCGGCTTGGTAATCACAGTCACTCATTATTCAAGTCTCAAAACACATATCCCTCGATTTTTATCAGATATAAAAATATTTTCTCGAGCATCCACAAGAACATCCTCTGTTTGGGTCACAAGACCTGTTTTTGGCAGAGGACCTAAACGTGTTGAGGGATTTGGTGGAATAAAATATGCAATCTCTTTTGGCGAACGTGGGTCTGCAATGTTATAAACACGTAACCCTGCATTAAAGTAGGTTAGAAAAACTAAATCTTCATTTTGATATAAAACTTTTTGAAACTGTGGTTGGTGCTGATTATGGGGGCCAAATCGTCCTGGCAAATCAAAAAAATTACCAACTTGCATATCCGGATGTGGCTCTGGTTGTGGAAAAATTGATATGAGTCTAGGCTTCTTTTCATCAGAGATATCAACAATTCCAGCATATCCAAGTGGCTCTTCACCGCGTTCAGCAATTGCTTCAGAATTAACAATGACTAGGGGCTTTTTAGTTAGTGGCACTGCGGAGTGCACTGCAATAAAAGCTTGAAAGGGTGGTGAGAAAGGTAAATCACTAATGAATTGAGGTTGGTGTATATCTGAAATATCTAAGACAACAAAGCCACCTGCACTATATGGTAAATAAGCTCTATTCCCCTTAATATATGCCCCCCCGTGAAGAAGTGTTCCAAATGGTACACCTGCTTCACCTCCTGCTAGCCATTGACCAGGTCGCCACCATCTAGCGATTCTTTGAGGTTCACTAGGATCTAAGATGTCTACGATGTCGTAAATATGACCATCAAAACCTTCAGGCCATGATGTGGCGTGCACATAACGTCCACCGTCATAGTAATTTCGGTGTGTACCATGCCCACCAGTATTATAAGTGCCTAACTTTTGAGGATTCTCAGGATCGATTAGATTCCAAACATCAAATCCCTCTCCATAAGGACCTTTTGGGTCGCCACCCCAGCCAGGTGGAATTTTTTCCATTGAGGTGATCATTAAACCATCGGCAATTTGAATTTGTAATGTCCATGTATTAGGTGGCCCAGGGATAAAGCGAATAAACCTTGGAACTTCTGGATTAGTAATATTAACAATCGATAAGCCACTATGCCAAAAATGTGCGCAGTAAAGATACCACTGTTCATTGTGTTGGTGGATCGCCATTTTAAATGCTGGACGATTTTCAAGTGGAATATGAGCTAGAGCTTTTATACCCTTAGACCAACTACCTGTAAAAATATCTTCCATTTTTTTCCCCGTTTTTATAAATTAAATACATGAAAATTAGAGATATTTCCTTAGAATTTTTCTCTTTTAATTGATTTGAAAATGATGCCTTTATTTCTTGGAAATAGGAAATATTTGATATATGAAGAACAAGTCGTTAATTCACGAATTTATTGTTGTAAAAAAATAATAGATCCTAATTAGCTGGTTGAAAAAATATTCCAATGTCTAATAAAGCACGAATTGAGATGATTGTAGAATTAAATATTAGTAATCGATGATTCATAAGATTAATGTTCTATGTGATCCACAGATATAAGAATAAATTTTATGCTACCGTGCGTATTTTTGCTTCTTCGATTAGACATAAAAGCCTCTCAGGAGATAATGGATATTCATTTATCTTGACGTTAAAAGGCTTCAGCGCATCTTCAATAGCAGATATTAAACAAGCTATCCCCGGTATAGTGCCTCCTTCACCAGCTCCCTTAACGCCAAGAGGATTCAAAGGCGAGGGAGACTCCATATGCGTTATATGAATTTGTGGCATTTCTGTAGCTAATGGGAGCAGATATTCTCCCAAATTAGTAGTTATTGGCTGACCAGTATCTTGGTCAAACTTCATATGCTCAAAAAGTGCATTTCCAATGGCGTGGACAACACCACCAATGATTTGTCCATTTACTAATGCAGGGTTAATGACAGTGCCACAATCATGCGCAACCCAGTAATTGAGAAGTGTTACTTCGCCTGTATGAATGTCGACCTCAACCTCAGCCACGTTTGAACCATTTGCATACACAGCTCTCTCAGTGGTGTGATAGGCCGTAGATTCAAGACCAGGTGAAAAACCCTGTGGAACATTAACCATAACTCCTGCAACTAATTTTTTTGCCAAATCTGCTAGACTTATCTTCTGATCAGGCATTGTCTTTAAGAACAATATTCCAGCATCAATGTTGACTTCATTTTCTGATACATTAAAGTGTTCTGCGGCGAGTTTAAATGCTTTTTGACGAACAGTTTGGGCAGCAAGAAAAACACTAGGTCCAGCAGTCGAAGCTACTCGGCTTCCTACCGTAGAAAGAGCCATCGCAGATGCAATGGTGTCTCCAAGTTTTACCAATATATCGCAGGCATGAAGTCCAAATTGGTCAGCGGTAATTTGAGCAACAATTGTTTCAAGACCTTGGCCTTGAGAGCAGGAGCCCAGTTCTACGTATACTTTTCCAGAGGGTAAAACTTTAACAGTTGCTCCCTCGTATGGGGGTAAGCCACTATCTTCGTTATAACTTGCAATACCAATTCCACGGTAAACACCTTTTTGAGCCGCCTCTTTACAGCGAATTTCTAATTGTGAGTATTGGGATGCCTCAATTACCATATCTAAACACCGAGCATAGTCTCCCGAATCATATTGAATAGCTATGCCATTTGGAAGCTTTGCTCCAGTTAAATAAGGAAATTGCTCCTTTTGAACGAAATTGCGTTGGCGTACTTTTATACGATCAAGTTTTAGTTCTCTTGCAATTGTATCCATCGTACGCTCAATTACAAAGGTGGCATTTGGTCGTCCTGCACCACGAATAGGCGTTGTAGGAACCGCATTTGTAAACATACAGTCTAGGCGAATATCAATTGCACCAATGGCATATGAACCTGGAAATGGAGCAACAGATGTCATACATAGTAAAAGTCCGTAAGGCAGATAGGCGCCATTATCGTGCGTACATACTGCTCGCATACCAAGAACATGACCATCAGATTCACAAGCCACCTCAACATCCCACCATTGATCGCGCTGCTGTGTGGTTGTTAGAAAATGTTCAAGTCGATCCTCGATCCATTTAATAGGACGTTTTAATTTTATTGCTAGTAATGTTGCAACTAACTCTTCTGGATAGTGGGCCGCCTTTGGTCCAAAACCACCTCCAACATCTGGCGCAATTACCCGAATAGCAACTTCTTCCCGTTCTAGGAACTGAGCAAGAAATCTTCTTACTAAAAATGGGGATTGCGTAGAGGTCCAAACTGTAAGCTGATCTAGTTGGGCATCATACTGTGCAATAACTCCTCGGCATTCCATGGAATGGACTACTCCACGATGTTGATAATACGATTCTTTAAATATATGGGGTGCTTTTGCAAAAGCTTGATCAATGTCTCCAAATTTCCAGGGCAGGGTCGCTGCAAGGTTGTCTGTAGAATTTTGATGCACTAGATGCGCATTAGCCATTGCCGCCTTCCGTGCGTCCATAACTACTGGAAGAGGTTCGTAATCAACGACTACCAATTGTGCAGCATCCTCCGCAATATAGCGATTTTCAGCAACTACGACAGCAATTGCCTGCCCAACATAACATACCTCATCTAAAGCCAGCATGTATTGTGTTATTGGTTGTCGAATGAGTGGACTTGGATTTGCCAGTATCATCGGTTTAGCTGCAAGGGGGCCAAAATCCTTTAATTGATAGACTCCAATAACACCATTTAAAGCTCGAGCCTGATCACAATCAACACTCCTAATAAATGCATGCGCCTCTGATGATCTTACAAACATAATAGCAAGTTGGTCAGGTAGATCTATATCATCAACGTATCGTCCTTTTCCTCGCAATAGGCGATCATCCTCTAATCTTTGAACGGATGTACCAACGTTTGTAGTGCGCATCTCATGCACCTCCATTGGTTGACTTATTATTCGCGACCTCAAGCGTTGCGTTAACTATTCCTTGATAGCCAGTACAGCGGCAAATATTTCCTGAGATAACCTCTCTTATTTCTCGCTCGGTGGGATCGGATTTTTCTTCTAAGTAGGCAGTACAAGTCATTAGCATACCTGGTGTACAGAACCCACATTGCAGACCGTTTTGATTTTTAAAGGCTTGTTGTAAAGGATGCAGTGAACCGTCTGGTTGAGATAAACCTTCAACAGTCGTTACTTTTTGACCATTTGCTTGAACTGCGTACATAATACAGGATCGAATAGCTTGTCCATTTAAGTGAATCGTACAAGCACCACAGACTCCATGTTCACATCCAACATGAGTACCGGTAAGACCACATTCATGTCTAATAAAATCAGATAATGTCATACGTGTTTCGATCATCCGCTCAAAGATGACACCATTAATCTCTACTTGGATTTTTCTCGAGTCTTTCATATGTATATTTGGTTACCGTTGGTAAAGTGTAGAGTTGTTAAATTAAACTATTTCAAGCTCTGATGAGCACGCTGTGTAGCCTGATTTATTGCTCGTCGCAGGAGGGTAGATGCAATTTTTTTTCGATAAATGCCGGTTGTCTGAGCATCATTAGAAGCCTCTAAAAGAGAAATCTCATGATCAAGATGAGCAATTAAATCCTCGTGTAATCGGTTACCAATAACTGCTTTTTCAGCTTCAAAAAGACGAACTGGGGTTGATGCGACACCAATAATAGATATAGCGAGTCGTTTAATATTTTGATTTGAATCTAATGCAATTAAACACCCAACACCAGCAATTGCAAAATCTCCATGCCTTCTTGAAAACTCTACAAAGGCATACCCATGGGATTCGTGCCATGGAGAAATTTTTATTTCTGTTAAAAGTTCATCTTGTTCTAGGTTTGGAGTCATAAAGGAGATACCCCAATCACGAAAGTCAATGATTCGATCTCCTCGAACACTTCTTACTACGAGTTTTGCATCGTAGGCAGCGCATAATGCCGGTAGTTCTGAGGATGGGTCAAGGTGCGATAGGCTCCCACCAATTGTGCCTCGGTTACGAGTGGCGTAATGACCTACCCACTGAAGTGCTTCAGAAAAAATAGGGCACAGTTTTTTTAATTCCAAGTTTCGTTCAAGCGTGCGTTGACGAGTCATCGCTCCGATACTAAAAATCGAATCATCAAAATGAATAAAATCTAGAGTGGAAACTGTATTTAAATCGATTAAGTGATCTGGCATTACATAACGAAAGTTAAGCATTGGGCCTAGTGACTGCCCACCAGCAAGAATTTTTGAATTTTCCTTTTCAGCCAGAATTTGTAATGCCTCTTCGACACTAGACGGATCATGATATTTAAATGCAGCTGGCTTCATAGACCATTTTTCCCTGGGAGTATGCGTTTAATCAAATTTTTAAAGCTTGATATCAAAGCCATAAAAATTAGCCTCAGAACATCAATTGATGGTTGAACATCTTTTTGAGTAGACTCATTTATAGTTAATTGAGAGTTGTCTCGAATAATTGTTGATGAATCTGATGCGGGTTTAATACGCTCTGAGTTTTCTGATAAATTTTTGTTATTAGATACTTGGTCAGAAATATTCTTTGCAAATTGATTGGTTAATTGTGTCGTAATTTCTTTAACAACTCCCATTCCACGGCCATATTGGGCTACCATTCCTGAAAGTTTAAGAGTTGTATGAACTTTAACTAAGGTTTGTAAGCCTTCCTCTACTAAGTCGAAGTTCATATCTACTAAAAACGTACCTCTTCCTTTTGTGTCTGAGCCTTTTACATAGAGTAGTCCAGATTTATCGGTGTGATTCAGATCTTTAAATTCACCATCACCTTTAAATTGTAATTGAACAGGTCCAACGCGTAAATTGACAAGCCCCTTAAAGCCTGATTCACCCAGTAACTCCTCAATGAGTGCCCCAGGCATACAAGGTACAGCAATTGATGGGGTGGTCATTATCTTCCAAACAAGCTCTTGATTGGCCGGGACAGTAAACTCATTATTAAATTCGAGTGCCATATATATGAATCCAAAAAAGCACCTATCATTCTGACAGGTGCTTTATAAAAAATAATTAACGCTTTACGCTTCCTGCTGCTTCAAACTTTCGACGAGAATCTTGAAAGTAAGTCCAAACCGCTCGAACATTTTTATTA
Source organism: Thermoflexus hugenholtzii JAD2 (assembly GCA_943325205.2). GTDB lineage: Bacteria > Pseudomonadota > Gammaproteobacteria > Burkholderiales > Burkholderiaceae > Polynucleobacter. Next base: position 5,433 of record CALPOM020000024.1, on the reverse strand, counting down.
CCCTGAGCTTCTTGTTTCTTAAAGAGTGCTTCATTAGCCATTCCGCCTCGCTCTATTAGATAGCGCTCATCTTCAGGTGAAGAGGTATGAAAAACAATTTTATGTTTTTTGGCCCAATCTATCTTAATTTGCTCCTCTAACTCCATCAACGAGCGGCCATAACGCTCTGTGTATTCAGCTCTGAGTTGCATGAGCATTGTTTGGGTTTCTTTTGGTAAAGCTCTGAATTTTTGACCTGTCATAAAGAACCCTGAGGCAAGGGCCCCACCATTACCTTTTGCTCCTGGGGGATTGACCATATGTACATGGCGAATCACTTCTTGAAGTTTGAAGGCATTTGATAAAACGATTGCCATATCACCAAATGCATCGATTGTGCCGCGATCCATTGCACTATACATTTCTCCAAACGGCATAAAAACTGGATTTGCTTCGAGCGCTTGGTAAAAATCAATTCGTGCTCCACCATAAGTACGTAAAGTTTTACCTTTAAGCTCACGAACTGAATTCATGGCTTGACGCGTTCCTGCTGGTGCATGCCCACTTATATGCGGCATTAAAAATACGATATCCTCTTTAGCAAGCTCAGCTTTCAAGTCTGGTTGGTTTTCCATGGTTTGAGTAGCTGCTTTTAGAGCAGCAACATAGTCATCACCAAAATTAAAAATTTGATCTAATACCATATAGTTTGGAAATTTAGCTGGAAAATAAGTGCTACTTACCCAAGCCATATCTGCAATTCCAGATTGAATTCCTGGCAGTGCATCAGCCCATTTAACTAAAGAGTCATTCCAAAAATATCGAACTACTATTTTTCCGCCAGAACGTTTTTCTACTTCACTACCCCACCATTTATGCATCTCACCAAACCATGACTTTTCTCCAACTGGAATGGCCATACGCCAAGTTTGTTGTTGCGTTTGTGCTGGCGCTTGTTGTGCCAGAATCGCATTTGATGATAACAATGTATATGCAGTAACTCCATAACAAATAGCTTTTAAAAATTTACGCTTCATACGCTTCTCCTTTAAAAATTAAATAACTACATTTCAATTGTTTGTCCTGCATACGACTTCCTACCAAAAAATAAATACGCACATTTAATAGAATTAATAATTAACTGAATAAATAATAATGTGAGTCCGAACGCAAATAAAAGTTTAAATGGCCAAAGTGGAAATCTATAGACTGCCAGGCGATATTCCATTATCTGCGTTGCCTGTATTCCGATATCCCAAGCCGATAAAGCTAAGTAACCAAATGCAAAGGCGGCGATTGTATTCCCGAATAGATCTAAAAGACATTTATATCTTGGGGATAACTTATCGGTTGCAAATGTTACATTTACATGTCCCTTATCTAACGCAACAAGGGCAACACCAAAATAAACACAGATAACTAATAATGCTTCTACTAGTTCTAGAGCGCCAGGAAATGGAATTAATAGCTTTCTTCCAAAAGTATTAATAAAAATCACAATTGTCATTATGACAAGCGGCGTCGCAATCAGAAAAGGGACTACTTTTCTAAAGAGTCTTTCATAAGCAATTATAAAAGCTTCCATAACATGATCCTTTCAAATTCTATTCAAAACCGCGATGACTTCATTAACTCTGGAAGCCACAATGAAATTTCAGGAAAGACGATGAGAATACCAACTGTGAAAAGCATCACGCCGACAAATGGTAATGCCCCCATAAAAATATCTCTTAGTTCAACAGTGTCTCCTAAAGCTCCCTTCATTACGAAACAATTCAAACCTAAGGGTGGAGTGATTGCGCCAATTGCCATCATCAAAGTTACTATAACTCCAAACCAAATAAGGTTACCATCCATAGAAACAATAATAGGAGCTAGTACCGGCATAGTGAGAACCATCATAGAAATAGCATCGATGAAGCAACCCAGAACCAGATATAAGATCACAATAGCAAACATGAGTACATAGAAGGGCATTTTTAAATCTACAACCCAGTTAGCTAAGATAGTTATAACGCCGGTACTGGAAAGAAAGGTGGCAAAGATAAATCCAGCACCTAAAATTAAAAAAATCATAGCACTAACAATAGCGCTATCTTCAGTCGCTAGTCGAATTAATTCAAAATTTAATTTTCCACGCATCCAAATAATTATTAAAGCACCTACCACACCCACAGCTGCAGCCTCGTCTGGGGTGGCCCATCCAGAATAAATTGAGCCAATTACAGCGATGATAAGTAGTAGAGCTGCCCAAAGACCTTTTAAGGAGTCAAATTTAGCTTTCCAAGATGTATCAAGATCAATTGCTATTGGTGCCATATCTGGTCGTAACCAGCAAAATACTGTAATAGAGAGTGCCATTACGACAGCAACCAGGATTCCTGGGATGATGCCAGCGATAAATAATTGACCGATTGAGGTCTCAGTTAAGATCCCGAAAAAAACTAGTAAGATACTCGGCGGTATAAGAACATCTAAACAACCAGCAGACGCTACAACCCCAACTGCAAGCCTTTTATTATAATTTGCTCGAAGCATTTCTGGAACAGCTATTTTTGAGAAAACTGCAACCTCAGACAGACTTGATCCAGAGACAGCCCCAAAAATTGCTGATGAATAAACTGTAGCCACTGCAAGTCCCCCCGGAGATCGACCGAACCAGGCTTTAGCCGCACTGTAGGCGTCCCTTCCTAAGTCAGCATAAAAAGCTAAGGTTCCCATCAGAATGAATAAGGGAAGGGATGCCAGTGTAAAGTTAGATGTGTAAGAAAATAATCCGGTAGGGATAAATTTAAATGCTGCATCTATCGGGTAAATAGTTAGAATACCTCCCAATCCAACGACGGTCATAGCGTAAGCTATTGGAACTCTTAAAAGTATTAATACTATAAAAATAATACTGCCTATGATTCCAACTTGAAGATTTTCCATTTTCTTAATTGAGCCTTAGATAGATTTTTATGAGGTCATCTGATGGGTTACAAAAAACTAGTTTTGCTCTCGAAGCCAGTCCTGAATAAGTTGCATTGACTTTATAGGCTCTTCCATTAAAAAAAAGTGACTACATTCTTCAAAGATCGACACTTTGGCATGCGGTAAACGGTCGATCATCCACTGCGTGCTCATCATGGAACAAATTGGATCTAGCCCACCTGCCATGATAAGAGTTGGCGTTTTAATTGATCCTAGCCATGAAGTCGAATCAAAATTTAAAACACCATTAGCAAGATTTACATATGACTCCCGATCCCTAGATTCGTCAGCAAGTAGGCGCTCAACTTTCATGACCTGTTCTTGTTGTTCATTAAAAAACTTTGAAGAAATAAAATATGGTGATGACAATCGAGTCCACTCTTCCCAGCTTCTTCCCCAAAGAACTAAGTCTCGCATATTCTCGATTAAGCGTTTACCCAATGGATCAAGTTTTGCTAATGAAGCAGTCAGGATCATCGACTTAACACGCTTGGGCTGCATCCGGACCATCTCTTGTACAACAGCACCACCCATCGATCGCCCTACGACATGGCAAGCGTCAATATTTAATTTATCCAGTAATTCAAGAGTGGATTCCGCCAAATCTACCATACTCAATCCTTTATGAGCTGGGAAACTTCGTCCGGCACCAAGATTATCAAAAGCTATTACACGATAATCATTTTTAAACTTTTCAATATAAGGCATCCAAGCTGTATGATCTCCAGCTAATCCATGAATAAATAGAACTGGTTCGCCGCTGCCGACATCAATGTAGTGTAATTTTGAATTCATGTGGTGTCCCGAAAGATTAATAAAGCCCGCTTGATGAGGATTTGAGAAGCTGCTGCTGATTTATTCCAAACCGATCAGCAAGCCAATCCGCTAGTATTTCTTGACCAATAGTAGGGTTATCATGTTGGCAATGCTCTGCCCCAGTTTCTTCCTCGGAGAGCAATCGAAGTGTGACATCGATGTTTTTTGATTTGGCGTAGTCATATACCTTATGCGATTGTGAAACTGTAAGTACGTCGTGCCCGCCGTGCATGACTAAAAATGGACATTTCATATTTTCAAGGTGACCATCAAGACTAAAGTCACGCGCTTTTTCCATGGCGGATTTCATTGATGGCCTTCCAAAAACCCACTTAATGTGTTCCGCAAGTCCATGATCTTCTCCAGCGTTTTCCCAGAGATCAGTAATAGCCCATACTGCTCCATGAGCAATACAAGCAGCTAATCGGTGTTCATAACAGCCCGCTCTAGCAGCATAGTAGCCTCCAAGGCTTGAGCCAGCAATTGCAATCCGATTTGGGTCGATATCCTCGCGGGCAATGAGCCAATCAATACATTTCCCAATTGGAACTTCTGTATCTGGTCTATTGGGTACGCCGAATCGACGTAATGTCCCACCTTGTCCAGGACCATCTATCATTAGAACTGCAATACCCCGTTGAAGAGCGCCATGCGCCTGCATAAACCACATTTCATCTTTAATAGAGTCAAGTCCACCCATGCAAATAAGTACAGGTTGTTTTTTTTCAGGAAATGGCGCTTTTACGAAATAGCCGCAAAGTGAAACACCATTTTCGTATGGAATATCAACTGCTTCACCTGGAGGATTTAGATTACTAATAAAACGCTTACTACAAGCCTCCATTTGTTCAAATGTTTTGAGGCGTCTAGGATCATCAGGTTTTAAAAAGAACTCCGCTTGACGGTAGTAATCTGCTGCACGTAAAAAACAGTTCATTGCAGTTCGTACATGATTACTTTTCTCCGACTCTAATCCTCTTAACCAATTACGGTCACCAATATGTTTCCACTCCTTATGCCAACTTTCAAGATCTCCAGGAATCATTTTGCTAGCAGCTTGAAATATTTCACTGACAGCTCCGCCACCTTCTTGTGTTTCGCCAAGGCCTCGTCGAAATTGGTACGCTAACCATGGGTGCTCTGGCCAATGATGCCAGCCATAGGGTTCATAATGGGGAAGTCTATTAGCCGTAATTTTTTCTATTAGATTGTCTTCCATTCATAAGCCTTTCAATGATCTAATTATGCAGTTGATATACAGTAAAACCAGTAAAATTTTTACACGCAAGTTACAAGAAATGCCCCTTTATTTTTAATTCCTTGATAAGAACATCTAGAAAAAAAAATGTCAAGTTAGTAATACTACCTAACTACTTAATTTGTGATGTTCTCTTTTTTTAAAGCAGATTTTTAAACAAGTATTCAAAAAAAATAAAAATTAAATTATTTTGCTTGCTAGAAGGTTAATTTTATGCATAATAAATTGATTAAAAATTACTCATCCTTAGCATGTTGAGATAAATATCATTCAACTGATTTTTTGAATTGAATGTACGTTTTTTTAAGAGTATCGTTTCATAACAATGAGGAGACAAGATGACTTACAAAACAGAAATCAGAATGGGCATGAAGATTGACTGGGACGTACCCATCAAAATGGATGAT
>CALPOM020000023.1 GCA_943325205.2 Thermoflexus hugenholtzii JAD2 | reverse complement strand
GGTCTGTCTGAATACGCTGGTGCTATCTCAGTGACTAAAAATCATGTTTGGCGAACAGATACTTCCTCAGGATATTTAGTAGAAGGAGGGGAAGTAAAGATTGTTGACCTAAATGGTAAAGAATTACCGTATGGCGAACGAGGTGAGTTGTGGATCCGTGGTATTGGACTGATGCCAGGATATTTCCGTGATCCACAAGCAACCCAAGTCGTGATGCGACCAGATGGTTGGTTAGCTACCGGAGATATAGCCTACTTTGATCAAGAAGGTGCGCTCTTTGTCGTGGGCCGCTTAAAAGAAATGATTATTCGATCAGGCTTTAATGTCTACCCAGCTGAAGTAGAAGCAATCCTCAATAGCTTTCCAGGCATATCGCAAAGTGCGGTTGTCGGCAAAAAAGAAAAGGATGGTAATGAAACAATCATTGGTTTTATTCAATTAAATGCAGATTTTGAGTTCAATGAAATCGCATTAAAGGAGTATCTAAAGGATCACCTAGCCCCCTATAAACTGCCATCAACAATTATTACTCTCGAAAAATTCCCATTAACCTTTAGCGGAAAAATTTTAAAACGAGAACTCATAGAGTCCCTCAATTAGCTATTTTTACCCCATCATAAAACCATAATTGGAGCGGGTGAAGGGAATCGAACCCTCACTATTAGCTTGGGAAGCTAAAGTTCTGCCATTGAACTACACCCGCATCAATTCCAACTCTATTTAGTATAACCGCTGCAGTATAAATGCTTCATAGTCGGTTGTACTTTAAAAGACCGCCGAGAAAACATCTCCAATAGTCTTCCTTACCACCTCAAAGCCAAGAAGTAATTGACCTAAGCGTAGTATGCATCAAACCCACTTAAAAACAAGATTGTCATGAATGCAGCACTTCATGAAAGCATCTAAAAGTTTTGTTTTAGTAAAGTCGATATGCGTGCACCACTTGCGTGAATAAACTGCACGAAATTAAAGCTATTGACCAAAGAAAGGGCATATTTACATACTTCTATTTTTTGTAAACATTATCGTGAATATGTTATTAATTTTTTGCTCAACACAAGGACTCTATATGAAAAGACGCGACTTTCTCAGTAAAACAGCTATTGGCACAGCAGTAGGCGTGCTTGCAGCCCCAGCTATTGCGCAAGCCCTGCCCGAGATACGGTGGCGCTGCGCCTCAAGCTTCCCAAAGAGTTTAGATACGATCTATGGCGGAGGTGAGTTCATCTCTAAACGCGTAGCTGAACTAACTAGCGGAAAATTTCAAATTCGGATTTTTGGCGCTGGAGAAATTGTGCCAGCCTTCGGAACAGTTGACGCCGTGCAACAAGGAACCGTAGAGTGTACTCATACGGCAGGCTATTATTTTGTAGGTAAAAACAAAACTTTTGCTTTTGATACAACCGTGCCATTTGGAATGAACCAACGAATGCAAAATGCCTGGATGTACTGGGGTGGTGGCCTACAACTACAACGTGAATTTTTAAAAGATTACAACATTATTTCCTTTCCCGCTGGAAACACTGGTACCCAAATGGGTGGCTGGTTTAAAAAACCAGTAAAAACTGTTGCCGACTTAAAGGGTCTAAAAATGCGAATTGCTGGCCTCGGTGGAGAAGTCATGTCTCGACTTGGAGCAATCCCCCAACAAATTGCCGGGGGTGATATCTATCCTGCTCTTGAGAAAGGTGTGATTGACGCTGCTGAATGGGTTGGTCCGTATGATGATGAAAAACTAGGTTTTTACAAAATTGCACCGAATTATTACTATCCTGGCTGGTGGGAAGCTTGCTCAATGTACTCCATGTATGTCAATACAAAAGAGTGGGAAAAGCTCCCAAAACAATACCAAGAAGCTTTTGTATCGGCCTGTGCAGAATGCAATATTGATATGATGGCAGAATACGATTTTAAAAATCCGCCGGCTCTTCAAAAGCTGATTCAAAACGGCGTCAAACTCCATTCTTACTCTACCGAGATTATGAAAGCAGCTCAAACGGCTGCCTTCAATCTGTATGAAGAAGAAGCCAGTAAAAATACTTCATTTAAAAAGATCTATGAGCCTTGGAAGAAATTCCGCAATGATCAATTTTTATGGAATAAAGTTGCTGAACAAACACTTTCAAGCTTTATGTTTAGCAATTCTGTTAAGTAGCTCATGTCGAAACAGTTATTACTTTTTACCAGATGGGTTGACCAACTAAACGATCGTTTTGGAGTGATCGCTAGTTGGTTAGTCTTAATTGCTGTATTAATTAGCGCTGGTAATGCCATGATTCGTTATAGCTTTAGTATTAGTTCAAATGCTTGGCTTGAGGTTCAATGGTATTTGTTTGCTGGTATGGTCATGCTGGGTTCAGCAACCACCTTTCGCCTCAATGAACATGTACGCGTAGATGTTCTATTCGCCATGTATCCAAACAAAGTCCGGCTATGGCTTGACTTTTTAGGTGGGATTTTATTTTTTCTACCAGTAACCATCATTATTGGCTGGTACTCCTGGGAATATTTTGTATCTTCCTACTTGCAGGGTGAAATGTCTAGTAATTCAGGGGGACTAATCCGATGGCCGGTTCGGGGAGTGATTACCCTGGGCTTTTTATTACTTACCTTACAAGGCTTATCCGAAATTATTAAACGCTATGCGGCAATTATCGGATTAATTGAAATCGACCCTCGTTACGAAAGACCCCTGCAATGATTCATCATGACATTATGGCACCCTTGATGTTTGGGGGGCTGATTGTTTTTTTACTAATTGGCTACCCAGCCGCATTCTCTCTGGGTGCTGTTGGCTTATTTTTCTCAGTAATTGGTATTGAACTTGGATTTTTTCAACCAAGCTTCTTACAAGCATTACCAGACCGTGTTTTTGGTATCTTATCGAATGATTTACTACTTTCTATCCCCTTCTTTACATTTATGGGCGCAATCCTTGAGAAGTGTGGTCTTGCAGAAGACTTATTAGAAGGTATCGGCCAACTTTTTGGCCCAGTTAGAGGCGGCCTAGCTTATGCCGTTATTATTGTAGGAGCAGTCCTGGGGGCTATTACAGGGACGGTCGCAGCTTCAGTCATTGCCATGGGCCTGATCTCTTTACCCATCATGCTACGCAGTGGCTATAACCCGCGCGTTGCAACTGGTGTAATTGCAGCCTCAGGAACAATCACTCAACTAATACCCCCGTCACTTGTTCTCATTATCCTGGCAGATCAATTAGGTAAATCAGTGGGCGATATGTACGCTGGTGCAATTGGCCCTTCAATTATCCAAGTTTTATTATTCTGCTTATTTATATTTTTTCTATCCATCTTTCGCCCCCAGGATGTCCCGGCACTCCCAAAAGAACTTCGTCCTCCAATTAATTGGCTGTTAATCAAACGAATCCTATGGGGAGTTATTCCCTCACTCTCTTTAATATTTTTAGTATTAGGAACGATTTTGATGGGACTTGCTACTCCCACCGAAGGCGGTGCCATGGGAACAGTTGGTGCACTGTTCCTCGCCGCAATCAATCAACGCCTGCAAAAAGATTTACTCTGGCAAGCGATGACATCAACGATGCGCATTAATGCTATGGTAATTTTTATATTGATTGGCTCAACAGTTTTTGGCCTTGCATTTCGTGGTGTGGATGGTGATCTTTGGATTGAAGAGCTACTCTCCACATTACCAGGTGGCCAAGTTGGATTTTTGATTGCTGTCAATCTCTTTGTATTCTTCTTAGCATTCTTCTTAGATTATTTTGAAATCGCGTTTATCATCATCCCTCTTTTAGCACCAGTCGCAACCAAGTTAGGCATTGATTTGGTTTGGTTCGGAGTTCTACTAGGCGCTAATATGCAAACATCTTTTATGCATCCGCCCTTTGGCTTTGCTCTTTTTTACTTAAGAGGTGTTGCAGATTCTTCCGTGAAAAGCTCAGATATTTACTGGGGTGCACTACCCTGGGTGGGTCTACAACTCATCTTAGTAGCAATTATTATTTTTTTTCCACAAACAGTTACCTACTTTATCGATCAACCAATGCAAGCAATGAGCAACTCATTGATTTCTGTAGATCCCTTAAAAGATGTCATTGAAAACGAAAATACTATAGACTCTAGCGCAGAGATTATGCGTCAATTTAAAGAAAATAAATAAGAGGAATGCGCAAAGACTACTAACCTTTAATGTTGAGCTTAGTAATCGTTTTGTACCAACGGTCCAAATCTTCTTGATAAATTTTCTCAAACTCTTGACGTGTCATGACCTTGGTTTCTAGACCTTGTCCAGATAACTTTTTCTTATTCTCAGGATTTTCTAAAGCTTTGTTAATAGCATCATGCAGTTGATTCATTATCAGAGCTGGCGTCTTAGCAGGTACAAATACGCCGTACCACGGCGAATAATTAAAACCCTTCAGACCTAATTCATGCAGAGTGGGTAAATCCGGTAAGGCAGCAGAACGCACTAAACCGGAAGTCGCAAAAGCCTTTACTTGATTATTTTCGATATATGGCTTAATCGCCGCAATCGTCATCAACATAGCTTGAATTTCACCACTAATTAAATCCGTGATGGCCGGCCCAGACCCTTTATAGGGAATATGTGTCATCTTGGTATTCGTTGGAACCTGAAAGGTTTCCATTGCTAAATGGCCTGCACTACCAACACCACCAGAACCATAATTTATTTTTGATGGATTCGCTCGGGCATACTCAATAAATTCTTTAACATTTTTAACGGGTAAACGATTAGTTACAACCAACACATTTGGTGTCGCGCCTAAATAAGCCAAGGGCACAATATCCGTTTTAGTATCGAATGGCAACTTATCATAAAGGGCAGTATCAAAGGTAATACCCATATGATGAAACATGATTGTTTGACCATCCGGATTGGCACGAGCAAGCATGCCCGTAGCAATTGTCCCACCACCGCCACCGCGGTTATCCACGACAACATTCATATTTAGGGATAGGCCAATATCTTTACTTAATTGCCTGGCTGTAATATCTACAGTTCCACCAGCAGCAAACGGTACTAAAACATTTAATGTTTTAGTACCTTGAGCCTGCACAGCCGGACTAGTCAAACTAATCATCCAAATCAAAATCAGGCAAGGTAATAAGAAAAAGATTTCTGTCTGATTTACCTTTTTAAGTCTACCAATTTTTACCTCGATTTTCATATTAAATTCCCATCAAATAAATTGATACTTTAATAGCTTATCGTTATCTAATTCGACCCCCAAGCCAGGACCAGTAGGTAAACTAATCATCCCTGCTTGTAGGTTTAATTTATGCGTGACGATGTCATCAGCAGTTTTTAAAGGCCCCACGCACTCTAAGCCTTCAATAACATTTTTACTCGTAGCGGCTAACATGATTTCAGCTACTGTATTAACTCCTAATCCAAATCCGTGCCCAATAACCACGCGAAGTCCTGCAGCTGTGGCCGTCTCTAACATCCTGCGCGTATTTAAAAATCCGCCCTGTTTCATCACTTTCAACTTCACAATATCCGCAGAGTCTGATTTAATTACTGCAATTAAACTGGCATAGTCAATAATCGACTCATCTGCCATAATTGGGATCGAAGTTGATTGCCGCACTTTTGCCATTCCGGCTAAGTCTTCCGCTGCTACTGGCTGCTCTAATAGCTGCATATTAAATGGCTCTAAAAGTTTAGCTAAACGGATGCCGTCTTCAACGGAATAACCAGCATTTGCATCTGCGCGTAATTGCATCTTCGAACCAACGGCCTCACGAATTGCTTGTATCCGATCACGGTCAGCATCTACATTGCCACCAACCTTCACCTTTGCTGAACGAAAGCCTTGATCAAACCATTTCTTGGCCTCAGCCGCTGCCTCATCGGGCGGCAAAATACCAATCCAAGCATTAAAGCGCAGTTCACGCACCTGCTCACCGCCCAAATAGGTATACACAGCAATACCTAAACGCCTGCAAATCAGATCCGTACAAGCCATCTCAATGGCAGCCTTCGCATCATAAAACTGATCTTGCGCTAAATCCATACGAACTAAAAGCTCATGAATATTAAAAGGGTCTAAATCCATGACAGTCGGAGCTAAGACATTTCGTAACACGCTTAGGGACTCTTCAATCGTCTCAGCGGAATAACCCGGCGACGGATCAATATTCCCAAGCCCAACCCAACCATCGTTATCTACTACCCGAACAATGGCACTTTTCTGGACTGTTTTCGTGACATACGCATTTTTGAACCCAGCCCCCACTAAAGGTACTGCGACGCCATATACATCTAACTGCTTTATTCTAGAATCCACAAAATCACCTTATTGAAGAGCTGTTAATTGACTACCTTTAATTTGAGTACGATGCATCAAGCGGCGAGTTTTTGAATCAAAGCTATCACGTCGATGAATAGTGGCATGGTTATCCCATAGCATTAAGTCATATGGTTGCCAAACTTGCGTGAAAACGTACTTGGACTGACTGACGTGAGCCCATAACTCATCCAATAGATCCTCACTTTCCGCTAAAGTAAGCCCTAGAATATAACTATTTCTGCGTCGCCCTAAAAAGATCACGGATTTACCTGTAACAGGATGCACGACAACTAAGGGATGATGCGCTCCCGGCGCTTGCCGAGGATCTGTAATCTCTTGCATGCCCTTGCGCATCATGCCAGCACTGTTATACGTGCTGTCGTGAATCGCTTTTTTATCTGCAATCGTTTTTTTCATATCGCTTGATAAGTCGGCATAAGCCATATACATATTGGCCCATGAAGTATCACCACCGGACGGTGGTAACTCGAGTGCATGTAAAAAAGCGCCTTTAGGCGGCGTATTAATATAAGTCATATCCGTGTGCCAAATTGCCTCCCCATCACCTAGCCCACCAATCGGCGTATCACCCTCCTTAATATTCGAGATGACATTAATTTCAGGAAACTCAGAGAGGTATGGCTTACCTTGAGGATTTGGCCCAGGTGGATCAATCTCTCCAAAATAACGCGTTAATGCTAATAATTGAGGATCACTGAGTGCTTGACCTCGAAAACGTAATACTAAGTTTTCGTGCCAAATATGATTTAGTTCTGCAGCTAACTCTGGGATAAAAGGCTTAGTTAGGTCAACGCCTGAGACTTCTGCACCTAGTGCGTCGCCAATTTTTTTAACGATAATTTGGGACATATGTACACCTTGAAAAGTTAATTATGATTATCGAAGGAATATCTATATATCCATTATAGACAAGTGCCTCTTTGGGGGACTATCCTCATAATAATCCTTTTTAGCTCTATTTTTCAGTTCCTCCTTTAGGTGAATTGAATTAGATTGATAAAAATAAAGTATGTTAGATTAAGACTAAGCTCTTTGTTCTCAGTGCGCAGAAAAAATATCCGATTTCATGTTACTGATTTATTACGTACATACTCGGCTATTTGATTTGTATTCAATGATTCTCAACATGTAAACTATGACTGACTGGATAACTAATGACATACCCAATAAACAATTTCTTATCGATCAAAAATGCCATACAAGCCATCTTTATAATTAGTTTCCAAATTCTTGTTTTGGTGCTATTCACCGTCAGCAACAGTTATGCTCAAGTTTCTGACTACCCCAAAAAACCAGTCACTCTCGTGGTTGGCTTTACCCCCGGTGGCATCTCTGATGTACTAGCGCGCGCACTAGCATTTCGCTTAAGCGCACAAATGGGGCAACAAGTCATTGTTGAGAACAAACCCGGAGCGGGCACAATGATTGCCGCCGAATATATCGCTAAAGCAGCACCTGACGGATATACACTTTTTGTTCAAGATATGTCGACTCATGCAGTCAATGTAGGTCTATACAAAAACATTCCCTATGATCCGGTTAAAGATTTTTCACACATCTCTTTAGTAGCTGTCTCGCCTTTAATGCTAGTAGTCAATCCGTCTCTGAAGATAAGCCAATTATCAGAATTCATAAAATATGCCAAAGAACATAAAAATAGCTTAGCCTTCTCCTCATCAGGTAATGGCACAATTCCTCATCTTACCGCTGAATCTTTTAATCAAGCAATCGGTATCGAAGCTATTCACATTCCCTACAAAGGTAGTGTTGCTTCTACTCAGGCAGTACTAGCTAATGACGTAGCCTATACATTTTCCTCGATGCCCCCCGCTTTAAGTAATGCCAAGGCCGGCAAACTCGTGGCTCTTGGTGTAACTAGCTTAAAACGTGTTGCCTCCGCTAAAAATGTACCAACTGTCTCTGAAGCAGGTATCCCAGGCTTTGATTTTGATTTATATAGCGGCGTTCTAGGGCCAAAAGGTATGTCTGATGCGCTTATTCAAAAAATCCATTACGAATTAGGTATTGCCGTTAAAAGCCCAGAAATGCAGGCTATTTTTGAAACGATTGGGGCAGAACCAATGACGAATTCATCGAAAGAGTTTTTAATTCATAATACGAATGAAATTGCTAAACTAGTAAAAGTAGTTAAAGCTGCCAAAATACAAGTTAATTAAGGATCCAAATGAATCACCCATTACTACCAAAACATAAGCGGTATGACTACGTTCCACTCAAGGGGAGAAAAGACTACAGTTGGCCTAATCAAAAAAGGCTGGCTTTTGTCATTACGACAAATATTGAGTGTTTTGCCTTTGGAGCAGGCCTAGGGCATGACTCTGCCAAAACCGGGGAGCCACAAACGCATCGCAATTACTCTTGGCGTGATTATGGTAATCGCGTTGGAATTTGGCGGATCTTTGATCTTCTCGAAGAATTCAAACTGCCAGCTGGACACAATGTAAATAGTCTTCTGTATGAATATGCTCCGCAAATTATGGACCAAATTCGTTTACGAGGAGATGAGATCGTCGCCCACGGCCGAAGTAACGCAGAAAATATGCGCGGACTTTGGGAGGCAGATGAAGCCCGGATTATTGATGAAATCCTCACCACCTTTAAAAGTCATGAAAATGGTGCACGCCCAACCGGATGGATGGGGCCTGGTGCCTATGAAACAGCGAATACTCCAGACCTTCTCAAAGAGGCTGGTTTTAAATACCTGATGGACTGGCCTATGGATGATCAACCGATTTGGTTGAAAACGCGCAGTGGGCCAATTCTGAGTGTGCCATACCCTGTGGAACTCAATGATTCACAAATCGTCATTCACCGTAAACAAGATGGTATCGATTTTTGTCAAATGATTACCGATCAATTTGACGAAATGATCGAGCAATGTGTAGAACATCCACTCGTGATGAATATCTCCATTCACCCCTATATTTTTGGCCAACCATTTCGGCTCCGAAACTTACGTCAAGCATTACAACACTGTATGGACCACCCACACTTTGATCGTGTGTGGTTAGCTAAACCTGGCGAAGTTGCAGACTATTGTATTGCCCTTCCGCCAGGAATTATTCCGGGCAGCTAGTATCTATACTTGATGATCTTTTTGACAGGAAAATAAATTGGGTTTAACTGCAATTGAAAAGGTTTTAGCTAGAGTGTGTGGTAAAACTCAAGTTATACCCGGCGAAATAGTTTATCCCAACCCTGATTACATCATGATCCATGATGTTCTGGTCCGTGAAACTAAAATTCAACTAGATCAAGTGCATATCAAAAAACTTGCTCATCCAGAAAAGGTCATGATGTTTAGTGACCATGATGTGATCTACGGTAGCCAGAGAGCAGCTGAGCGGGGCAAATACAATCGACAAGCAGCTAAAGAATGGGGTGTTACTAATTTTTATGATGCCGGTAAAGGCGGGCATGGGCATATCTTTCCAATGGAACAGGGGATTATTCTGCCTGGTATGTTTTACTTTGACAACGATACCCACGCGACGAATGCTGGTGCAGTCGGCGCCTTTGGAATACGAGTCGGTGGTGAAATTTCGCGTGTTTTAGGAACGGGAACCACCTGGCTTACTGTTCCAAAAACAATTCGGATTGACTTGCAAGGGCATGTCAATCCTGGAGTTTTAGGAAGAGATATCGGATTTTTTATCGCTCGAAGCATTAAAAATGGCTCAATCAAGGCTGATTTTGATTATCGAATCATTGAGTTTTCTGGAGACCTCGATCAATTTAGTTTTGGTGACCGCGTTGCACTTTGTAGCTCTCCAACGGAACTGCGCGCTGCGGGAGTCTTTATTCCTCCTAGTGAGCGTATTCTGAAGTACTGCCAGGCGCATCATCAAAGTCCTTTTACACCGATCTTTAGCGACCCAGATGCACAGTACGAGTCAACTCATACAATTCATCTTGAAGAAATCGAACCTCAAATTGCTTTACCAGGCAACTTGAGTAATTCTGTAGACATTAGCGAAAGTCTCAACATTCCCGTACAACACGCGTTTATCGGCTCTTGTGGTTCTGGTACCTATGAAGATTTGTTATTAGCCGCAGCAGTATTAAAAGATAAAAAAATTCATCCGGAAGTTCGCCTATTTATTGTGCCGGGTTCTGAGGCTTCTACTCGCCGAATGCTGCGTGAAGGTCTAATGGAAATATTCTACGATAGTGGTGCAATGATTCTACCTGCCGGTTGTGGACCTTGTAATGATGCCGTAGTAGGTCCAATCGCTCCAGGAGAAAATTCTATCTCCACGGCCACGAATAATAATCGTGGACGATTTGGAGCCAACGATGCCAAACTCTATCTAGGTAGCCCATTGAGTGTCGCTGCTTCAGCTGTTTGTGGAAAAATTAGTGATCCGAGAACTTTAGCGATTAACCAAGAGCTACTTCATCAAATAGAGTCCGCCTATGTCTGAATATCAATGGCAACTTCGAGGACGTTGCTACCGTCTTGGGGATAACGTACCTCATCCCGGTGGAGTCATACCGCTAAACCTTATCACGGCAAGAGAAACTGACCCCGCTGTACTAATCCCGCATTTGTTTTCAGAAACTGACCCCGGATTTGCTGAGCGTGTCAGGCCGGGCGACCTCATTGTGACTGGTAAAAATTTTGGTATGGGCCCTAAAGGATGTGGCTATATTGCTATGCAAGCACTAGGTTTAGGGCTTTTATGCGAATCGATGTCTGTCCAAGCCTATCGCGAAGCAATCAGTACAGGCTTAGCCGTTCTCAATCCATGCCCTCAAATTACTACAATGTGTGCTATGCACGATGATCTAGAAGTCAATTTTCAAAATGGCCTTTTTATTAATCACACAAAAAATATCCGCTTAGAATTTCCTGCCATTCCCAAAGAATTACAAGAATTAGTCTCTAAAGGTGGGAACACTGCTTGGTTAAAGTTTTGGCAAGAAAGTCAAAAAAATAACTCATAGCAATCCCTATTAAAAATCGTATTTTTTTAGAAAGTAACTCATGTTCATCAAATCTCCAAATAGCTCGATCTGGTCTAAAATTTTATCAACCTTAACTTTGTTAAGTCTGGTATGCCTCAACCATGTAGCGCAGGCCTACCCAAATGGTCCAATAAAACTTGTAATTCCCGCATCAGCCGGTGGCACTACTGATATCTTGGCTCGCTTAATTGCTAAACCGCTCTCTGATGCCTGGCAAGTGCCTGTAATTGTTGAAAATCGAGTTGGCGCTGGTGGAGTCATCGGTGCTAAATTTGTGATTGATTCCAAACCCGATGGCCAAACCGTCTTAATTGCTCCGAGCGCTCTTGGAGTGCGATCTGGAATTGATAAAAAATTACCTTACGATAGCGTAAAGGAATTAGCTGGCGTTAGCCTCATTGGTCTAACCCCAAGTTTTCTGATTGTTTCTAATGATCCAGGTGTTACTACACTGCAACAATTAGCAAACCGCGCCAAAGGCAGTAAAGAAAAGATCTTCTACGCATCTGCAGGAATTGGCAGCACGGCTCACTTACACGCCGCTTTATTTGCTAAAAACTATGGCTTTGAAGCAGTGCATGTGGCTTATAAAGGTACTCCCGAAGCTGTAATTGATACGATTGCAGGACGAGTTACCTATGTATTTGCGCCTGGGCCAAACGCCCTCCCCCTAGCAAAAGATGGCAAAGCCAAAATCTTGGGCACAACCTCTAAAGAAGGACAAATCTTCGCCTCCACTCTTAATCCAATGCCTGAGTTAATTCGGGATGATATTGGTGATGACTGGTTTGCGAGCTTTGTACCAACGGGAACTCCCAAAATAATGCGAGACAAACTGAGTAATGAAATTACTAGAATACTCAAACTTCCAGAAATTCAAGATAGCTTTACTCAAATTGGAGCTATTGGCAGATCAAGTACACCAGAACAGTTGGACGATATGTATAGTAAGTATGTTGCTAAAGCAGCAAAAATAGCCAAAGAAGCTAATATCTCCGCTGAATAAATTTTATGGCACAAGAGCTAAGCACTGATTCTTCTGATCAGATGACTTGATAGAATAACAGCTAGACTTTTGTTTTTTCACTTGTGCTAAACACATATTTTTATCATCGCTTTCTCTAATTGAATAGCAATAACTCACCTGTTGCTGACTAATTGCTAAACAGAAGTTTTTAGAATCAGTATTTTTAATTGCATAACAATTGGAGGAATTTGCAAAACTAATATTGAATGATAAGATCCACACAAACCAGACGAATCCCATCCTTTTAAAAAATTGAATAAAAGTACAAAAATAGCTTAGAAATACTTGTCTATTTTTAATCGATGATTTCATTGCAACAATGCCTCCCCATACTAAAAAAAATACGAACCTGAAAAATTGGCTAATTTAAATAATTGGGTATTAGCCACAAAATAAAAGACAAGGTAAATACTGAACCCAAAGTGGTTAAAAATATAGCCCGCGAAATCATCTCCGTATCCCCCCGGTAATATTGCGCCAACATTAAAGGTCCAGTGCCCGTTGGTAGGGCACTTAATAAGATTGCTGAATTCACCCAAAAAGTTGGTAATCCTAAAATTGGACCAGCAATCACCCAAGTTACAAAGGGTTGGACTATTAATTTCAAACTGACTAAAGTCACCATCCCCTCAATCCGAACATTGGATTTTTTTACTAAAAACAAACCAATCGATATCAAAGCACAGGGACTAGCAGCCGCACCCAATAATTCTAGGCCCTGCCGCAAAGGTGCATATAAGTCCAATTCCGAATAAGACCAGGCAAACCCAGCAATGGGCGCAATCAGTAAAGGATTTTTTAATAAGGCCCTAACTATCGGTACGATGCTTTGCGACCAACTACTCGCTTTTTGCTGACCAAGCTCGATCCCTATAATCGAAATACTAAATAGTCCACTCACAACTAACAAAGTGGCCAAGATGGCTGGTCCTAAAGCATCTTCACCTAAAGCTAACATACACAGCGGAATACCCATATAACCCGTATTGCTATAAGAACTACTTAAACCCCAAAAATTTGCCCCTAAGTTGCTCCGCGAACTTCGCCAATGAAGGAGATACATCAATGAATATATGAGTATCGAGCCGCCCAAAAAGGCTACTAAAAATAACGGTTGTTCGAGTATTTGCGTTTTATTTTTCGAGGTGTAACTAAATAGCTGCGCAGGCAGAGCTAACCACAAAACAAAATAATTTAATTCGGTTGAGGCCGTATCTTTAAATAACCCAAATTTTCCAGTCAAGTACCCCAACAAGATGAGCGAAAAAACAGGAAAAATAATACTAATGACAGAGTACACGAGGTTTTTTCAGAAAGGGGTTGTCTTATTCATCAGCAAAGCTATTTACAAATGATTACTCCTACTCTATCACTTCAGTAGAAACTGCCTAAGAATTTGATTAAAGCCCTGTGGGTTTTGTAGATTAGCAATATGGGCCGCCCCAGGAACAGGCACATATAACCCTACAGGAATCTGGTTTGCAATTGTTTGCATGATTTCTGGTGGCCCGCCAATACGGTCCTCTTGTCCACCCATCAACATAGTAGGCAAATGAATTTGATCTAATGCATCAAAAAGATTCAACCCAAGAAAGGCATTCACCACGCCTAGATATCCTGCTTGACTAGTCCTGCGAATCATCAATCGAACCGCTTCTAATTGCTCAGGATAACTCTTTTTAAAATCCTCAGAAAACCATCTCTGTGCAGTATTTTCGACAATTGCTTCAATACCACCGGCCTCTACAGTTACTAATAATTGGCGCCACATGACAGCAAAATCCTCCACCATGATCGCCCGACAACAACAAGGCACTAACTTGATAATTCGGTTGGGCTGATGAATTCCTAAATACAAACAAATCGACCCACCTAAACCAAGTCCCATTAAATGACTCTGCGTAATTCCCAAAGTATCCCATAGCCCAATTAAATCTGCACCTAATAACTCGATCGAATACGGACTTGGCGTACTAGCACTTTGCCCTTGCCCACGAAGGTCATATCGTAAAATATGAAAGTCGTTTTGCAAAGCTTTTATTTGACCATCCCACATCGTCGTATCATTCGTTATACCAGTAACCATTGTTAACCAAGGTTTATCCGGATTACCATCGAGCTCATAAAAAACCTGTAAGCCATTCACCTGTGCCAACATACAATTCCTCTGCAATATTGAATAAACATTCAATTTACTACAAAATGAATGTGGATCCATTCTGATCAACTACTTGATCGAAAAGATATCAAAGAACTTCGAAAGCCCACGTATGCGTCCTGCACTTACCTTTAAAAAACTATTAATGAGCAAATGGACAGCCGTCATACCCCAAAACAAAGAAAAACACTTTATCGTGATTCAAGTATATGATCCGAATGGTCAGTCCCCACTACCTGAGGGGCATATTGAAATAGAATCTGTGTATAGCAAACGAACTCAAACAATGCACTGGACTGAGCTCAAAAATACCGCTGCCTGGCTAAAGGGCTGGAATTAAAATAAATCTGCCTACGCCACTAATTGATAAAATATAGTTGCCGTAACAACTCGTATAGGTCTTCTTGAGCAATTTCTATGTGCCCAAGAGCATGGTGACTAGTACAAACCCTGTATGCTGTGCGACCCAAATATACTATGATTTAACTAATTCAACTAAACATGAGGATAGATCATGAGTCGACGTGCTTTTTTATCCAAGAGTAGCGCTTTTGTCATTGGTGGGAGTACCGCTGTTTTAGCCCCTGCTGCTCTTGCACAAACCGAAAATGTTCGTTGGCGCTGCGCTTCTAGCTTTCCTAAAAGTGTTGATACCCTTTTTGGTACAGCAGAATTGATTACTCGCCGCGTAGCACAAATTACTGCAGGAAAATTCCAAATTAGTATGCATGCTGCTGGCGAAATTGTACCGCCCCTGCAGGTACTTGATGCCGTTGAAAAAGGGACGATTGAATGTAACCACACAGCACCTTACTACTTTATTGGTAAAGATCCAGCTTGGGCATTTGGAACTTGCATTCCATTTGGCCTGAATAGCCGTCAACATAATGCTTGGTGGATCCACGGCGATGGCGAAAAAGTGTTTAATGAGTTCTCCCGCCAATTTGGAGTTGTTAATCTCCTAGCTGGTAATACTGGTGCTCAAATGGCAGGTTGGTTCAAAAAGGAAATTAAAACCTTAGCGGATCTGAAGGGTCTGAAGTTCAGAACCGGTGGTATGGGGGGCCAAGTTCTTACAAAACTAGGTGTCGTAACCCAGCAACTCCCCGCTGGGGAAATCTACTCCGCTCTTGAAAAAGGCACCATCGACGCGGCGGAATTTACAGTACCCCATGATGATGAAAAATTAGGCCTTAACAAAATTGCTAAGTATTACTACTATCCTGGTTGGAATGAGGGCGGTGCCGCTCTCGCTTTTCAGGTAAATGCGAAAGCCTGGGACGCACTACCAGAGGAGTATCGCTTTGCACTACAGTCGGCTTGTGCTGAGGCCAACACATGGATGCAAGCCAAGTATGACGCGCTCAATCCGATCGCACTCAAACGCTTAATTCAAGGAGGAGCGCAATTACGCGCCTACCCACCCGCAGTGATGGACGCATGTTATAAAGCAACCCAAGAGCTGATTAATGAAACCAATATGAAAAGTGCTTCGTTTAAAAAGATCTACACCCATATGAGTACTTTCCAAAGAGATCAGCAAGCATGGTTTAGAGTGGCTGAAGCAAGTTTTGATAACTTCATGTATAAACAAAAATTATAATTAGCTCTTTTTATTTTTTCTTAAAATAGTCTGCTGGATCATCAACTGGTCTTTGCAGACTAGCATCAGACTCATTCAAACTAGGATCAAGTAATATCTCAATATTTTGCAAGTCAGAAGTAACAGGTTTATCTAAAAGACCGGTTACCATCTCTGGGAAAAATATTAATAATAAAACTAATAGTAATTGCAGCCCCACCCATGGTAGGGCACCTAAATAAATATCAGAACTCAAAATAGATTTCGGAGCAATCCCCCGCAAATAAAATAGTGCAAAACCAAATGGTGGATGCATAAACGAAGTTTGCATATTGACACAAATCAGCACCCCAAACCAAATCAAGTCTATTCCTAAAGATGTGGCTATCGGAGCTAAAAGAGGAATCACGATAAAGGCAATTTCAAAAAAATCCAAGAAAAATGCCAGTATAAAAATAATGATATTGACTACGATTAGAAAGGATACTGCATCGTCTGCACCAGCAACTCGGAATAAATGCTCGACCCATACGCCACCATCTACCCCCTGAAATACTAGAGTAAATACGCTGGCGCCAATTAAAATAAAAATCACCATGACGGTCACCCGCATCGTGGCGTCCATTCCTTGCCATAGCATGATCCAACTAAAGCGCCTTTGCGACAGCGCTAGTCCAATAGCCCCAGCAACACCCATCGCACCAGCCTCGGTTGGGGTTGCTAAGCCCATAAAAATAGTCCCTAAAACAATAAAAATGAGGCCCAGAGAGGGCAATACTCCATGCATCATTTTTTTTACAAGTGGCCAACCCATCCTAGTCCTCAACTCTTTGGGTTGGGGTGGCATTAACTTGGGATTAAACCAAGAGATCAACATAATAAAAGTGATAAAAATAAGAATCTGTGCAATCGATGGTCCAATTGCTCCGAGATACATATCCCCTACAGACTTACCTAATTGATCAGCTAAAACTATTAAGACTAATGATGGCGGAATAACTTGTGTAATTGTTCCAGAGGCGGCGATCACGCCAGTAGCTAAACGTGGGTTATATCCATACCGGATCATGACTGGTAAAGCAATTACACCCATAGCTATGACCGAGGCAGCAACCGTGCCAGTAATAGCTCCTAAAATTGCACCAACAATGATGACGGCATATGCTAAGCCACCAGATAAGCCCCCAAAAAGTTGTGCAAAGCCCTCTAACAAATCCTCCGCCAAACCACTCCGCTCTAATATGGCACCCATGAGTGTAAAAAATGGTATCGACAGTAATAACTCATTACTAATAATTCCAAATACGCGGTATGGCAAGTTCGCCATAAACTGCGCCGGGAAAAAATCAAATTGAATGGCTATCAAACCACACGATAAACCTAAAGCCGCTAAAGAAAATGCGACCGGTAGTCCTAGTAATAAAAAAATAACTAAAGCAATAAACATCGCAGGAGCCATCAACTCAACTGGACTCATGACTATTGCTCCATCCGCTCATAATGGGTATTGATGACAAACTCGCCCCGCAAGGCAGCAATCCTCTTCACAATCTCAGCAAAACCTTGCAATATCAGCAAAGAAAAACCAATTGGAATGAGGATTTTGACTGGCCAACGAAATAATCCTCCAGCATTCGCAGATATTTCTTGTAAATACCAAGCCTCCATAAACCACGGCCAAGAATAAACCGTCATGGCCAAGCTAAAAGGAATGACAAAAATACTGAGTCCAAAAAGGTCAAGCCAAAGCTTTTGCCGAGGAGAAAGCTTTAAATAGAATAAATCTACTCGGATATGGCCATTGGTATTGAGCAAATGTGCCCCGCCCAGCATCACAATGCCGCCAAACATATACCATTGCAACTCTAACCAAGCATTCGAACTCAAGTCAAACACATAACGGGAAAAAGCATTTAAAACAGACACTAAAGCGCAAATGAGTACTAAACTAATGGCTAATTTAGCAGCTTGTAAACTCAACCAGTCTATCCAGCGTGTGGCTCTTAATAAATAACTCATCTATTCCCTACTCGATAAATACCCATGAACACATTGCATGACCCAATACAACAAAAATTGTGCACCCTGTATAAGAGCGGTTGGTCTCAATAGCCAATCTCAGTAGGCTGATTCAAGTTTAACCTTGAAACCGCCCCATATAAAATAAACAACTGTGTTTTAAAATACCCCAATCCTGATACCCAATTATTCTAGCCTTTAAAATCACCCATGAATATATTCATTACAGGTTGTACATCCGGCATCGGAAAAGAAACAGTTCTAGCTCTTGCAAAAGAAAATCATCAGTTTTTCTTAGCTAATCGCTCAGCAGAAAAAACGAACGAACTGATCAAAACAATGCAATCTATCAACCCCCAAGTCCAAGCTCATGCAATCATTGTTGAACTGAGTAGTCTTCTATCTGTTAAAAAAGCCGCTTTAGATTTCCTTCAACGCCATCAAACACTGGATATTTTAATCAATAATGCCGGAGTTTTTGGGCAAAAAGGGCTAACTCAAGACGGCTATGAAATGGCGTTTGGAACGAATTTTTTAGCACATTTTTTTCTGACGCATCTCTTACAACCAGCCCTATCTCGGGCAAATAATCCACGAATCATCAATGTAGCTAGCGATGCCCACTGGTCTGCTCAATTTACGAGTTGGGATCAATTACGGAGAAAAACAAAATCGTTAACAGCTTTTGATGAATATGGCTTTTCTAAACTGGCGAATATTTGGCATACGAATGAAATCGCTACCCAAATCCAATATCAAGGCATACAAGCCTATAGCCTCCACCCTGGCGTGGTCAAAACGGGTATTTGGCGACACATCCCAAAGCCACTTAACTATTTTGGCGCAATGCCCTTTTTAAAAACTCCACAAGAAGGCGCAAAAACCACTTTATTTTGCTTAAAAACAAATGACCAGTTTCCCAATGGCCAATATTTTTCGGATTGTCGACCCGCCCAAACTTCTGCTTTAGCCCAGAATCAACAATTACAAAAAGAGCTATGGAACTATAGTCTACAAGCAATCAAATCTATCTGACTACTCTGCATAGCCAGAGCTTTTCAATAGCTCCATCACTAATAGGTTCATTAAGCAAAGACTCAAAAGAAGATCAAGCTCTGAGTAATTTCTATATACTATTTAGTGTGAATGATTCTCAATTTAGCTAAGCAAGGAAAAACTGCATGTTTAATGGTATAGAAATTTTTGATCGGGTGCCACCATTCTTGGATGGTATTAAAGCTCTAGCAAATCTTCCCACATCAATTGTCGGTGATGTAACTGGACGCATTATTGGTACAGTTGGATTGTATCCAGTCAATAAATCCCCGGTGAGTGCCTGCGGTAATGCTGTCACTGTGAAAGCGCGCGCTGGTGATAATTTATTAATTCATCGCGCCCTCAGAATGCTGGAGCCAGGAGACTTTTTGGTAGTAGATGGTGATGGGGATATTACGCGAGCACTTTTTGGAGAAATCATGATGAGCGTTGCCCAAGTTAAAGGGGCTGTTGGAGCTGTCTTTGACGGCGCTGTTCGTGATGTCAATTCTTTTGAAGAAAAGAATTTTCCTTGTTGGGCAAGAGGTGTTAATTTAAGAGGCCCCTATAAAGATGGTCCTGGTGCGATCAATGTCCCCGTTTCGATTGGCGGTTTAGTGATTTATCCAGGAGATATTGTTCTTGGAGACTCTGACGGTATCGTTGCCTTCTCACCCAAAGTTGCTCTGGAAGTAGCGAAGCTAGGTCAGCAAAAACTGGCCCATGAAACCGCTACACTTAAAGCAATTAATAACGGGACCTATGACGATTCTTGGATTGATGAAGCCTTAGCAAAGAAATCCTAGTACTTGATGAGAGGTATTACTGATGAAGACCTAAAGTTTGCAACTCACTTCAGGTCCTCGTAATTGCCTTTATAAGGAATCACGTGGCGCACGCCACCTTTCGGATAAGGCGCGTCACCCTGTCTTCTAGGAATCAAATGAACATGGCAGTGCCAAACCGATTGGCCAGCCACCTTTCCGCAATTCATCCCAATGTTGTAACCAGAAATCGTTGTATCTTGCTCACTCAATAATTTTTTCTGGGAGTGTAATAACGTATGAATAGCACTCACCTCTGCTGTATTTAACCCAAAATAATCGAGTACATGACGCTTTGGAATCAATAAAGTGTGATGCTGTGTCACCGGAAACCCATCTCGTACCACAAAAGCTAAGTCGTTTTCTTCCACGATTCTATCTCTGTCAATTTCAAGAACATCACAAAATAGACAGTTTTCTTGCTTAGCTTGGCTCATGATCAATTGCAAATTAGTTCGGTTAAAAGATTCTTATTTTAAACGACACAGCCTTTCTTTTTTGGAAATAAGTGCCCTTCTAAAAATGCCTGTTAGAATAATTTCTGAATCATTAAATTCTATTTTGCTGGCAAAATACAACCCAAAAATCTTTAATAACGGCCCAATAACCTCAAGGGATTACGAACTATGTATCACTGGATTTATCAAATCAGTAGCCTTATCATCTGCTGCACTTTAGGGTTTCTAACCAGTGTGCAGGCTCAGTCCAACTGGCCATCTAAACCAGTTCGTATTATCGTCCCCTTTGCCCCTGGTGGTAATGTGGACGTGACCGCTCGTGTTGTCGGCGCAGCCATGAGTAAATTATCAAATCAAACCTTTATTGTTGAAAATCGTGCTGGTGCGAGTGGCAAAATCGGTGCCGAAGCAGCTATCAAATCGCCTGCTGACGGATATACCTTACTCATGGGTTCAAATAGCTCCTTAAGCGTGGCTCCAAATCTCTTTAAAGACTGGCCTTACGACCCAGTAGGCGGTATATCACCAGCAAGCTACCTAGCTGCCGTGCCTTTTGTTCTAGTTGTTCGCCCTGGACTTGGGGCTAAAAACCTTGCCGAAGTCATCGCCTTAGCCCGCCAAAAACCAAATGGCTTAAGTATGGCGTCCGCTGGGAACGGTAGTTCTAATCATCTAGTCGGTGAATATTTTCAAGCGATGACTGGTGTCCAGTTTCTGCACGTACCCTACAAGGGTGCTGGCCCAGCATTGCAAGACGTCGTCGCCGGTCGTGTCGATCTACTATTTGATCAAGTCAGCTCCTCATCTGCCTTCATCGAACAAGGCCGAGTTACTCCGATAGCAGTCTCTTCAGCAGAACGCTGGAAATCCCTTCCACAAACTCCAAGCTTCGTAGAGGCTGGGATTAGTAATTTTGTAATTAACAACTTTACAGGCCTCGTTGCGCCTAAAGGTACTCCAAACGATGTGATCCAAGCAATTCAGGCGCTTGCCTCGCAAGCCCTTCAAGATGAGGCCGTTAAAAAAAGCTTTGCCACGATGGGAGTTCAAGCCATTGGGGCTGGTCCAACACAATTTAGTCAAGTTATCCGCGAGGATCTTCAACGCTGGGCTTTAGTCATTCGTGAAAAAAATATCTCTCTTGATTAAGTGAATACCTCTACCTCAACACCCATAAATCCCAATATGACGGATTGGCATACTAAATTAGGAATTATTGTCCCGTCCTGGAATACCGTCATGGAATACGAATTTGGACAAATGGCTGGACCACATACATCCATTCATGCCCAACGAATTAAACATACGGATGATTCTGAAAAAAGTTTATTATGGCTGAGTACCCAAGCGCCTCAAGCCGCCGAATTGCTATCCCATGCAAAGGTTCAAGCTATTTGTCATGGCTGTACTGCCAGTGGGTTTCTCAAAACACCACAAGACGATTTAGATCAAGCTAAAGAGCTGACTGCACAAACACAAATACCCTGCGTGACTTCCGCTTCATCAATTGTGGGTGCGCTGCGCGCTGTTTCTGCGCAAAAAATTAGTGTTGCGTCACCCTATGAACCTTGGCTTAATGAACGCGTAAAGATTTATCTCGAACTGGCAGGCTTTGAAGTACTCGCCATAGCAGGACTGGGTACGCAAGCACATGGCAGCATCTCTGCGCCAGTTATTAAAACTCTAGCGTATGAAGTCATGCGAACGAATACCGAAGCCTTATTTATAAGTTGCTCCAATTTTCGAACGCTGGGTCTAATTACTGAGCTAGAAAACGAACTAGGCCGACCAGTAATCACGAGTAACCAAGCGTCCATGTGGGGAGCTCTACGAAGTATGAATGATCTTCGCACCATCAAGCACGCAGGAAAACTTTTTCAAACACAATAATCAATTGGGAGTCACTATGCGAACTCGTTACCTAATCTTTGGATTTTTAGTATCAATCTTTAATCTATGCGCCCAAGACTATCCGGCTAAATCCATCCGGATTGTAGTACCGTTCCCGGCTGGTGGTACAACTGACATTATCACCCGCGCTCTTGCTCAGAAATTAACGGAAGAATGGAAGCAGCCTGTGATTGTTGATAACCGGCCTGGTGGTGGGGCCAATATTGGCGCAGAAATCGCAGTCCGCTCAGCGCCAGATGGGTATACCCTTCTAATGGCCTCGACTGCGCATAGTATCAATGCCTCTCTCTATCCAAAAATGACTTATGACCCGATCAAAGACTTTACGCCAATTACCGTTGTTGCAGAAACTGCCCAAGTCCTTGTGGTACATCCATCCATACCATCCAATAATATTAAAGAACTCATCGAATATCTCAAAAATCAAACAAACCCAATTAGTTATAGCTCAGCAGGTAATGGCAGCCAACCCCATTTATCAACCGAACTTTTTAAAATGATGAGTGGTACAAAAATGACACATGTCCCCTACAAAGGAGGGCCACAGGCAATGACTGATTTGATGGCAGGTCACGTGCAGTTGTCTTTAGCAACGGCACCATCAGCAGTGCAAAATGTTAAATCAGGTAAAGTTAAAGCACTTGGAGTGAGTACGAGACAACGCATCTCCGCTTTACCGGATGTCCCTACGATTCATGAATCTGGTCTTCCAGGCTATGAGGCTATTGGATATTTTGGTTTAGTCGGTCCAGCCCAATTGCCTGTGAGTATTGTAAATAAAATAAACGCCATGATTATTAAAATTGTGCGTGAACCCGCGATGACTAAATATCTTAGCGAGCAAGGTGCTGACCCACTCACAAGTTCACCTGCGGAATACGCTAAATTGATCCGTGATGAAGTAGATAAGTGGGGTAAAGTCGTCAAGGCTACCGGAGCTCAAATTGACTAGTCACGTGCAAGCAATTGTCGAGTGTGTAGCTCATGACTCGCACCCTAAAAAGCCTCATACGAAGCCACCACTCTTGGCCTGCGACGTCCATGCCCATGTCTGTGGACCAAGAGATCTTTTTCCTTTAGTAGAAAATCGCCTGTATAACCCCCCAGAGGCCTCTCCTAAGGAGTACTTAGAAATGCTGGATATCCTCGGAATGAGTCGAGGTGTTTTAGTGCAGCCAAGTGTCTACGGCACAGATAACCGCGCCATGTTAGAGGCACTTGCTATGGATCCGAAAAGACTCAGAGGAGTTGCTGTTGTACCGTTTGATGTCTCCATAACGGAAATCGAACGACTGCACGCACTTGGTGTTCGGGGAGTTCGCTGCAATATCGTTGACTTACAAGTTGGTAAGGGGCAATTGCCTACAGCTGATCTACAAATACTAGCAGACAAAATCCGGCCGCTTGGTTGGCATATCGAATTTTTAATGCATGTTCATGAATTTCCTGATCTAGATATACAACTTAAAAATCTACGCTTACCTCTCGTTTTTGGACATCTTGGCTATGTTCCAACGCATTTGGGACATACGCCAGGCTTTGATGCTTTATTACGAATGGCTAAAAATGGTTCTGCTTGGATTAAACTAACTGCACCTTATCGTCTCACTACAGAGGCCTTTCCGTATCCATCTGTACTTCCAACTGCGCAGATTTTATTAGCAGAAGTACCTCATAGCCTGATGTGGGGTAGTGACTGGCCACATGTTTTTATTAAGAGCGCTATGCCCAATGATGGAGATTTGTACAACGTGTTTTCTGAATGGGTGCAAGATAAAAACTTACTCCAAAAAATTCTCATTGATAATCCTACTTTAATTTATGGTTTTTAAAATATGCCTTTAAATCTACAACAACAACGACTCAAAGACGGTAAGACTGTCATCGCAGTGAATGTCGCAGGGAAGAATCCTGATGTCATGCAAGCACTCTCTAAATCTGGCGCCCACATGGCCTTTATTGATTGTGAAAGAACTGGGATTGGTATTGACGCTGCAACAGAATTAATTCGGGCAGCCAAAATTGCTAACCTCACGGCTATTGTGCGCAGTTGGTCTAAAGATCCGACCGTCTTAGTGCAGTATTTAGACCGGCAGGTTGACGGCCTAGTAGTTCCCCACATTAATACGCCAAAAGACGTAGCAGATGTGGTCGAACTTTTTCGATATGCTTGTGGTGATAAATCGGCAGATAAAACAATTATTGTTCAAATAGAAACTGTCGAGGCGATCAATAACTTAGATGCCATTATGCAAGTCCCTGGCGTTGACGCTTATTTAATTGGCCCCAATGATCTCGCATACGATATGACGGGTGTGCGGGGTGCAAGAACACCAGATGTTCTCAACATGGTCGACCATGTTAGCGAAAGACTTCGTCTTGCTGAAAAAAGGTTTGGTATGCCCGCAGACTGGTCTCAACTAGAGCACTTTCAACAGCTTGGTGCGACATTTTTGTATTTTCCAATTGAGTGGCTCATTGATAAAGCCCTCAAGGACTTACATGGGCTTTTAGGTATTTCGAATCAGTAAATAAATTACCCTAGGAATTAAAAGCGCAATGGCTTGCAATGGCGAGCTTCAATTGCAAGCCCTTAGTTCAAGTGAGAGCGATGATTTCCTGACTTCTGCCATTTAGTGCGTAAAGTTGTGTTTTAGTAATTCCCCGAGTGGCGTGTTGACCCAATTATCTGTATTTGTGCGAAGTATATGTAATTTTCCAGTGCGCTCATCTCGCAGATGAGCCTCATGTACTTGCCACAATAAGTCTCTAACCTGCCGAAGTGATTGACCT
>CALPOM020000022.1 GCA_943325205.2 Thermoflexus hugenholtzii JAD2 | reverse complement strand
TGTTTGAGCAATTCCCCAAAAACGAAAGTTTCTAGCACATTGCCAAATCGCGTCCGATCCTGCAAGACTTCGTTTGTGCTTAGATCTAGCAAGGTGGTCAGCAAGCCGGAGTCTATAAACTGTAATTTAGGTGTTTTGACCACGCGATTGAGACGATTGCTCGCCCAGACGTCAACGCGTTTGAGCAAATACATTTGCTCGAAAACGCTAATGTAGCGTGACGCTGTCTTACCATCTAGGCCGATCTGCCCACCTAGTTTGGTGTAGTTACACATCTGACCTGCGGTTTGCGCCAAGGCGCTTAGAAAACGTGGCAATTGGTCGAGTTTTTCGATACCAGCTATGTCACGCACATCACGCTTGATGATGGCTTCAAGGTATTGTCGTGCCCAGGTACTTCGTCGTTTAGCGGATGCGCGAGAAATCATTTCTGGATAACCGCCACGCAGGACGCGCTCAACTAGAAACTCCCCTAAAGTCGGATTGGTAGACTTTAAAATATTCCCAGAGAACACGCTATCGATCCAGTTCGCCGTCCGCCCCTCAATTTCGCTTTGTGATAGGGGTAGGAGTGATAATGTCTCCAGGCGACCAGCCAAGGAGTCAGCCACAGTGGGCAAGGACATTAGATTAGCCGATCCAGTTAGCAGAAATCGTCCTGGGCGCCGGTCCTCATCAACACTTTTCTTAATAGCTAGCAGTAACTGCGGTGCCCGCTGAATTTCGTCAATGACTGAACGCTTTAAGTTACGAATCATACCTACGGGGTCTTCGCGAGCTGCCATGAGTGTAAGTTGATCATCTAGGGTCAGGTAACGCAGCCCATTGGTAGCTGCTATTTGCCGCACGAGGGTGGTCTTACCGGCTTGGCGAGGGCCTGCGAGTAGAACAACCGGTGTGTCCTCTAAAGCCTGTGCAATTCGAGGCTCAATGTGGCGTAAATAGATGCTAGGGGTATTCATTAGCAAATGGTATCATAAATTACGGAATATATATACGTAAATTACGGATTTAAGTTTCAGTAAATTGGGGAGGTGCGGGTGAGGCATTTCCCTTAAAGGCGGCTTTACAGATGGTTGGTCAACTGGGAATAGAGCCTTAAAAGGCTAAGCAATATTCGAGTAATAGCCTAGTCCGAATCCTATATGGATAATCCCCTTGTTAGCAAAATGACTCATAAACGATCTTTAAAGGCTTTAATCCAAGTTAATTTTAATGACATATCTAGCAACTACTAAGGGTATTCGTGGCATTTTCTGATTAATACACTTTGTCAGAATTTACTCTTTTATGAGAAATTAATTAGCCTAGCAATTTTTGGGCAATAGGTATATCTGCAGGAGCTAATTTAAAACTTAATAAATCATCTACAGGAACCCAATCATATTGATCATGTACTGTTAGTTGAAAGTTATGGCTTTTTAAATAGGTTAGTATCCCTACTAAAAGAATTTCACCATGATCGTATTGGTGTTTGACAACACAAAATTCATCTTGTTCAACTTCTGCTTGGACTCCTAGTTCCTCAAAGATTTCACGTTTTAAGCATTCTTGTAGACTTTCACCTTCCTCAACTTTACCACCTGGAAACTCCCAATAGCCCTCAAGAGATTGGCCGGGTGCTTTCCTCGTTAGAAGAACTTTATTATCTTGTAAGACGATAGCAGCGGTGACTATTTTAAAATTCATTGAGTGGGGTTGATCCCGTTTTTTCCAACTTGAACACGCACGGCAGTGTAGCCATTCGCAGAATTTGGCTTTGAAGCTACATAGACCGATTGGCCAGTGACTAAGTCGCTGCGTGAACCTGGTGAGGAACGCGACATGGGTGTGCCAGGAGGAACAAGTACTTTAACGGAGCCAGTTTTATAGTTTAGAACTAATTCATGCGTTTCAGCATTGAGAACAGTAGCCTCTAACACAGCATTGGTCATCGTCGATTGGGGTTGTAAGTCATATGCAGATAAACCTTGCGGGGCAGTTGCTGAAATAGGGCGAACGTCGATTGCCACTTTTGAGCCGTCTGCACGATTGACAGTAGTTACTCCTAATACCATACCTGGTTTGATATCCGCCATTGAAAATGGTTCAGTGGTAGAGATTGGCAATGCTTCTGGTAAATCAATTAGGATAGTTTGTCCGTTGCGCAAGTTTACGCCCAAAGATTTTCCGTCGTATGAAGCAATGGTTCCTCGCCAGTTAATATTTTGCCCACAGGCAATTGAAACAGATGAACAGATTAAAATAATGCCGAATAGTTTTTGGAATGGGTTCATTTGTATGACCTAAATTAAATATGGATTTTAATAGAGTGTAAGTTTTTAATTTACTGCATGGTTATTCTCAAGTCAATCCACGATTGATTTCTCTTCAGAATTTGTCATTGTTGTTTAAAGCCTAACAGTAGGCAAATTGTAGCTGCTGAGTATTACGTATGATAATAAAAAACATTACAAAGTACATATAAAAAATCTTTTAATGGTCTATAGTAAAAGCAATTGCAAATATTGTTGGCTCATCAAAGATAATTAGAAAATAATGTATATTTTTGATGGATGATCAGTTGAAGGGATGGCGAGAAAAATGAAAAAAATCATTTCAATTATTCTGTTTATATTTTTTTATTTGTTTATCAAGTTTTTACTAGGCGATAATATTTTTGAGACCAAATATTTTTCATAAATATTGGAAAAATTATTTTTTGAAAGAGTCCAATTAAGCCCAAATTTTCAGATTATTTTTAATCAGAACATGGCAATTTTTTAAGCGGAGACACGCGCTTAATGCCACTTTAGTTTTAAAAAATTGATCAAGTGTCGAGTTTTCTCTAACCGTTCTCTAAGCACGATCATTAAAAATGTTGAGGGAAGATTTGAGTATTTTCTTAATTGAAGCGTGGGGCATTTTGAATTAAGGTGCCTACTTCGTTTTTCCACCATTTTGCTTGACCGGTGGTTCCATGACCGCTTGTTTGATCGCTGGCCGGGATTAAAAGCAGGCGAGAATTGGGTATTTTTGCCAACGCTTTATGCATGACATTGAGTTCTGGCGGATTGCGTTCATCATCTGCTGAATTAATAACCAACAAAGTTGCCTGAATTTTTTCTAATTGATTAGCAGGATTGAAATCTCTAGAAGAGTCCCACTGATAAAGATTATCATTGGCATCTCCATTAAAATTCGAATTCATTCGTTGATTTAGCAATTGATCAGCTTTTTCTCGAGTAGGAGCAATACGCTGGAGACCTTGGTTACCCCCGTTCGTGGCAAGCGCATAGAAAACAGAAGCAAATTGAAGACTTTTTGGTTGCTTTACATAATTACCATTTAGATATTCAGGATCGTTTTTGATTGAGTCAATAATTAGTCTTCTCATTAGCCAATTACGCCCAGACATCTCGCTAGGCATGGATGCCATTGGAACCAATATATCCATAAAGGTGGGGTACTGTACTCCCCAGAGCCAAGTATGCATTCCACCCATAGAGTTTCCTAAAATCATACGCACATGCTTTAGATGAAGGCCTTCAGTTAACAGCCGATATTGCGCTAAAACCATATCGTCATAGTTGTATTTAGGAAATTTTGCGCGTAATCCATCGGAGGGTTTGCTAGACTTACCTGCACCAATTGAGTCTGGCAAAATAATGAAATATTTGGTTGCGTCGAGGACTTGGCCAGGCCCAAATAACTCGCCCCCAAAGGTATTGTTCAGCATGCCTTGCCCAGATCCTGCGGTACCATGAAGAATCACGATAACTTCACCATTTGGATTTCCAAGCGTTGTGTAGCCAATATTTAAATTTGGCATTACTTCACCCGTATGAAATTTGAACTCTTTAGCTGTCCAAATAGCAGATTTTTGATTTGGAAAATTCTGTGCTGATGCCGGTAACCCGAAGAAGAACAAATAACTAACAACTACGATTAATAATCGGCACATATATTCGCCTTTTTAACTAGCAGAGGGAGGGGGGGGGAACGTGTAAGTGTATTTACTTTCAAGTTTTTCCGCAATAGGATTTTTCCTAGGGATTGAGCTGGATTCATTTTTAGATCATCTAAGGAAGTTATCGAACAATTTTAAAAATAATACAGTTTTAAAGATCATCAGTAATTTTTATATGGTTCGGGATGTTCATAACTGGAACTGTCATGACCTTCAAAAGAAAATGGTGGCTTTGATACCATCACATCTGGGGCGTTAAAGCGCTATAAGTAATCAACTCTATCCAAAATGTTCAAGGGGAAAATTGTCAACTTTGATATTGCAACGCGCCCTAGAGGTAGTCTTGGAACAAGGTTAGCATTACAGCGTAACATTTTGTAGAGACGATGGGATGGCAGTTAACCTGACTTGTATTTCTACTAAAGTAGTCGTTTGAGAGTGTCAAATTAGCGACTATTGTATACCCAAATAACAAAAAGTCGCGACTTATTGTTATTTGGGTATACAATAGTCGTATGAAACGGTATATTACTAATCAAGTTCGTCAAGACCTCCAAAAGAAAATGGTGTTTTTGACTGGCCCCCGTCAGGTTGGTAAAACCACTTTAAGTAAGCAACTTCTTTCCGAATATGCAGGGGGGCAATATCTCAACTATGATGTCGCAACGCACCGAGCGGTGATCGTGGAGCAAAGTTGGCGTCAAAGTGCGCCATTACTGGTTTTTGATGAGGTTCACAAAATGCCCAACTGGAAAGCTTGGCTCAAAGGAGTTTTCGACGGTAGAGCGCAGGGGCAATTGATACTCATTAC
The DNA here is from genome assembly GCA_943325205.2 of Thermoflexus hugenholtzii JAD2. GTDB lineage: Bacteria > Pseudomonadota > Gammaproteobacteria > Burkholderiales > Burkholderiaceae > Polynucleobacter. Next base: position 21,193 of record CALPOM020000022.1, on the reverse strand, counting down.
TAGTAGTGCGCGCATGGAAACATTTCGCCAAGCGGGAGAGTCGCTAGCGGGTCGTTTTTTTAGATTACGTTTGCATCCGTTGTCCTTAAGAGAGTGGTGTGATACCCATCAGGTCGTACCGCAGTTGGCACTCAGTCATTTATTGGAAAGGGGTGGTTTTCCGGAGCCCGCTTTGGTTGATACCGACACTGAAGCACACCGGTGGCGGATAGATTATTTTAGAAGCCTAGTTCGAGAGGACGTATTGGAGTTTTCTCGTCTTAAAGAGGTTAACGCCATGCGCGTATTTGCTGAGATGTTACGTTCGCGTGTTGGTTCGCCATTATCGATTGCTTCGTTGGCGCGAGATTTACATTTGTCACCGGTAACTCTTAACAAATATCTAGACATTTTAGAGGCCTTATTTATCGTATTTGTGATTCGTCCATGGCATCGCAACATAGCTCGCGCCACGATGCAAGCACCTAAAGTATATTTTTATGATACTGGTTTAGTAATCGGTGATGAAGGTTTGAAGTTTGAAAACTTAGTGGCTTGTCACTTACTCAAACAGGTACAGTGGCAACAAGATACGATGGGGTCTGCGGTAAATCTGCATTATATTCGTACTAAAGATAATGCGGAGGTTGATTTTTGTTTAAGTGAAGGCACAGTACTAACGCATTTAGTGGAATGCAAGTTATCCGATGTAAAACCGCACCGAGCATTAGTGCGTTTTGCGCAGGAGTATACATCTGTTGATGCGATTCAACTAGTGCGTGAGTGTAAGGCAGAGGCAGATATTGGGCGCATTCGTATTCGAGATGCTGCAACGTGGCTTAAAGCTTTAATAATTTAAGCTTGGCGAACCATTAACTGTTCTCATTGAACAGCCTGGGATTGGCATTTTTTTGGGTAATCGTAAGAGAGTCGTATTCACTGAAGTTAAGTTACTGCGGTAGCAAAATTTGCATATAAATTACCTGGTAGTGGCGGGTTTAATTGCCAAGTAATTGCCATTGGTGTTTCAAGTTCATGCTTGAGGTAAGTTGCTCTACGAAGAAAATAAAAAGCTCGTTCATTCGTATTAATACGAGCTAATAGCATGGTGTAGAATCCTTCCTTCATCTGATTTTGGTAGCGAAGACCAGTATTACTATTCGATTTAGTATTTACTTGGCTTTCCCAATGAATCAAATCTGGTGAATGTTAGTAAATCTGACTTTGACTCCTTTGCCGAATAAACATCGCTTTGCCATGGTGGAGTCGTCATATTTTTACCAACGTTAAAATCGGCTAAAAGTTTAATACGAGGATAGCGAGCGTATATTGATAGGGGAATAATTTCAAGGGGATCGCCCATATGCGGCAAGTGAGAAATATTAGACATCAACAAGTCAAAAATTTCACAATGTTCAAGAAATTAATTTTTATAATTTAACTTGAGTTACTCAATCAAATTTTAATTGCGCAGTATTTTTTACTCGCAACCATTTTTCATAATCGTTTTTTAGAAACATCGTAAATTCCTGCATATTTAGGTTAACGGGATCTATGCCTGCTTTAGCAAAGCGTTGTTTTGTATCGCTAGATTTAGTGATTTTGACAATTTCCTGATGGAGTTTTTCGATAATCTCAGGTTTAGTTCCAACTGGCGCTAGCACACCATACCAAGTATCTACAACAAGTTCTGGATAACCCAATTCTGCAATTGTTGGAACATCGGGTAATAGTGGACTTCGTTGCTGAGTCAGAATCGCAATTGGCCTTAACTGTCCACTTTTTATTAATGGTACGGAGGCGGGTAAGCCTCCAATAATCAAATCAATTTGCCCTCCAATGACATTAGTTAGTGCGGCAGTTGTGGATTGATAGGGTATGTGTAATAAATCAATACCAGTTGTGATTTTTAATAATTCAACTGCAAAATGATTTGAAGAACCAATTCCACCCGTGCCATAGGTTAGTTGACCTGGGCGTAATTTTGCAAACTCTAAGAATTCTTTGAAGTTTTTTACTGGACTTGAAGGGCTCACCACAAATATATTTGGAATAGAGCCAACGATGGCGATAGGGATCAGATCTTTTAATGGGTTAATTTTAAATTTGCTATTAATGATTGGGCTGATGGTTAGAGTTGGTGATGTCACCAATAAAGTGTAGCCATCGGGAACTGACTTGGCGACCATTTCTATAGCTACGCTGCCACCGCCACCTGCCTTGCTTTCGATAATGGTTGGTTGACCGAGTGCCTCGGTCAATTTCTCAGCTAAAAACTGACCGATTAAATAATTATTACCTGCAGGAAACGGCAAGATCAGTCGGATTGTCTTAGATGGATAATTTTGTGCTGTTGATATACCACTCGTCAAGAGGAGGGTAGCTACGCATATTCCATAAATAGAACGCAACATCACTTTTAGCATATTTTGTATGGATTAGTTCAACATTTGGAGTTATTCATTCGGTACCAGTACTATCTTGCCGATAAGTTCCCCAGATTCCATCAGTTCATGCGCCAAAGACGCCTCGGATAATTTGAAAATAGTGGGGGCTGGCGGCTGTATTTGACCACTTGCTAGTAGATTCATGGTTCTTGTGATTAATCCACGACGTAATTCTCGATCATGATCGAGGGTGTGTATTGAATAGGCCCTAACCCCAAGACTTTTACCAAGCCGTTTGCGAAGCTCCGTAAAGAGATTGTCGTTGGGTATTCCGCCTAAAATTCCGAAAGAAAGGAGGGTGCCAAGGGGTGCTAATAGATCTAAGTTCGCAGCAAAGTCAACCCCGCCCATCGCACAAACTAGATCAACCCCCTGACTCTGGGTGATTTTCATGACCTCGTGTATTAAATGATCTTGGTTACGAATGAGGACATGTTCAATGCCTGCTTCTTTGACAAAAGACCTCTTTTCTATAGAGCTCACTACGGAAATCGTTTGGATACCATCGGCTTGTGCTAACTGAGATATTGCTAAGCCGACCCCACCTGCTGCCCCAAAGACAAGAACACTTCTGGGTAACCGAACACCAGAGTGATAGAGGATTGCCCCAGCCAATTGGTAATTTGGAAGGCAAACTGCATCTACTGGTTTGACGGTTTTGGGTAAGGTAAACACTGACTGGGCTGGCACACAGATAGCTTGAGCATAACAACCCCCTCGAAAATCTAACTCACGAGAACTTACAAGGACAACTTGGCCGAGTAAATCAGGATGAACTTTTGAGCCAATAGCCTCAATTTCACCAACCATTTCATTGCCGGGGATTGCTGGTAGTGGAGGCATCCAACCGTAAGTTCCCTTACGGATGAGCATATCAGCACTGCTAATCCCAATAAAATGGGCTTTGACTCGAACCTCATACTCGGCTGGGGCAGGTAGGGGAATTGCAACTACCTCAAGGGCTTGAGGACCACCTGGAATTTTTACTTGGATAGCTTGCATCCTACTTAATCGACTCCAATGGCTAATTGGCGAACTAACTTACCAAAACGAAGTAGATCCTCATCAAATAAAACCTTGAAATCTTCAGCACTCTGAGGCGTTGGCGTTGCTCCTAAATTACTGATTCGTTTTTTGCCATCTTCTGTTCTGAGGTAGTTATTGATTTCTTGATTGAGTAATTTCACTATCTCAGGTGGTGTCCCCGTTGGAGCAAATACACCGTACCAAGAATCAATATGAAAACCTTTGATCCCAAACTCTGCAAAGGTCGGAATTTGGGGTAGTAAAGGAGATCGCTTTTCAGAGGCAATTGCAATTGGGAATACTTTTCCTTCGCTGATTTGTGCTAGGGCTGTTCCTGGGCTAGAGAATGTCATATCCACTCGACCGCCTAGTAAATCAGTCATTAAGGGGGCAGCGCCTTTATAGGGGATATGTAGGATAGATGTGCCGGTAAAGGATTTAAACATTTCACCGGCTAGATGGGGTATTCCACCGTTCCCTGGCGATCCAAATGAATATTTTTCTGGATTTTCTTTTAATACTTTAATGAGTTGAGGTACGGTACGCGCTGGAAAATCTTTACCTACGACTAATAAGTTAGCTTGCTCCATGACCATGGCAATAGGAGTAAAGGCTTTACTCGTGTCAAACGGTAATTTTTGATGCAGTGATGGATTAATCGTGATTGCCCGGGTTGTAATCATGAGGGTATAGCCGTCCGGCGAAGCTTTTGCTAGAAGGCCGGCTGCTACTGCACCGCTCGCACCAGGTCGGTTTTCTATAACAACTGGTTTTCCAAGATTTCGAGATAAATAATCAGAGAGCATTCTACCGGCAGCGTCTAGAGGCCCAGCAGGTGCGGAACTTACAATCAGAGTAATGGGTTTATTGGGAAAATTCTGTGCCAGGGATGGCACAGAAATACCGCTACAGAAAAGGGCAAGCGCAATGAATGGACTTAAAAAAGACCACTTATCCGGTGAGCGATTTTTTATCATTAAAGGATTCCTAAAGAACAGCAACTAAGCATTACCTTTCCAAACCGACCCAAAGGTAATACCAATATTTTTAAAATTGTCATAGACCTCATCACCATATTCAGCCCGCACTTTTTCGCCAAGTACTGGGTCATAGAGGACATCATTAAAAGTATCCTCAATACTACCTTGGACGATTGCAACAATCAGGGCGCGGCTATCGCTAATATTAGTGACCTCTCTAAAAACGCGCGCGGGCAGGGCAATAAAATCAAAGGGCTCAAGATCAACATGATACTTTCCACCGGAGCCCCAAGAGACTCGGTATTTGCCAGTTAAACAAAGAAAAGACTCAATTGTTTTCATATGCGCATGCATTCTGGGACCATGGCCTGGGGGATTATCTAAAATAGACACTTCCACGCCTGGGTTACCGGAAATTGCTGGAATAGCAGCAGCTCGTTTATTGCCTGGGGGCGACATTAATTTATAGACACAGTCAGCAGCTAATTTGGCATAGGCCTCACCGGGAATCCCCACATTTGATTCGTTATAGTTGCGTTTGGTAGGCTTTAAATCTTTAAAACGAGCAATGCGCTTTTCCATCTCTTCTGGAGTTGGTTCGAATGTTTCTAATTCAGTAGTTAATTCAGTAGTTATGGGATGATTCATCAGGGTCTCCTTATGATTTATTTTTACGGCTTATTTTGATGATTCTTCAGGATAGCTCTTTGGCTAGCTTGATTTATTACGACATGGTTATATTAGCATTACCCCAAGTGATTGTGAGTTTTTGTAGTGAGTTGTTTGTTACTGAACGCATATTTTATTGACACAAATCTAGATGCAACATCATCTGAGCATCGTTTGATGTGCGTTATGGGATATTTCTAGTTAATCCCTTTTGAGGTGATTACTCAGAGGTAAAAATAGAATAGGACTTCCCAAGAAGCCAGAAAAAGCGTTGAGCCCGGTTAATTAGAACTCAAATAGGTGGCCGCTTTTAGAGGCCTTGACCCGCAAATAACTATCGTTATGTCGATTTGAGGGGAAGGCATGCGGCACGCGTTCGACTACTTCGATGCCATACTTTGTCAGTGCAGCTACTTTGGCAGGATTATTTGTCATCAGTCGTACGCGGCTTACTCCGAGCATTTTCAGCATCTGGGCTGCGGGTAAGTAATTACGCTCATCAGAATCAAAACCGAGTTGTAGATTTGCATCCACCGTATCAAGTCCAGCATCTTGTAATTGATAAGCGCGCAGCTTGTTCGCCAAGCCAATGCCACGACCCTCTTGGGCTAGGTATAGCAAAATACCGCTACCACCTCGGACCATTTCATCGATGGCGCCGCGTAACTGATTACCACAATCACAGCGTAAAGAGCCGATCAGATCCCCAGTAAAGCATTCAGAATGAAGTCTTACAAGAACAGGTTTTGTTAGGTCTATATCTGCAACGACAATAGCGAGGTGCTCTGTGCCACCATTATTTGGACGAAAGGCCACAACTTGCGCGTTTTCGATATTTTCGAGAGGGACACGGGCACGGCTAACTAGCTTTAATGCGTAGGCTGTTTGTGGGATATAGGATTCAATCGAGCTGACGCGCACGGTGAGGGTATCCGGCGTTTCTTCAGCTTGAGTAATGAGGGTAGCTGGTAAGAGCCGAGCCAATTTAGACAGAGTAATACTCGCTTGCGCAAGTCGGCTGGCATCATGCACAACTAGACCAGTTAAATTGGGTTGATGTACTAAAACCGTTGTGGGGTTTGAGAGAAATTCAATGATTTCTAGCGAGAGAGAATTTGGATGAGAAATCATGCTTGCGGGTCGAACAGCTTGGTCAATACCTAGGGCATTGGCCCGCGTCCCTGTTAGGATAAGTTGTGGGGGTGTCGTTTGGCGGTTCAATACCTCAAGCTGGTCTGCGGTTACGAGTTCGGCGGCTAGCATCAAGATACTGTTTGAGCCGTCAACTAGCTTAACTAAGGCGCCTCTGCGCAAATCTGAAATAGCACGGTCAACTTCGATAAGAGGATTAGGCATCGCCAAAATAGATAAGAATGATAAAAAATTTGAAAATATGACGTTGTAAGGTGAATAAATTGATTTCTGATTAATTCATGATGAAAATGATGAGAATTACTCAGTGAACAATGTAAACCAAAGTATTTCTATGAACGGCGAGTATCTTTGCAAAAATGAATACAACTTAATTATAATTCAAACTGCCTCAAATCCCCACTATCCCATCTACACTGGTAGGTTACCCAATTAAACTGAAAATTATTTGAGAAACCCACCTACTGCTACTGGGACGATTATTTTTCTCGGTCTACTAGAAAAGCCAGCAACATTTTCTGCTAGGGTTACCTAACTCAATGAACAACTAATCAAACCGATTAAAAAATAATATAGGCGTAAGTTCACTCTGAAGTTTCTCCGAAAAGTTCTCAAAATTAGTACAAAAGATGGCGCTAAAGGAATATCTGCTGATAGATACAAGTTATTGGCACCATACATTGGAGAGTCACTACTATGTGTGAAAAGGTGTTTTAGTTAGCTCAAGTGAATTTACCCAGAAATTTTCCAATCCAGCCAGTTACAGAGGGCTTTACCCATGACTAAGTCTTTATCCGAGGAAGATAACCATTGGTATTGCATCGTAAACAATTCGACGCACTCCAGCCAAGTACATTGTAGTTTTGTAATATCGCTTCCCCAAAAAAATCGATTTGGTCCAAAGGCTTTAAATATTTTTTCAACAAACGGTTCAATCGCCAGGTAAGGGTAATGATCTATTGCATAAGCAGGTACAGCCGTTGCTTTGATTGCGATGTTGGGGTATTGCGATAAGCTGATCAACTCAGGTAGATGTAAAAAAGCGCTTTCACCCTTGGCATCAAGGGGGACACCTAAGTGATCAATAATTAAGCGCAGCTTGGGGAAGCGCTTGGCAATTATTTCAAGTAAGCTCAAATGATTACTGGATGCCAATGCAATGGGTATATTTAATTCCTCAGCTGTACGCCAAAGCCAATCTAATTCTGTACCAGAAAAAAATTGCGCATGTAAAGGATCATTTAGGATATAACGTAATCCTAGCATGCCAGATTGATTTTTCCATTGATGGAGAACTTCGATCCCATTCGGTACTTGTAGTGAAAAATTACCAAGAATACCAAACCGTTGCGGATATAACTTGGCAGCAGCTATGGCGATTTGATTAGCGTCATGATCCCAAGCGGGTGGTTGAATGATTGCAGCATCAATCTGTGCTTTAGCCATATCGGCTAGGACTTCGTCTGCAGAATAGGGAGTTTGTCGATGAGCTGGCCGCGGTAATCCTTTATTCCAAATGTGAATATGGGCATCTACGATAAGCATAAAAAATATTTACCTTTCAATCAGGTTATAGAAGATAGAGCATAGAATATTCTCGCATTTTATATCTGGATTAGGTGCTTTTTATCGCCTTGATATGTTTTATAAAAAAGAAGTACCTGCACTTGAAGACTACTTTTGATATTTATTGAGCAGTCGATATTTTTTTGGTATAGTGAATTTATTCTAACTAATATAATAGGATTCATATGACTCATCCTGTATTGCAATTTGAGGAACTCCGAAAGAACGCCATGAACACGGGTGATGTTGAATCATTTCGTGAATTATTTGACCCAGCGATGATCTATCGGCACAGTTCTGGGGTTGTTGATAACGTGACTAGTTATTTAGAGAAGTTAATTTCAAAGAAAGTGGCATATTCAAATGTGTCATTTTCAGATGTGACAGTCATTACACCAGAAGGCTCTCATCAATCGATTGCTTTAGTCATGGGGTTGATGCGCGCTGATGTCATGCGAGCAACGGGGCCGGATAAAATCCAAAGTCATTATCAAGCGACTTGGCACCAAGTCGGTTCCGCCTGGAAGTTACTAGCGATTCATGGAGCGCCTATTAAGTAATTACTCCAAGGAGGAGGAATCATGAAATTCAAGAATTGGCTGATTTTTTTACTTGTATTGAATTCTGGATTTGTTTTAGCACAAACTGCTGATAATAACTATCCGACTAAACCGATACGAATTATTATTCCTCAGAGTTCTGGTTCTGCAACCGACAGTTTGATTCGATTAATAGCACCAAAATTGACTGAGCAGTTAGGTCAGTCACTCATTCTTGAAAATCGTTTAGGTGCGGGTGGGATTATTGGTGCTGACACAGTAGCCAAGGCAGCGCCGGACGGATATACACTTTTAATTGGCGCAACTTCTTGGATTACGATTGCACCGCATGTATATCCTAAATTGAGTTATGACCCAATCAAAGATTTTTCTCCGATTTCTTTATTTGCTGTTGGGCAAAATGTTTTGGCTGTACCAGCCAATTCGCCGTATACGAGTTTAAAAGATTTAGTCAGTCAAATGAAAGCTCAGCCCAATATACTGAATATGGCTTCTGCTGGAATTGGATCAACTAGTCATCTTGCTGGGGTGATGCTTACCTCTTTGGCTGGAGTAAGTGCCGTGCATGTGCCTTATAAAGGAGCGGGCCCATCTGTCATGTCTTTGTTATCAGGTGAGTCACAATGGGTTTTTACTCCAATGCAAGGGCCAATTGCTTTGATACGTTCAGGAAAATTAAGGGCCTTAGCGGTGGGAGGAAGTGTTCGATCAGCTATCTTGCCGGATGTTCCAACCGTGAAGGAGTCGGATATTTCTGGGTATGATATGCGCAATTGGTATGGCTTATTAGCGCCGGCGGGGACGTCTAAAGTGATTATTGATAAATTAAATACAGCGATTGTCCGCGCGGTACAAACGAGTGACATTCGTGAACAATTTGCAGGTCAAGGCTCAGAGCCAACTACGAATAGTGCTTCGGAATTCACGCAGTTTATTCGTGAGGAGACTGCAAGAATGGCTTCGGTTGTTAAAACAGCTGGCGTCAAAATTGAATAAAAGGAGTGGCGATTGAAGGCATTACGTTTTAATCAAACAGGTGATTTTAACTTTTTACAGTATGTTGATTTTCCCATGCCGATACTTGGAGTGGATGAGGTCTTAATCGAAGTGAAGGCGGCAAGACTAAACCGTAATGATTTATCGAATGTGATGGGGCGATTGCCCTACACCACTTTACCGCGCACCCCTGGTAGAGACTATGCTGGAATTATTGTTGATGGGCCCTTGGGTTTAATTGGTCATGATGTCTGGGGAACTGGTAAAGAAAATGGCTTTGTTCGAGATGGCAGCCACGCACAATTTATCAAAGTACATCAGAACGACATTTCGATCAAACCAAAGACTCTTTCGTATATCCAGGCGGCAAATTGTGGGACGCCCTATATCACCGCATGGTTTGGTATGCAATCTTGTCATGTGCAAAAGTCAACCAAAATAGCGATTATTGGTGCTGCTGGAGCGGTTGGTAGTGCTGCCATCGAATTAGCAAAAAAAAAGCAGGCTCACATCTTTGGTATTGTAAGGTCTTCAGAACAGGTTCGGATCTTAGAACAAAAAGGGATTGCAGCGGCGGCTCTAGCGGACTCCACAGAAACTGAGGCGCAGTTAAAAGTCTTGATTCAGGAGCATTTTAAAGGTGGAGCGGATGTCATTTATGACGCCACAGGGAAGTACTTAGCAGCTGCAATTCCTGCTTTGGCTCCTTTTGGAAAAGTTGCTGTGATTGTTGCGCCTGGTAATGGTGAAGTAATAATATCTGCACGCGATTTATATCGTAACGGAGCGATGATTGTTGGCGTTAATTCCTTACTTTATAGCGCGCAGGAATGTGCGGTTATTTTGAATCAACTAGCGCATGACTTTGATAATGGTTTGATGCAAGGTTATGAGAATATTCAGACGCATGCTTTATCAGAAGCCGTGCAAACTTATCAAGATCTCAGTAATGGCATGTCTGGGATGCATGTTTTTATCCCCTAAGGAGTGTATTGCAATCTATAAAATCCTGATCTTGCAGGCAGTCTTTATAACTTTTTAAATTTGAACCCAAGACTATTTATAGTATGATCAGATTGTAATTAAAGAGTCATCGAGTAAGAATTGCCAAAATAATAAAAATTAGTTAATGCTTAAGTTTGAATTAAAAACTCAGCAAAAATAATGGAGATACGTTTTTGAATCACATTTCAAATATTTTAAAAAGGGTCATTGATGCTTAAGATAGCGGCTTTTTTTCTATGTTTTTTTGTTCATTTTGCGCAAGCCCAATCGAATATGTCTTGGGCGCCAACTAAACCTGTACGGTTTATAATTCCGCAAGTAGCAGGAGGGGGTGCAGATGCGATTGGACGAACAATCGCACAAGCATTATCTGATAAAGTAGGTCAACCAGTGATCGTTGATAATCGCCCTGGAACCAATGGTGGTGTAGGCGCTGAATTACTGATCAGGTCTCCAGCGGATGGACATCATTTAATGTTGGTTTTTACTTCAATGATGGCCATTAATCCTGCAGTTTATGAGCGGCTCACATATGATCCTTTAAAAGACTTACGACCACTTGGTTCGGTCTGTGCGGTTCCACTTGTGATGATTGCTAGTGCCAAGGTTCCGGCCAATAATTTAGGTGAGTTGATTGCTGTCTTAAAAAATAATCCGACAAGTGTTTTTGGCGCCTCGAGCGGTAATGGATCTTTTTCACATATGATGATTGAAATCATCAATCGTAAGGCGGGAGTGAATATGACTCACATACCATTCAAAGGAGAAGGTCCGGCTGTACAGCATGTTTTGAGTGGTCAAGACTCGATCATTTATGTTGGGACGCCCGCCATTATTCTCTCGCAAGTTCAAAGTGGTAGATTAAAGGCTTTAGGCGTTACGACTAGCAATAGAATGAATCAGATTCCCAACATACCAACATTATCTGAGGGTGGTTTATCGGATTTTAATGAAAGTTTTTGGTATGGTATAGCGGCTACACCAGGTGTGCCGAAAAATATTTTAGATGCCTATAATGATGCAATTTTTGATATGTCAAAATCAGACTCTTTGCAGGCAAGCTTGGGGAAGATGGGGTGTGATGCAATGCCATTGAATGCCAATGATTTTACGGATAAAGTACGAAACGATATTAATAAATACTCAGCGATTGCTAAAGCTGTGAAGATGAAAGTGGATTAATATGGCTAAAATTCCCCAACTCAAACATATTGGCCTGAATGTTGATAATTTAGATAACATGGTGCAATTTTATACTTCGGTATTTGATTTGATTGTGACTGATCGTGGCGAAGTGGAAAGATTAAATAATAAAAAAATTGTTTTCTTAAGTGGTAGTGATGACGCGCATCATCAGCTTGTTTTAATTGCCGGTAAAGATCCAGCTAGTGGCCCGAGTGTCGTTTTTCAAATGTCTTTTTTTGTCGATGCGTTAAATGATTTACGTCGGATTGAAGGTCGATTAAAAAAAATGGGAGTGAGTTATATCCATCCGATTACTCATGGCAATGCGTGGTCTATTTATAGTCAAGATCCGGAGGGTAATGGTCTAGAGATTTATATGGACACTCCTTGGTATGTTTCACAACCGCATGGTAAACCATTTGATTTATCCTTGAGTGATGAAGAAATCTATACCTTTACTAAAAATTTAATTACTAATAATCCTACTTTTAAAAATCAGGACGATTGGCGTACTCAGATGCAAGAGAAGCTTTTGCAAGTGAATACCAATATTCAATAAATACTTTCAACACTTATATAAGGAATTGTTATGAAATTAGTCTCATTTGAACATGCAGGAAAAATTCACTATGGTGCTGTTAAAAATGGCCGAGTGGTAGATTTGAGTGCTAGGCTTGGCGGGCAATACCCAGATATTATTAGTTTCATTGCCCACGATGGTAAACACGTTGCACAATCCATTGTCGCCGAATCTAACGGGGACTATGACTATGATCAGTTGAATCTTTTATCTGTTATACCTAATCCAGGAAAAATTCTATGTGTTGGTCTGAATTATCACGACCACGTTACTGAGGCTAACAATGCTATTGGTAATCGAAAAGCACCGGACCGAGCAATGATTTTTGCACGTTGGCCCGAGTCCCTGACTGGCCATAGAAAGCCGATTTTACGTCCCAAAGTCTCTCAGATGTTGGACTGGGAAGCGGAACTGCTGGTTGTGATTGGTAAGCCGACTGGTAGATATGTCCCTAAAAATAAAGTACTTGATTATATTTTTGGTTATGCTTGCTTTAACGAGGCTTGTTTACGTGACTACCAAAGACATTCTAGCCAAATTAACCCCGGTAAGAATTTTGAAAAAACTGGGGCGAGTGGTCCTTGGATGGTGACTGCAGACGAGATTACTGACCCAATGAATCTGAATATCGAAATGCGACTCAATGGCGTGGTCATGCAAAAAGCGAATACATCGCAGATGATTCATTCGATTGAGGCGACGATTGAGTATATTACCGAATGGATGCCATTACAGCCGGGTGATGTGATTGCTACTGGCACGATGGGTGGGGTAGGATTTGCAAGAACACCGCCTATTTTTATGAAACCTGGTGACATTGCTGAAATCGAAATCGAGAAGATTGGTATTTTAAGAAATCATATTGAAGATGAGCCAGCAGATTTAGGTCCAAAATAATTTTAGGAGGATTATTTGGATTGACTTTAGTAGTTAATCTTTTTAGAGTAAAAACACGCGCTAGCGTGTTTTTTATTGAGAAAAGAGTTTTATGAAAAATTCACCCGCATCCGAAAAAATGCGTATTGGGATTGACTTAGGTGGCACAAAAATTGAGGTGGCTGTTTTAGACCGGCTTGGGCAAATTGTCTTACGGCAAAGAGTTGCTACTGATGCGCATTTGGGCGTTGAGCACATTTTCAATCGTATCAAACACCTCTATCAGCTTGCTCTAGGAAGTATTGCTAGGCAAGAGCATACGCTTGGCATCGGCACTCCAGGCAGTATCTCGCTCAAAACAGGACTGTTAAAAAACTCCAATACGGTTTCTTTAAATGGCCTGGCATTGCAACCAATCCTAGAGGAGCACCTGCAACACGCTTGTCAAATTGAGAATGATGCGAATTGCTTTGCCTTCGCTGAGGCCATGCTTGGTGCTGGTCAAGATCATCACTGTGTCTTTGGTGTGATTATGGGAACGGGCTGTGGCGGTGGTTTGGTGATTAATCAACAAATCCGTATTGGTCCACAGCGATTATCCGGCGAATGGGGTCATATGACGATTGATCCCAATGGTCCCTTATGTTTTTGTGGAAAAAGGGGCTGTGTTGAAACGTTTATTTCAGGAAGTGGTTTAGAGAGTATGTTTTTAGAAAAAGCTGCTAGGCCACTTTGTGCACAAGATATTTTTCAATTAGCTGCTCAAGGTGATCCTAACGCATCGCTCATTTTAGATATTTTTTATGATCAATTTGGTAGAGCAATATCGAACTTAATTCATCTATTAGATCCTGATGTCATTGTTTTGGGTGGGGGATTATCCAATCAAGATGCTATTTATCAGCGGGGTATAGATGCAGTTCAAAGACATCTTTTTAGTGATGAGTTAACTACGCCTATTATAAAAAATCATTTAGGGGATTCAGCTGGGGTTATTGGCGCAGCATTAATTGGTATTTGATTTGGATCAGTTTTTAGTATTTGGCGTACCGTTTAGCAGTAAGTCGAAATAAAAACAATAAGCCAGAGGCCGCAATCGCTAAGCTTAGGCTATTGCCTGCCCAAAAACCGCTCGCACCTTGGAGACTTTCAGGAACAAACGGTAGGTGATTAAAGGCCAGCAGATAACCTCCAAATAAGCCTACTCCCCATAAAGAGAAAGCATAAATACACATCGGCCAAAAAGCTACGCGATATCCCCTTAGGATAAATGCAGCGGTAACTTGTAGCGCGTCTACTGCTTGGTAGAGCGCAATAAATAAAAAGAGTTGTTTAGCAACTATTCGCGCCTCTGGAGCAGGTGCGTAAAGGTCCAGAAGAAAATCTTGTAGGAACCAAACAATAATACCCATGGCAATACTTACACTCGAAGTAAAGATAACAGCAGACCAACCGACCTCTTCGGCTTTTTTTTCTTCCTTAGCACCAAGATGTTGTGCGATGACAGTCATGGTGGCAATCGATAGAGATAATGGGATCATATAGAGCACAGTGCCCATATTGCCAACGATTTGGTGGCCGGCTAAAACAGTCGTTCCAAAGCGGGCGATAAAAAGCGCCATAAAAGCAAATGAGGTGACTTCGATCAGGTAGCTAAAGCCGATTGGCGCACCCAATTGCAGGATGTTCCATATCCGTTTCCAATTAGGCCAACTAAATTTTGTAAACACGCCAAAGGGTTTATAACTTGGATGAAACCAGATTAAGGCTCCAAGACTGATAACCCAGAGCCATTGCACGATGACTGAAGCAACTGCACAACCTGGTCCGCCCATTGCAGCCAAACCAAATCCGCCAAATATAAAGAGATAGTTCAGAGGAATTTTAAGTAATAGGCCAACTACTTGAAAACGCGTAATAATTTTTGGTTTAGAAACAGCATTATGAAATGCCATAAAAGTGCGCATAATCATAGTGCCTGGAGTACCGATTGCCAGAATTTGTAAATACAGTCGCGCTTTTTCTTCAATGACGGGTGAGACATCGCCGATATCCAGTAAGGGGCCAGGATGCAATAAGACTGTAATACCGATCATTGATAGGATGACTGATAACCACAGTGTTTGGCGGACTTCTTCGCCGATATCTAAATAGTTTTTGGCCCCGAATAATTGCCCACCAATCGTATTCAGAGCAGATAGGATGCCAGTCAGGCCGACATAGATGCTAATAAAAATAGAAGAGGCTATGCCCAAAGCAGCTAAATCATCGGTAGAAAAACGAGCAGTCATTGCTGTATCGATGACTCCAAAGGCAATGACTGCGAGTTGACCCAGTAAGATCGGAGTAGCAAGATCGAGTATGCGGGGAACATCCCGTTTGAGGCGATATTGCGTATGTGAAATGACGGAAATAATTGGCATTATTGAGGTTTGACCCGGTAGAGTCTGAGTCGTTCATCACGATCGCTTGCACGACGGTCTTCCCAGATTAAGGTGAGTTGTTGGCGATTGATTTTTGCAGCTGCTTTAGCCTCTGCGGTGGAGTGAGTTAGCTGATAATTACAAAGAGAATTATCTTGTAATGGCAGTTTTGTAAAGTATACAAAGGATGCTAATTGGGCATCACCCAAATACGTGCTATTAATGCATTGCACGTCCTTGGGGAGAGCCAACATGAGTCGTTGCGCAACGGGACGATACGTTTTAGCAAAGTCGATAGTTGGTAACCACAGGGTCATTAAAAGTACCCACATCAAGGTTGTGCCTGAAGCCGAGATAACTAGACAGCGCCAAATAACTTTTTGTGATCGACTCACTCGCCATTTAACTACCCAAAACCAGAGGCCGGTAATAACGATGGCGATAATGAGGTCTTGGAGATTGAAGATTGCCACATAGCCTGGAATGAAGCGTGCCACATTTTCAGCGGTTGCTTTGGGAATGCCGGTGATTTTAGCTAGCCAGATAATCCAAATAAATCCAGCCAAAATCGTAAAACTAAGGAGTGAGAGCCAATCGATAAAACTGATCAAGCCACGCTTGAGAAGAGGTAACCCAAAACTAGCCAGGATCGCCATAGTAGGTATTAATACTAGCAAGTTTCGCTCAGAGAGTTCTTGCATAAAAAAGAAGGTTCCTAATTGTGCAAGAAACAAAAACCCTGGAATGACAAGATGGTGGGCATTCCAGCCAGAGCGACCATTTTTCCCCCAGAGATAGATGCTCCAAAAGCTTAGAGGCCAGACCGGCCAGGCATAAGCCCAAAAATTCTGTGCCATGAATCCTAGAGAGTTGATGGAGGTGGAGTTTTGGAGTTGGTTTTTTCCAAGCCAAATGAAAATCGCTTGGTTTATTTCATTTTGGTTTAGATTGCCAAGCACCCATAGTAGTGGCCAAATAGATAAACCAAGAAGTAAGACGATGCCTGAAGCCATTAGCCAGCGCCAAGTCATTGTTTTGGGGCAAGCAATAAAATACAGTAAAGTTGCCACACTCAGGATGAAGCCTGTCCAGAGTATTCCGGAAAGGCAAATAATGACTAGGCCAGAGCCAGCAATGAAGCCACCCTGCCATGGCTTATCAAGTCCTCGGACAATGCCATAAATGAGTAAACAAAGTCCCCAAAGTTCTAAGAGGAATGGGGAAATTTCATGGACGCGTTGGGCAAGACCAACGCAAGCTAAGAAGACGAGTAAGGCGGCGTCTGCGATAGTTCGACCAAACTGTTTCGAACTGGGTTGTCCCCCAAAGGCAAAAGCCATGGGTTGCACATCGCGACGTCGGCCAAGTAAGTAGGTTGCGTACCAAATTGCCAGAGCACTGAGGGAAAAACACAGTCCACTGACAAGCCTAGCTGCATTGATATCGCCAATGAGTGAGCCAAAAAGCCAAATGAAGCTTGCACCAAGCCAATAGGGCAGTGGCGTACCAATCAGTTCGTTGCGCCCGGTTAGGTGCGGTAGAACCCAGTCCTTGAGATTTCCATGGGATAGCTCCCACATAACACCAAAGCTAATTGCGTCATCATTTTTCCAAGGATCATGACCAAATAGTCCTGTAAAAGCATAAATCAGGGTGAGCACGAATATAACAACACGCGGAAGGGCAGAAGTTGCAGCGGCGGTTAGTTTGATGTTGTTATTCATACGGGGGTAACTAACAAATTAGGCGATCGAGAACGAGTTAGCAAAAAAGGCAGCCAAGAAGGCTGCCTTGAATACGGACGTTAAGTCTAGTAAAGCGTTTATTCTTTGACTGAGGCTTTAGCCCCAGCTTTTGCGCCAAACTTTTGACGAAATTTCTCAACTCGACCAGCGGTATCCATAATTTTTTGGGTACCCGTATAAAAAGGGTGTGACTCTGAAGATGTTTCAATTTTCGCTAAGGGATATTCTTTACCATCTTCCCACTTGATCGTTTCGCGGGTATTCATTGTCGAGCGTGTTTTAAAACTAAAGTTGTTTGAAACATCTAAAAAAACAACTTCTTTGTATTCAGGGTGAATATTTGGTTTCATCATTATTCCTTTAAAATTTCAGGGAGCCGTTACTACATTGAATCGCTTGAGATGATCAAAGCACATTTTCAAAGCAGCAATACTTTCCTATCAAGACTTCTATTATGCCATATTATTACCGTACTTGGCTAGGCCAAATTCCAGAAAAATCAATTCTTTAGACGATTTTTAGCCGCCACGTCGCATTAAGTCAAAGAAATCCGAATTGTTTTTAGTTGATTTGAGTTTATCGACAATAAAGTTCATGGCTTCAATATCGTCCATATCTGCAAGTAATTTTCGTAGAATCCATACTTTTTGGAGGATATCTGGTTTGATGAGTAGTTCTTCTCGACGGGTGCCGGACTTATTGAGGTTAATCGCTGGGTAGACACGTCTTTCAGCCAAGCGTCTCTCGAGGTGGACTTCTAAATTACCAGTCCCCTTAAATTCTTCGTAGATGAGATCGTCCATTCGGCTGCCGGTCTCAATTAAGGCGGTCGCAATGATCGTCAGTGAACCGCCCTCTTCAATATTACGGGCAGCTCCAAAAAATCGTTTGGGTCTTTGTAGAGCATTCGCATCAACACCGCCAGATAAAACCTTACCCGAGGACGGAACGACTGTGTTGTAGGCTCTTGCTAGGCGAGTAATAGAGTCAAGCAAAATAATGACATCCTGCTTCATTTCCACGAGGCGCTTGGCTTTTTCTATGACCATTTCCGCAACTTGTACATGGCGAACTGCTGGTTCATCAAAGGTAGAGGCCACGACTTCACCCCGAACGGAACGTTGCATTTCGGTGACTTCTTCTGGGCGCTCATCAACGAGTAAGACAATTAATACTGCATCAGGGTGATTGGCGGATATCGCATGGGCGATATGTTGCATCATGACAGTTTTACCCGATTTGGGTGAGGCCACGATCAGGCCTCGTTGACCAAAACCAATCGGTGAGAGCATATCAATAATTCTTCCGGTCAAGTTTTCTTCGGCCTTAATGTCCCTCTCGAGATGCATTGGGCGATCCGGGTGGAGTGGGGTCAGATTCTCAAACATAATGCGGTTTTTAAGAGCCTCTGGCGCAATCCCGTTAATCTTATCAACCTTCACTAGGGCAAAGTAGCGCTCACCTTCTTTGGGTGTTCTCACTTCGCCTTCCACGCCATCACCGGTATGTAGATTAAATCGACGAATTTGCGCGGGCGAGATATAAATGTCATCAGGTGAGGCTAGATAGGATGACTCTGGGGATCTTAAGAAGCCAAAGCCATCAGGTAGTACCTCGAGAACCCCATCGCCAAAGACAGTTTCGCCATTTTTAGCGCGGTTTTTTAGAATAGCGAACATGAGTTCTTGCTTACGCATGCGTTGCGTATTTTCTATTTCAAGGGAAGCCGCCATTTCTAATAATTGAGAAACGTGGAGAATTTTTAGTTCGGTGAGTTGCATAAGTTGGGTTTCAATTCAGGTTAAGTAGGAGTAATTTAGAGGGGACTTGGCACTGACTGTGTAGGTTAGCGCTAAATGATGATGCTGATCTTTCGATGTGGGTAGATTTCAAGAATAGAGTAATCAGTAATTGATCGGATGGATGGAAGCGGAGTAACAAAATATGGTTTTTGAATGACGAGGTGGATTGGCTTTGATAAAGACTTTGATGAATAGACGGTTAGATATAGACGGTGATTTGGGTTTGATGAGATTGATCGATTAGTAAATTTTGTTCTATGAAGCTTTTTTAGTTAAGAGGGGTAGTGGCAATGAATTAGGCAAACAAAGAGAGAAGTGAGGGCAATGAGGATGGTATGAAGGGAAGAACAGCTCGAGAATAGGATTTGAGTGAACTAGTGCTTTGTTAAGTTTTTTTTGGAAATTTTTCGGACTTTTAAACGGGGTAAAAAAAGGGGCAATATTTACGCAGTGTCTGTTGATCGGATTTAGCTTAGATAACTAGGTACTGTTGATTAGTTAGTGAAGTGATTGTTGTCAAGGCAAGAAGTCATACTGGTTAAGGAGGATATGGGCACACATATTGGGGCTTTAGCAAACCTGTCTCAGGAGTTTCACTAAATATTTAACTAGATAATTTATTTAAGTAAGTTTACAAAAAACTTCACTAAAGATCACACCAACAATTACTTGGGGTTAAGCGAATTATTTTTTCGTCTGAAGGAATTGTCCACACTTTGGCACTTTTATACTAGTAAAACATTAAACCCCCACCAAAAAAACAACAGTGGGGCCAATCTTAGATATTCGAGTCAATAAAGGCAGTAAGTTGGGATTTGGCAAGGGCACCAACTTTTTGAGCAGCCACTTCACCATTTTTAAATAGGATCAGAGTTGGTATACCCCGAATGCCAAATTTTGCTGGAATTGCTTGATTTTCATCAACATTCATTTTGGCGATTTGGATTTTATCCCCATACTCTTTGGCAACTTCTTCCAGGATCGGACCAATCATCTTACAAGGTCCGCACCACTCAGCCCAAAAGTCGAGCAGAACGGGTTTTGTGGATTGCACGACATCTGCTTCAAAAGAACTATCTGTAATATGTTTGATACCTTCGCTCATATAGGGATTCCTTAGTGAAAATAATAAGTAAAACTTGTAAGATGTAGATTCGATGAATCCGAAAAATTTCTTAGTCTACCTATTTTACCTTGCTTGATGATCTCTTTGAAAAAAACGTGCAATGCGAATTGATCGCTTGATATTGCCCAATGCGCAAGCATTAGATGAGATAGCTAAAGCTATTTGGCAGTTCGCACAAGAAACCGGGCAACGCCCACAAGTTGTATTATCGACTTCCGGCCCGGCGAATGCCTTGCGCCGAGCTATGGAAAGATCACGTCCGAAGGATTTACCTAAAGAGATTGTATTTTTACCAAAGATATTAGGTTTAGCAAAATGGCTTGAACAAACGCCTAGCTTGATTGCTTATCCGAAGGTATTAAGTACCTTGGAGCGCTGGGAAAAAGTTCAACAAGCTTTAATCAAGTATCCATTGATTCAGAAGAACTTTGGCGTGATTGGAGAAAAGGGTATTTGGTCTTTAACCAAGTCGATTGTGCAAGCCTGCGACCATTTGTCACAAGCGCATTTACATATAGACGCTTCTTTAGCGACCGTGTTTGAGTATGATCAGGCCAAAAAGATATTTGATAAAGCCTTAGCCGCAGCATATCCACTGCAGCAGAATGACCTCATCCAAGAAGAGAGCGCATTAATTATGGCTTTTTGGAAGAATTTGAGTTCATTACAAGATCCGGTGATCAGACGACAATGTAGCTTGCTGTTACGCACACAGATGATTACACAGGTAGCTCATTTAGAACCATTGGTTTGGATAGAGATGGGAGAGGTTCGTGGTTCGCAAAAGTTGACTGAGGAACATTTTCTGGATCGTTATGCAGCTAGACAGTCTGTTTTAAAAATTGGTCTTGACTGGGAGCGGGCAGCTTTATGGCCAGAATGTTTGACCAGTTCTAGTGAACGCCCAGAAAAACATCTCCAAGTACAGAAAAACCGCCAAGATGCCGATACCGAGCATATTCGGATCATTGCCTTACCAAATTTTGAAAAGATGGCTTGGGGTGCTTTAGCGTGTATCCAAGAACATATTGCTCAGGATCGCCGGCGCATTGCTTTGGTGGCTCAAGATCGCTTAG
>CALPOM020000021.1 GCA_943325205.2 Thermoflexus hugenholtzii JAD2 | reverse complement strand
TATTGCGTAATGACTTCGAAATTTTTAAGACCAACAATATATTCAACGAGATCATTGCCGGCTTTATCGGTGCTTGGCAGATCGACGATAAGAGCTGGACTTTGATCATTGAGTGTTTTTGGCCAGTCGCTAACAATACCGGCTTTTTTCAGCATATCCAAACTCAGCTTGGGGTTGGGATCACCATCGGCTAATTGTTTCGTTATATCGAGTGATTGCACCCCTTGGGTAATTGGTAAAGTAGCTGGTTGGCCTACTTGCCAACCATGCATTAATAAGAAGTTTGCAATACTAGCTATTGCATCTTGAGCTTGGTTGCGCAAGTCAATCAAGTTATCGCCGTTACCATCCAAGGCATACTGCAAAATACTGGTTGGCATAAATTGCGGCATACCGATTGCACCAGCAAATGAACTTGGTTGGTTGAGACATTTTTTAAAAATTACGGGTACTGGCGTATGTTGATGATCTGATGCATTACTTGCGACATGGTTCGGTTTTTTAGAACAGTAAATAATTAGGTCGCCGAGTTGGGATTTAAATAAAGCTTTTCTGGCAACTTGATTAGGGGTTGGGGGGTAATCAAAAGCGAGTGTGGTGAGGACATCTTTGACAACAAAATTACCCATATTTTTGCCATAAATTGTTTCTATACCTAGAATACTGAGGATGATTTCTGGTGGGATGCCACGCTCCCTCTCTAGCTGTTTTAAAAATATTTCATGTTCGGTCCAAAACTTTTTACCAGCAGCAAGTCGGTTTGGGTCGAGGACATTGGCTTGATAAGTACGCCAATTTTTTTTAGCTCTAGCACCTACTGGCGCTACATATTGTTTCGCAGTGGTTTGAGGTTTGAAATCTTCAAAGGATTCGCGCAGGAGGTTTAGTGAGAGATTTTGTTGGATTGACAGTTCGATTAAGAAAACATCCAAGGATTCTTGAATCATTGGGGGATTATTGGGGGTGATGCTTCGGGAGTTACTCAGAGAATTATTTAGCGGATCGACAATAGTTTGAGACAGTAGCTCAGAGCAAAAGCAAATAGCGATTGTGAGCATGCACAAATTGCGAGTGTATTTCATGATATTTTGTTAGTTTAAGCAATAATAGGATTATTAACTATTTTTTTGAAGGGACATCTATATGGCAACCGGCTTTATTTTGCATTCGGATTGTTTGCTCCATGAGATGGGCCGGGGTCATCCCGAATCACCAGCCCGGCTAGATGCAGTTCGGGCAGTGATGCAGTCTTTAGAACTCACGCAGATAGAAGCAGCATTAGCCACGCGTGAGCAACTAGCCTTAATACATACCGAGCGACATATTGACTTTATTGAAGAAAGTGCTCCGGCTACGGGTTATTTTCAAATTGATGGTGACACGACGATGAATTCCGCAACTTGGCAAGCTGCTCTTCGCGCTGCGGGTTCTGGGATTGCAGCGGTTGATGCCGTGATGGCCGGGCGAGTTGATAATGTTTTTTGTGCGGTTAGGCCACCAGGGCACCACGCCGAGCCTGACCGGTCTATGGGGTTTTGTCTGTTTAATAATATTGCTATTGCTGCCAAATATGCTTTGACGCACTATGGACTTGAGCGCGTTGCGCTTATTGATTTTGATGTGCATCATGGCAATGGCAGCGAAGTTGCTTTTCAGAACGACCCTGCAGTATTGATGTGTAGTTTTTTCCAATCCCCCTTGTATCCCTATAGTGGACTGAATTCCAAAAGACAGAATATGGTGAATGTTCCTATACCAGCGCACAGTAATGGCGAGATGATTCGTGCATTAGTCAGGAATTCTTGGCTACCGGCATTAGAGGCTTTCCGTCCAGAGTTTATCTTTATTTCAGCTGGTTTTGATGCCCACGAAGCGGACATGTTGGCTCAACTCGAGTTAGTAGAAGAGGATTATGCGTGGATTACTACAGAATTAGTTCAGGTAGCCAAAAAGCACGCTCAAGGACGGATGGTGAGTTGCTTGGAGGGTGGTTATCACTTAGGAGCTTTGGCCAGTAGTAGTTTGGCCCATGTGCAAGCGTTAATGAAGGCTGTAAGTGAATGATGAAGCGGCCTCAATCCATGAAGCATATAAGGCAGAGTATTACTCGAGAGTCTGGGCTTGTAAATTAGATTAAAATAAAGTTTTATAGCGTGTTTGCATCAGGAAAGATTGCATGAAAATTTTGGTAGCGGTGAAAAGAGTGATTGACTACAACGTCAAGGTACGCGTGAAATCGGATCAGTCCGGTGTTGAGACTGCGAATGTGAAGATGAGCATGAATCCTTTTGACGAAATTGGTGTTGAGGAGGCAGTGCGTCTCAAAGAAGCTGGTGTCGCGACTGAGGTAGTTGCCGTATCTATTGGTTTAGCGCAAGCCCAAGATACCTTAAGAACAGCGATGGCAATTGGTGCAGACCGAGGAATTTTAGTTGAAACGACGGCCGATATTCAGCCCTTAGCTGTTGCCAAGTTACTCAAAGCGATCGTGGATCAAGAAAAGCCCGAGTTAATCATTTTAGGTAAGCAGGCAATTGATGATGACTGTAATCAGACTGGGCAAATGTTGTCAGCTTTATTAGCTTGTTCGCAGGCTACTTTTGCTTCCAAAGTGGAGTTGCAGGGTGACCGAATTTTGGTAACGAGGGAGATTGATGGTGGTCTTGAAAATTTAAGTTTATCGATACCCGCTGTTATAACCACTGATTTACGCTTGAATGAGCCACGTTATGTTACCTTGCCAAATATCATGAAGGCCAAGAAAAAAGAATTAAAAATGATGAAGCCAGAGGATTTGGGCGTTGATGTTACGCCACGTGTCCACACGCTCAAAGTGGTAGAGCCACCAACGCGAAGTGCTGGTGTGATCGTAGCCGATGTCAAAGCGTTAGTTGATAAATTAAAAAATGAAGCAAAGGTTATATAAATGGCGATCCTAATTTTAGCTGAGCATCAGCACAGTGCATTACAGGCAGGTACTTTGAATGTGTTGACAGCGGCCTTAGCAATCAATTCCGAGGTTCATATTTTAGTCGTTGGTCATCAGGCTCAGGGCGCGGCTTTGGCAGCGGCACAATTAGCTGGCGTGACTAAAGTCTTGCATATAGACGCCCC
The DNA here is from genome assembly GCA_943325205.2 of Thermoflexus hugenholtzii JAD2. Lineage (GTDB taxonomy): Bacteria > Pseudomonadota > Gammaproteobacteria > Burkholderiales > Burkholderiaceae > Polynucleobacter. The sequence continues at coordinate 22,853 of CALPOM020000021.1, read as the reverse complement.
GCACTTTGAAAGTCATGGCGCAGAAAATGTGGCGGCGCAAGTCCAAGCTATTGCAGGTTCGTATACCCATATATTGGCAAATGCTAGCGCTTATGGAAAAAATATATTACCCCGCGTTGCGGCCCTATTAGATGTGGCGCAAATATCCGAGGTTACAAAAGTACTTGCTAAAGACACCTATGAGCGTCCCATTTATGCAGGTAATGCGATTGCGACGGTACAGTCCCTGGATGCCATACAAGTATTAACGATTCGTTCTACCAATTTTGAAGCTGCCCTCACATCTTCGCAGGCGGCCCCGATTGAACTGCTTGGCCACATTGATGAGCAAGGTTTAACAATTTGTAAAGGTCAAGAGACGGTACAGTCTTCTAGGCCAGAGTTAACTGCAGCGAAGGTGATTGTTTCAGGCGGTCGCGGCCTTGGTTCGGCAGAGCAATATAAATCGATATTAGAACCCTTAGCCGATAAGATGGGAGCTGCCATGGGGGCGTCTCGCGCCGCCGTGGATGCTGGGTATGTACCCAATGATTATCAAGTTGGCCAGACGGGTAAGATTGTCGCACCAGGTTTATACATCGCGGTTGGCATTTCAGGGGCGATTCAGCATTTAGCAGGGATGAAGGATTCAAAAATTATTGTTGCGATCAATAAAGATCCAGAGGCTCCAATTTTTGCTGTAGCGGATTATGGTTTAGTAGCTGATTTATTTACTGCAGTACCTGAGTTAGTTCAAGAGTTGTCGTAAGCGCGTTAGCTTGAGATAACTTGTGATGGTGGCTTTCCAAGTAGCCGAACATTTCTGAGCATTTCCGAAATTATCTGAACCCTATGCTCTTCATGCAGTCAAGGTGGGTCTGTCACAGACTGACGGGCTATGCAACCACTCGTGACAAGAAATGAAAACTTACTGAGAGATTTTTCTAGCAGCTTCAATTTGTCCATTGAAGTACTGTTCAAAAATAATAGCCAGTCCGGCCATTAAAATAAAGGCACCGACCATCAGCGAGATAATCACGCACAGGATCACAGGCCAGCCAGATTGATTTTTTTGAGTGGTCGTTGGGTTGAAATAAGCATCAAAACGTGGATCTGGGCGTAAGCCTAGGACAATGCTGGTAAGCCAGCTTGTTAAAAGGGAGATTTCGCCCAGGCTAACAGCAAACCAGGATAGAAGCGATTTATGTTCTGAATGCGTTAAGTCAAACCAACCGAGTGTTCCAAGGGTGATTGTGATGAGGTGCAGATAGAGCCATGGACATTGAGGGCCTTTGAGGTATAGCCAGTTGAGGCCTGTACCGGGTAAAAAAGTACCGAGAGCGCATGCTACAAGTTTGGATTTAAAGTGAATGGCCATAACTTGAAATGATAATCCTCAATTGAATCGCTTGTTTAAACCCGCCATTAGTATGGACTTGTGACAAACCGGTTGGAGCCAAATGGCTTAGCGCTCTATCTCAACAAGATCGAGTTGAATTATTTGGCTGGGGAGTGCCTTTCAAAAAGCAGGACATCGCCAGTTCTGGCGATGAGGAGAAGTTGATGATGTTGCTGTTTCCACGACCGGTAATCTGTCAATATGTTCATCAAATCACGCTCAAACTCCATTCGTTGGCTTTCTGAGCACATTTTTCGGGTAAGGGCAATATGGCCGATGACGATTGCCCCTTTGCTATCCTCGGTCAGTTTGGATGAGAACTGATTACAACCAGAAAATCCGCTGAGGATTTTTTGAGATGGGTCAAACATCATGGCGATGCTTGGACCCTCTGGGTTGCTGGGGATATTTCGAAGGCGAATTTGTCCTGATTGATTGGGTGGTAAGTTCCAGCGAACCAGTTCCCATTTGCCGTTCAGATCAACTAATGGAGGGCTAGAGCAAACATTGCAATCTGGTAATAAGTTCGAGCATGAAATAAGCCCTAGGAGGGGTAATAAGAGTATGAACTGATAAAAAATACGAAAAAAAGGGTGTTTTTTAGAATATCTATTTGTCGTCATGGGGGTTTTAGGCTAAAATAATGGGTTCTCAGGGATATGTTCTAAATTTTGTTTTTAATGCGTTGATCTTGGTATTTAGTATTGCAATATTACGATATTCGGGCGGCGCCCTTCATCGTTTTGCATGAAAGATAAAAGACAGATTTGAATATGACTAGTTGTTTTTTTAATTTGATTGTAAGGAATGAATATGGTCGTTATTCGACTTGCCCGTGGTGGTTCAAAAAAGCGTCCTTTTTATAGTGTTGTGGTTACTGACAAGCGTAATCGTCGCGACTCCAATTTTGTTGAGAGATTAGGATATTACAATCCTCGCGCAGTTTCTACTGAGCAGGCTTTTCGGGTGGCTGCAGATCGCTTGACATATTGGTCTGGCGTTGGGGCTGAGTTGTCACCAACCGTTAAGCGCTTGATTAAGCAACATCAAGCCAGTTAATTATTTTTGCAAGCACCCATATAACGTGGGTGTTTACTCCTTATGAGCTTGGAGTTGCCGACTTTACATCAAGAATTAATAGAAGTGGGAACGATCATCGAGGCGTACGGTATTCGTGGAGCCCTCAAAGTGCGACCATTTGCTACCGATCCCGTTGCGCTGTTAGCGGCTAAAGAGATATGGATTAAGTCTGCTCCCGGATCGTTGGCATTATCTGTCAAAGATTATCAAGTTTATTTATCCAAATTCCATAGTGGTTCTGTCATTTTAGAATTAGTAGGACTAACCGATCGTGATCAGGCATTGGCCATGAAGTCTGCGCGCATTGCCATGGCTCGAAAACATTTTCCAACACCTGGTGAAGATGAGTTTTATTGGACTGATTTATTGGGTGCGCAAGTAGAAAATCAGGCTGGTGAACCATTTGGTCAAGTTGTTGAAATGATGGATAACGGCGCACAGTCGGTTTTATCTGTTGTGAGTGATGTAAAAAAACAACGATTAATTCCATTTGTAAAAGCTTTTATCATAGATGTCGATTTGAGCGATCCGATGGCCAAAAAAATCACTGTTGATTGGCAAAGCGATTGGTGATTTTGGGTCTCCAAAGTTAGTTACAAAACAAAGGGCAACATCTGATGCGATTTGATGTGCTGAGTATTTTTCCCGAAATGATGGCTTGTGTTACAGAGCATGGGGTAGTTGGTCGCGCATTTGAAGAGGGTGTTGTGTCGTTGCAGTTATGGAACCCGCGTGATTTTGCACAAGATCTTCGCCGAACGGTAGATGACCGGGCGTATGGTGGTGGCCCGGGCATGGTGATGATGACAGGCCCTTTAGAGGCAGCTTTACAAGCATCCAAGATAAGCCTTCAAACATCTTCTGAGTCGAATACTCATGAGCCTGGCCCGGTTATTTTACTTTCTCCACAGGGGCGCGTTTTTAACCAAGGCATAGCCAATGAGTTGGCTAATTTACAGCAAATAACTCTTGTTTGTGGCCGGTATGAAGCCGTTGACCAGCGCTTTATAGATCGTCAGGTCGATTATCAGCTTAGCTTGGGTGATTTTGTTATTTCTGGAGGGGAATTTGCGGCAATGGCCGTGATTGATGCGGTTGTTCGTTTACTACCTGGTGTTTTAGGCGACGAACTCTCCGCGACGCAGGATAGCTTTATGAAGGGTGTTTTAGACTATCCGCACTATACTCGGCCGGAAAATTATGAAAATTTTTTGGTGCCGAGCGTGCTTTTATCCGGACATCATGCGAAAATAGAAAGTTGGCGTCGTTTTGAAGCATTAAAGGCGACCCAAAGGCTTCGACCAGATTTAATTATTTCTGCTAGAAGTCATGGATTGTTAAGTAATCAAGATGAACTTTTTTTGGCACAGTTAGTCAATGATGTCGATAAAGGTTGATCAAGACCTTAATTTTTTTAACGTATCCTCTTTCGGGTCCCTAAGATATTGACCTTCGGATATTGAATTAGCGAATCGTGTTTTGTAAAGAGCAAGATTCGGATGTACTAATTTGATGTCAATGAGTTCGAAGATGTGGTTGTTTTAGAACTAGTCATTCTTGGGAATACAACGCCGAAACGATGCATAAGGAGTCATCATGAATTTAATTGAGAAGATAGAGCAAGAAGAAATTGCTCGTTTAACAAGTAGTAAAGTAATCCCTGCGTTTGCACCTGGCGACACATTAGTGGTCAATGTAAACGTTGTTGAAGGAACACGTAAGCGGGTGCAAGCCTTTGAAGGTGTAGTGATTGCAAAGCGTAATCGTGGTTTGAACTCCAGTTTTATCGTTCGCAAAATATCTTCTGGAGAGGGCGTTGAGAGAACTTTTCAAACGTATTCTCCACTTATTGCCAGTATTGAAGTGAAGCGTCGGGGTGATGTTCGTCGTGCCAAGTTGTATTACTTGCGCGAGCGTTCAGGCAAGTCTGCACGGATTAAAGAGAAATTAGTTTCTCGCACGAAAACAGCTAAAGCAGCTATTTCTGCAGAGTAATTCAATACGCTGTGCGACTCGTAAAGGCAGCGCAAGCTGCCTTTAGTGTTTTTAGGGTCATTTTTTCTGCCCAAGCCCTAGTTATTTACCTACTCAGCATTGAAATAATAAATGCCTATAAGATTACTTATAATCAAATAATGACTGCACGGTTGCCTCAATCTGATCCCCGTTTGGCTGCTATTTCGATAGCGGCCATGGCTACGCCTGCGGTGTGCAAAGAGCAGTTGCATTCGCAGGCATTAAGAATACGCTTTACACAGCAAAAAGTATGGACTCCAGAACTGACGGATGAGACGATTCAATCAGTTGCTTATCAAGACCCAAGCAAACGAAAAATTGCTGCCGTATTAATTCCGTTGATTCAAAATAAGGATCAATTGAGTGTCTTATTAACGCAGCGAGCGGCCCATTTAAAGGATCATGCTGGGCAGATTAGTTTTCCAGGTGGTCGCAAGGAAGCGACGGATCAGGACGCTTTGGCAACTGCGATGCGTGAGGCAGAAGAGGAGATTGGGCTAGCCTCATCTTGTATAGAGCCTTTAGGGCATTTGCCAGATTACTTTACAGTAACTGGATATCAAGTCACGCCGGTAGTTGCTTTAGTTTCTTTACAGCAGCAATTAAAAGCGGATGCCCAAGAGGTCGATAGTATTTTTGAAGTACCCTTAGATTTTTTGATGAATCCTGCCAATCATCAGGTGCGTGAGTGGGATGGGCCAAGGGGGCGTCGGCGTTTTTATGCGATGCCTTATGAAGATCGTTTTATTTGGGGAGCAACTGCTGGGATGTTGCGTAATTTGTATCATTTCTTAAATGCCTAGGACTACATGACCTTTTTTTCTGTACTATTTGCACTCTTTGCAGAGCAGTATCGCCCAGTAGGACGAGATCATTGGATTGGTCGCGTTTTTAGGCAATGGGTCTTCGTGATTCCAAATTATTGCGATACAGGTGAGCCGACTTCGGCGAAGATTTCCTTATTTGTCCTTTTATTTCCACCAGTGTTCTTTGTTTTTTTAGTGCATTTATGGCTGATCTACCACTACCCTCTTTTCGCTTTGGGGTGGAATATCGTGATTGTCTATTTTTGTATGGGGTTTCGACAATTCAGCCATCCTTTTACGTTGATCCAAGAAGCGCTTAGAGAGCGGCAGTTAGATACGGCTCGACAAGAATTAGCCAATTGGGCAGGGCCCAGTTTGGTAACTGAAAACATGTCGGAGACTGAGGTGGTTCGTCATACCTTAGAGCGGGCTATTCTAGCGGTTCATAAACATGTTTTTGGGGTATTTTTTTGGTTTTTATTGCCAATTGGCCCTGCTGGAGTAATACTTTATCGGCTCACTATTTTGGCTGAAGAGCACTGGCGTTTTGGCTCTGCTAGTCCTGCCTTGATTGCTTTGATCAAAAGTTTTCGTGAAGTAATTGATTGGCTTCCGACGCGCTTAACCGCGACTGGATTTACGATTGTTGGGAATTTTGAGCAGGCTGCGTACGCTTGGCGTTTTCATCAAAAAAAATGGGTGACCCAATCGGAGGCCATCTTAATTGGCACTGGTGGCGGTGCTTTAGGCGTTCAGCTTGGTGAGCCACTTCCAGAGGTTGATAGTGCAGAGGCCATTCGGATGGCTGAGCAGGGTGAGCAGCCGGTTCATGAATTTGGTATGCTGCCCTTAGCTGCGCACCTTGATGCTGGCGCATCTTTAGTTTGGCGGGCAGTTGTTTTATGGATGATTCTTTTAGCAATGCTAACAATTGCAGTTTGGATTGGGCCGATCTAACTGGATCTTTCTAAAACTTGTTGCGTCGCATTCCGGCTTTCGTGGACGAGTTGCGAAAACAACTGCAAGCGTAGGGGCGAAATAGCGCCTAGCTTTACGCCCTCTTGGACTGCGCAGCCTGGCTCATGAGCATGACTACAATTATTAAATTTGCAATTGCCTAAAAATGGGGCAAATTCCGTAAAGGCATGTTGTAATTCGCTTTCTGAAAGATGCGCTAAGCCAAACTCTTGAAAACCAGGTGAATCGATGAGGGCGCCACATTGGTTATTTAATTCCCCCCAAGCTTGTGGCAGACTGTAATACTTGCAGGCTGTCGTAGTATGTTTGCCAGTGTCCAACTTGGTGGAATGCTCACGTGTTTGAGCGCTAGCATTTGGGACCCAATAATTGAGGAGGGTTGATTTACCCATTCCGGACTGACCAACCAGAACCGACACTTTGCCAGCTAATAGGGGCTGCAGACTCGCTAGGCTTTGAGCTCCATGGATATCATATTTTGCGGATATTTCATGAATGGGGATTTGTAGTGTTCGGTAGGGTGCAAGCAGAGTTCGGGCTTTTTCTAGAGAATCCTGCAGGTCGACTTTATTGAGTAGAATCCGCAGTTCGATGCCTGCGTGCGCCGCCGCAATTGCTGCGCGGCCAAGTAAGTCAGGTGAAAAAGCTGGTTCGGTCGCTAAAACGAGTAATATTTGATCGACATTCGCAGCGATTGATTTTGAGCGAAATGCATCTGAACGGAATAACAGATTTTTTCTTGGCTGTATAGCTTGAATCACTGCTTGATGATTGGATGTTGATTCGAGTAGGAGTTCATCACCGACGGCAGCTTCTTTTTTTCTTCCCCTAGAGATAACCTCGACATACTCTGGGAGATTCGCATCTAGTTGATGAATTGGTTTTGCTAAATAGTTTCTGCCATATGAGGCTACCAAAAGGGCTTTGAAGCAGGTCTTAGCCAAGGAGGTGTCCTAGCATAAGACCATTATGTCGCGAGCCGATTGAGATGAGCAATCCGAATTGGTGCTGGGGGGTGAGAGTCGTAAAACGCTGAGTACCAGGTATCGGGTGTTAAGGTAGCGGCATTGTCTTGGTAGAGCTTAATGAGGGCGGATATGAGGTGTTTAGGGTGGGTTGTTTGTGCTGCAAAGGCATCGGCCTCGAATTCATGTTGGCGTGATAAGAGGCTACCAATGGGGGTAATGAAGTACGTAAAGGTTGGGATGACTAGAGAGAAGAGTGCGAGTGCTAAGCCGGCATTATTGCCATCCATAGCAGGCGTTACGCCCAGACTTTCATAAAACCACATCTGTTCAGAAAGCCAGCCTAAAAGTGCCAAGCCAGCAAGACTCATTAGAAAAGTCATGATCATTCGTTTGCGGATATGATTTTTTTTGAAGTGACCTAATTCGTGCGCTAGAACTGCTTCAATTTCTAGGGAGCTTAACTTTTCAATTAAGGTATCAAAAAATACAATCCGTTTATTTTTCCCAATACCGGTAAAGTAGGCATTGCCATGGGCACTGCGCTTACTACCATCCATGACAAAGAGGCCTTTGCTAACAAAGCCACATCGATCGAGTAAGGCCTGGATCGAGGTTTTGAGGTTACCATCTTCAAGGGGTTTGAACTTGTTGAATAGCGGTGCAATCCAGATTGGGACGATCCAGGTCGCGATGAGGATAAATCCGATCAAAAAGATCCATGCAAAAAACCACCAATATGTTCCAGCTTTGGCCATCAGGGTAAAGACAACCCATAAGAGTGGAATACCGATTGCTAGACTGAGAAGAGTTCCTTTGAAAAAATCAATCCAAAATATTTTTTGGGACATTCGGTTAAAACCAAACTGCTCCTCGAGTCGGAATTGTTTGTACCAAGAAAAGGGGAGATCAAGAATACTTGTTAGGATACTCAAACCAAGAAGAAGGGCGATTTGTTGCCATACGCCGGGTATAAAATACGCTAAAAGTTCTAGGTGAATAAAATAAATCAGTCCCAAAACTGTGAGTGCGATCAGTAAAATTTTAGAGAAAATATTTTCCAGTAAGCCAAAGCGTAATTTAGCTACGGTATAGTCCGCAGCCTTTTGATGACTCTCTAAAGAAACAAGGAGTTCAAAGCCCTTTGGCACGGCATGACGATGCTTCAGGGCCGATTGCATTTGGCGCTGCGCTAAGTAAAACTGGGTAAAAAGTCCAAGGACCAAAAAAGCGAGGAAAATAGAAGTAAATATCATTGGTTAATTATAGAAGCGAGTTACGATTTGAACACAGAACTGAAAAAAGATCGACTGATCTGGTTGGATATGGAGATGAGTGGACTTGATCCTCTTAAAGAGCGTATTCTAGAAATAGCCATGATTATAACGGACGGTGATTTAGAGATTATTGCTGAAAGTCCGGTAATTGTGGTGCATCAGGAGCAGTCTTTACTGGATCAAATGGACTCTTGGAATCAGGGAACGCATTCCAAATCTGGATTGATTACGAAGGTGTTAGCTTCAACAACCAGTGAGGAGGAGGCTCAAAAGATAGCTTTAGATTTTTTGTCAAGCCATCTCAAGTCAGGCTTATCACCCATGTGTGGCAACACAATTCATCAAGATAGGCGATTTTTGGCAAAGTATATGCCGGCATTAGAAGCTTTTTTTCATTATCGCAATTTAGATGTATCCACGATTAAAGAATTATGTAAACGTTGGCAGCCAGAAATTGCGAAGAATTTTACAAAACAGCAAGCGCATACAGCTTACGCCGATATTCTGGAGTCGATTGAGGAACTGCGTTACTACCGGAAACATTTTTTCCGAGCCTAATGTGCTGGCGTTTTCACAGAGATGTGCTTTTACTTTGCCCGAATAGCCGATTTGGGGCGAAAGGATTTAACAGTCGTTGCGCACGTTTCGATATAAGGCCCCCCAATCAAGTCGATACAGTAGGGTACTGCTGCGAATATGCCGGCGGTTAGAGTTTGACCCTCCTCGTCTTTTAAACCCTCCAAAGTCTCTTGAATGGCCTTGGGTTGGCCTGGTAAGTTAATCATTAAACAAGCATGGCCATCGATTTCTCGCAGAGCGCCAATTTGGCGCGACAAGATGGCAGTTGGAACAAAGCGTAGGCTAATTTGGCGCATTTGTTCGCCAAAGCCAGGCATTTCTCGAGTTGCCACTGCTTTAGTGGCTTCTGGCGTGACATCTCTGCGACTAGGGCCAGTGCCTCCTGTTGTGAGGATTAAATCACAGCGTTTTTGGTCGACGAGTTCGATGAGTGTTTGAGAAATTAATTCTTGTTCATCGGCGATTAGTCGCGTATGGAAAACACAGGCGGGGCTTAAGATGGTTTTTTTTAACCACGCTTCAAGGGCGGGAACCCCAAGGTCTTGGTAGACGCCACTAGAAGCGCGATCAGAAATAGACACAATACCAAGGTGGATGGGGCGGTCTAAGTCTGGGTTTATTGGCGATGGGGTAGGCTGGTTCATGGTCATTTTGGTAACTTGAAGAAATAATCGCTATGATAAGGGAATGACGAAAAAATTATTTACTTATTCTGCAGCAAAATTCCAAGAAATGGTTCAAAACACGCTGCAAAAGGCTACTACTTTAGGCGCCACAGACGCGGCTGTGGATGTCTCTGAAGGGCACGGATTATCTGTAACAGTGCGTCGTGGCGAGGTTGAAACGATTGAGCAAAGTGTAGATAAATCACTAGGAGTTAGTATTTACCTTGGTCAGCGTCGAGGTAATGCGAGTACAAGTGACTTTTCAGAAGAGTCGGTAACGCGCACGGTGCAGGCCGCTTATGATATTGCCCGGTATACGGCACCAGACCCATGTGCGGGTTTAGCGAGTGAGGATTTATTAGAAAAAAATCCGCTGGATCTGGACTTGTTTCATCCTTGGACAATCTCTGCTGCAGGGGCCATTGAAATTGCTCAGCGCGCAGAAGCCAGTGCGTTTGCGGTAGACCCGTGTATTCGGAATAGCGACGGGGCGAGTATTAGCGCTAATCAGGCGCATTTTCAGATGGGTACGACCCGTGGATTTTTAAATGGGTATGCCTTTTCGCGGCACTATATTTCTTGTGCGCCGATTGCCAGTCAGGGTAAGCAGGTAGGCGCTCCGATGCAGCGTGATGACTGGTATTCATCTTCCAGAGTACCTAAGGACTTGGCTCAGCCTGAAGCGATTGGTCGGTATGCTGCCCAGAGAGCTTTATCAAGGCTTGGTGCACGGCCTATCAAAACCCAAAAATGTCCGGTTATTTTTGAAGCTCCCTTAGCGGTTGGTATTTTAGGCGGTTTTGTGCAAGCCGTATCTGGTGGATCCTTGTATCGTAAGTCGAGTTTTTTACTAGACTCGATTGGTCAGCAGGTTTTCCCCAAGCATCTGGATATTTCTGAAAATCCCCATCGTCCCCGGCAAAGTGGCAGTACACCATTTGACGATGAAGGCGTTCGTACAAGTCCCCGTCAGGTGGTAGAGGCAGGGGTTGTGAAGGGCTATTTTTTATCGACCTACACGGCACGTAAATTAGGTATGCAAACAACTGGGAATTCAGGCGGGTCGCATCATTTAACCCTAACTAGTCGAAATACCCGACCGGCCGACGACTTAGCAGCACTGCTTAAGGAGATGGGGACTGGCCTCTTAGTTACTGAGTTGATGGGGCAAGGAGTGAACTATGTAACTGGAGATTACTCCAGAGGTGCTTTTGGCTATTGGGTTGAAAATGGGGTCATTACCCACCCGGTGGAGGAGATTACGATTGCTGGAAACCTAAAGCAAATGTTTTTAGATATTGTCGCGATTGGATCAGACTCTTTGCTGCGGGGGACGAAAGAAACTGGCTCTATTTTGATTTCAGAAATGATGGTTGGGGGTTCTTAATCTGAATTCCTAGTCCCTTTAACTGCATAGTACTTTGACTCAGGCACGCATAGTTTGAGACGAATTGCATTTAAGATATATATTCCCGTTAGCCCTGTAAATATCCTAGCCAAGTTGGATGGTAGGTGCCATTTATGAGTTGGTCTGTGCCGTAGCTCATATCCGAGGGAGATCCACTTGCTTTGTTGCAAAAACCCGATTTTATTTGAAAATAAATACATTATTTGAATAAATAGTGCAAAATACTTATTTATTAGATTAATAAGAAGAGTTTTATGTTGATTGAATTCAGAGTTAAAAACTTTCGATCCTTGCGAGATGAGCAGACCTTGAGCCTGGTTGCAGACAAGGACAAGTCGCTACAAGAGTCCAACACGATGCCATCGGGTATCAAGGCTGCGCCTACGCTCCTGCGCAGCATGGCCATCTACGGGCCAAATGCTGGCGGCAAATCTAACCTGATTAAGGCCTTACAGTTCATGCGGGCCGTGGTAGCTGAGTCGGCATCCGTGATGCACCCAGGCCAAGCATTTCATACACAGCCCTTTCGGTTTGAGGCCACATCGGTAGCCCAGCCAACCGAGTTTGATGTTTCATTTGTTCTAGATGGTATTCGTTACCAGTTCGGCTTTGAGCTCACCGCTCAGCGGATCACTCGGGAATATCTGCTTGTATACAAGGCTTTTAAGCCTCAATTATGGTTTGAGCGTTATTTTGATGAGGAAAGTGGTAAGGATCTATACGATTTTGGTACTGGCTTAAAGGGGCCAAAATCCGTCTGGGAGGGCGCGACACGCCCCAACGCACTGTTTCTCTCAATGGCAGTGCAACTCAACAGTGAACAATTACAGCCGGTATTTGCTTGGTTTGTGAACCAATTGGCCATCTTCAATGAGATTACCCCTTTAGGACAACATTTCTCGATCGAAATGCTGCGTAAGCCGGAAGGCAAGCGAGCAATCTGTGACTTTTTGACTTCGGCTGATATCAGTATTTCTGACATCGAAGTCGTGACCCGCAAGGTATCTGGTCAAGCCGTTCATTTTGATATGGCTGCAGAAAAAACAGAGGTCCGTAACGAAGAGCAAGAGGTTCACGAGTTGCTATTTCATCACGTCACCGATCATGGTGAGGCCGTATTTAGTTTGGGTGATGAATCCATGGGAACACGTAATCTACTTTTCCTCACAGGGCCGGTGCTTGAGATTCTTGACAAGGGAATGGTTTTGGTAGTTGATGAGTTAGGTAGTAGTTTGCATCCATTGTTAGTGCGCCGACTCGTGGAGCTTTTTCAGAACTCTAGGTTTAATAAAAAGGGGGCTCAGTTAATTTTCACAAGCCATGACACCTCATTGTTGGATCAGGATTTGTTCCGGCGGGATCAAATTTGGTTTGTAGAGAAAGACAGAGACCAGGCTTCAAAGCTGTACCCGTTATCAGACTTCAGTCCGCGTAAAAATGAGGCGCTTGAACGCGGATATTTGATGGGGCGTTACGGTGCACTTCCATTTCTTGGCGATTGGAGTGGTTGATATCGATGGCCCGCGACAACCCACCCAAAATCCGACAGCGCTCTCAGTTGGAGCGTAAAAAGACTCAGCGAGCCAGCTATGATCGCGTTTTGATCGTTTCTGAGGGGACTAGGACTGAGCCGCTTTACTTCAAGGAAATTAGGAACACATACAGATTACAAACGGCCAATGTTGCAGTTCATCCCAGCGCTCTTGGTACTGAGCCTATTCAAGTGGTGCGTTATGCAAAGCAGCTTTTTGGGGCGAGAGATCCAAATAAGCGCGTGCGCGCGAAAGCTTTTGAAAGGGTTTTTGCTATTTTTGACCGTGATGAACACAAGTCATATTTTGATGCTCTCAAGCTTGCAGATTCACTAGATGGTAAGCTACGTAACGATGCCAAACAGCCAGTAATCTTTAGGGCCATCGCATCTGTACCTTGTTTTGAATTGTGGCTGTTGCTGCACTACGAGGACATTCGGCATCCACTTCATCGTGCTGAGGTTTTAGCGCGCCTTAAGCAGTTCATTCCCTCTTATGTCAAGGGAGCTAGCGGTAGTTTTGCAATAACCAAGGCAAATCTAGGAATCGCCAGTCAGCGTGCACGTAGTTTAGCTGCCCTAAGTAACGCGTTCGATGCCACCGAGCCTTCCACAGATATTGTGGAGCTGGTTGAGTTACTGATTGCGTTGGGCAAGTAGCCTTGTGGGTGAAGATGAATGATCTGCAGATGCATGTTTAAGGTGGATTGATTCAGTATGAAGGTAAGCGTTTGAAATACTGATGTCATTGCAATTTTAATGTGCGCTAGGCTGTAGTAAGCTTATATTTGTCGACTATAGTTCACGAAAGCATAGGCTGGTAGAAGTCTACTTGGATCTTTCGGGTCAGCCGCACTAGGAAAGTTAATGCGCGAAGTTTCATGCCAATTGGCCTGATTAAAATTGGGGAAATGGGCGTCTCCAACCACATCGATATCGACTTCAGTAATGATCATTTGTTGGACCACATCTAATTCTAGAGCTTGTTCGTAGACTTGGGCGCCTCCGATAATGAACGCTAATGAATTATTTTGACAAGCTGCGATTGCTCTCTCTAGAGAATCAAAGCATTCTGCATCGGTTGGATCAAAGCTTTTTGTTCTAGAGATCACAATATTTCTTCTACCGGGGAGGGCGCGGCCAAGAGACTCCCATGTTTTACGTCCCATGATGATGGGGTGTCCGGTCGTGATTTTTTTAAAATGTTGCAGATCTGCAGGTAAGCGCCATGGTAAGGCATTATCTTGACCGATAACACCTTGTTTAGAGCGGGCGACGATAATCGTTAATTGCACGTTTAAATAGCAACGGGTGCTTTAATGGCGGGATGTGATTCATAGCCGACGACTTCAATATCCTCATACTCATAATCAAAAATGGATGGGGGATGACGTTTAATTGACAGTTGGGGAAGAGGCAATGGTTTACGCGAGAGTTGTAATTGAACTTGCTCAAGATGATTCGAGTAGAGGTGGCAATCTCCCCCAGTCCAGACAAAATCACCGACTGATAAATGAGTTTGCTGAGCGACTAGGTGGGTGAGTAGGGCGTAGCTGGCAATATTAAAAGGCACACCGAGAAATATATCAGCGCTTCGCTGATAGAGTTGACAGGATAATTTACCGTCGGCAACATAAAATTGAAAAAATGCATGGCATGGGGCTAAGGCCATCGTAGGGATATCTGCGACGTTCCAAGCCGAGACAATTATTCGGCGTGAGTCGGGGGTGGTTTTTATTTGTTCAATAATCTGAGCGATTTGATCGATATGTTGACCGCTTGGGGTTGGCCAAGAGCGCCATTGGTAGCCATAAATAGGTCCTAAATCTCCATCAGGTTTAGCCCATTCATTCCAAATCGAGACTCCGCGCTCTTTGAGCCATTGATTATTTGTACTGCCTTGAAGAAACCAGAGCAGTTCGTAAATAATTGATTTGAGGTGCAGTTTTTTGGTGGTTACCATGGGAAAGCCTTGCGCCAGATTAAAGCGCATTTGATAACCAAATACGGACAGCGTTCCGGTACCTGTTCGGTCGGTTTTTTTTGTACCGTGTTCGAGCACGTGACGCATTAAATTTTGATAGGAATCCATCAACTTATTGTAGGCGAAAATAGCAGTAGTAGGATATTTTTAGTCGTTTCTAGGTGTATTCACGCCCAATAGTTGATGAATTTTGGGGGATGTGGTGGTGTATTGCAAGTGCACTTTTTTTTCTGGGTAAAGATATTCTTTTGCGGCGAAGGCCGCAAGAGTGGCCTCATGAAATCCGCAAAGGATTAATTTCTTTTTGCCTGGATAGATATTGATATCACCTACTGCGAAAATTCCTGGGGTATTGGTAGAAAACTTTTCTGTGTCGACGAAGATTTGTTTGCGATCAAGTTGTAGGCCCCAATCTGCGATAGGACCTAGTTTTGGCGATAGGCCAAGAAAAGCTAGGAGAATGTCTAGTGGGATACGACGCGTTAGACCGTCTTGGCCGGTGATGATGAGTGCACTCAAGAGTTGATTTGCTTCTTCAAAGCCAGTAACTTGTCCGACCATAAAGCACATGGACGAACTGTCGCATAAGGCGCGGATTTTGGCAATAGAATCTGGCTTAGCTTTTAATTCATGGCGACGATGAATCAGCGTTAGGCTTTGGACTTGATCCACTAGGTTTAGGCAAGAGTCAAGGGCGCAGTCGGCATCACCAAGGACGACGATATGTTTATTGATATATCGGGAAGGGTTGGTATCTTCAAAGAAAATTTGTTGCTGATAAAAGCGTTCGATGCCCGCAATTTTCAGTGAACGCGGCTGGAACGAGCCAACTCCTGCGGCAATAAAAATTGTTTTAGTCAGGAAATTTTTACCCAGCGAGGTTGATAGTAAAAAGCGCCCATCTGCTTGTTGGCTTAGTGTATTGACCACTTGGCCTAAATGAAATTGGGGTGCGAAGGGTCGTATTTGTTGGAGGAGTTGATCGGTTAATTCTTGACCTGTGCACAGCGGTATCGCTGGAATATCGTAAATCGGTTTATCTGGGTATAGTTCGACACACTGGCCACCTGGGACCTTCAGTGAGTCGATGACATGGGCTTTTATTTCGAGTAGGCCAAGCTCAAATACTTGAAATAAACCAACTGGTCCTGCACCGATAATTACAGCTTCAGTTTCAATGGCATGCGGAAAAGAGTTTGGCATAACTAGTTTTTAGGATGTTGCTGAAACTATTTGTTGACTTAGTGCTGACTTAGTGAATCTCTCCAAGTGATTGATCGGAGGTGCTCGACAGTGCAAAATTTGCAGATAACAAAATATTCGAAACAGGCGATATGATCTAGAAAAAAAGAAGAAGCATTAAGACGAGAAAGGCGGGTCAAGCGAGTAAAGCGAGTAAAGCGAGTAAAGCGGGAAAAAATTAAAATAGCTAAAGCAATAATGGGCGCCAAGATTCTTTTTTATCGAATCAAGTGTTCGAGTTTATCTTTAACATCTTTCCAATCATCCGCATCAGGTAAAGAACCTTTTGATTTTGTAATCGATTTCCAGTTACGAGATAATTCAGTATTGAGTGCGATAAAAGCTTGTTGATCGCCTGGCACATCGTCTTCGGCATAAATTGCGTTGACGGGACATTCGGGCACACAAACAGCGCAATCAATACACTCATCTGGGTCAATTGTTAGAAAGTTAGGACCTTCTCGAAAACAGTCCACTGGGCAGACATCAACACAGTCTGTATATTTACATTTAATACAGGCTTCGGTAACGACGTAAGTCATAATTGTTTTGTAATAATTAAAAGATCTATTTTAGCCGAGAAATCCCGCATTGAAAAATTGTCATTGTAGTTTGGCCGCCACGTAGATAGCGGCGATGGTTTATTTGGCAGGAGGTGGAGGGGCTTCGGCATTGTCTTGATTCAGAATGGCATACAATTACTGTTTATATTGTGTCTAGGAAAATACCATGTCACTTACCCAAGCACCGAGTCCAGTTCGTCCCAAAGTATTAGTAGCCCGCAGAATTTTCCCTGAGGGTTTGGCGCGTTTAGAGGAGCATTGTGAGATTGATTACAACGATCAGATTCACCCGTTATCGAATGCTGAGTTAGCTAACCGTTTAGCCGATAAACAGGGGGCTTTAGTAACGGGTAGTGAGCAGGTTGGTGCTGAGACATTAAGTCAGGCCAGTCATCTGCAAATCATCTCGAATATCGCAGTTGGATTTAATAATTTTGATGTGGCAGCACTCAATGCGAAGCATATTTTTGGTACTAATACCCCGGATGTGTTAACTGACACGACTGCCGATATGGCCTTTGCACTCTTAATGGCAACGGCTCGGCGCGTTTGTGAAACTGAGCATTGGTTAAGAGCTGGGCATTGGCAAAATTGGGAGTTAGGTGGAATGCTTGGGGTGGATGTCCATCATTCCACAATGGGTATTATTGGTATGGGGCGTATTGGTCAGGCAATCGCAAAACGTGGCTTAGGTTTTGGGATGAACATTTTGTATCACAATCGGACGCGATTAGACGCTGCTACGGAGCAGGCATGTCAGGCCCAATATGTTGATCTAGAAACTCTATTGCGACAGGCCGATCACGTTGTTTTAGTGATGCCTTATTCCGCTGCAAGTCATCATCTCATTGGTCGGGAGCAATTGGCTTTGATGCGGCCTACTGCCACACTGATTAACATTGCCCGAGGGGGAATTGTGGACGATGCGGCCCTGATTGAGGCCTTACAGAAAAAAGTGATTTTTGCAGCCGGTTTAGATGTTTATGAGGGGGAGCCAAAGCTCAATCCGGGATTTTTAACTGTGCCAAATGTGGTATTAACACCACATATTGGTAGCGCAACTGCCAAGACGCGTCATGGCATGATGAACTTAGCGATTGATAATTTGCTCGCGGGCTTGGCGGGTAAGAGACCCCCAAATCTAATTAATCCGGAGATCTGGAAAGCCTAAAACGGCGGGGGCTAGGTTTGTGTTCTTCGAGAGGGATTTCTTTGAGGTCTAGTTCAATACCGCCAAAGTTTGTAGCGACCCAGTTATAAACTTTACAAGCCAGCCACAAAATCGCGAAGCCAAAAACAATATTGAGAAATACCCCGTAGAGTACTATAAACAGGGGTATTTCACCATATCGAAAGTAGGCGTCAATAAAAAATAAGCCGATGATAGGCAAAGAAAAGCACATATAGACAAGGACTAATGTTTTGGCCGTATGGATTGGGTCAACATAGATTATTTCTCTTTTACTACTGGGCATATGTAATTTCTAGAAGTGGTATTGTGAATGATTCAAAGGGGGTAGAAATTGTTTCCTGATTGTATTCTTAAGAAAAATTATATGTGAATTATTTTTGAATTGCCACAATGTTGACGAGGTCGCCGTCTTCTATTTGGGTAAGTTCTGGGGGTAGGATTACCAGGCAATTGGCCTGACTCATCGAACTTAATACGCCAGATCCTTGATTACCAATTGGTTCTACGCAATTTAACCCAGCCGTATTTTGGTGTAAAAAGCCCCTTAAAAATTCTGTTCTGCCGGAGCGTTTTTTGAACTTTCCAACCCAGTGGGCTTGGTGGATAAGTTGTTTAAAGTTACTTGCACCACCCATCCAGTTTAGGGTGTCTTGGACGAACTGGTAAAAAGTTATCATGACTGCTACGGGGTTACCTGGTAGGCCAAAAAGTACGGCTTCGTGTTGGTTTTGCTTGATTTTTCCAAAGGCCATGGGTCGGCCTGGTTTGATGGCTAGGGTCCAAAAGGCCACATCGCCCAGCTCGCGCATGACTTGTTTTGTGAAGTCAGCTTGCCCAACAGAGACGCCACCGGAGGTAATAATTGCATCTGCTAGAGATGCGGCTGAGGCAAATGCATTACGCAGTGCTTCTGGGTGATCGGGGATGATTCCAAGATCGATAGTATTTACTCCCAAATTTTGCAACATTCCCAAGAGGGTATAGCGATTACTATCAAAAATTGCACCGGGAGTTAATTCGGAGCCGAGGGCTTTGAGTTCGTCCCCTGTTGAGAAAACTGCCACGGTCAATTTTTCATAGACCTCGATTGTTGAGATACCCATCGAGGCGATTAGACCCATATCACTGGGTCCAATGATGCGTCCTTTGGGGATGCAAACTGTTCCGATGCGCAGATCTTCACCTTGCAGTCGGCGATTATCACCCGCTTGGATACGTGTTGGATCAAAGCTAATGGTTTGTTGGATTTGTTCGGTGAACTCTTGGGGAATGACCGTATCACATGCAGCGGGCATGACTGCGCCGGTCATGATTCGGTAGGCGTGTTGACTAGGATCAAAAACAACTGAGTTGGTGAATTTTATCTCTTGGTTTTTCGCATCCGTTGAGTCGGCACTAGTAGCTAGGCGAGTTCCAATAATATCGAGGCTAATTGGAGTTGCTTGTTGGAGAGCTTGGCTATTAAAAGCAAAGCCATCCATGGCTGAGTTATCCGCTGGTGGGACATCCATTAAAGCAATAATGTCCTTGTTAAGAACTCTACCTAGAGCGCTTTCTAGGGGGATCGTTTCAGTTCCTAAAGTATTGCGACGATTTGCGGTATAAGCTTGCATAAACTCCAGGGCTGCCTCTAATTGCAAGGCCTCTGGGTTAAAGAGATCAGTCCCTTGACTTTCGATCCACTGTGTTTGGAAATCCACTAAGGGTGGGAGAGAGTTTACGCTCATGCTAAGAGAGATTCTGTGTGGGCTAATTCTGCGGGTGTATTAATATTAGCAAAAGCTTGTACATCTGGAAAAAGTACAGCACTATTTTTTTGAGTTGCAAACCAGCGATCTATTTTTCGTTCACCCTGATCCAAATACGCGCACAAACTCGTCAAGAGGTTTGCCCGCATTAAACAAAAGACTGGGTAGGCTTGTGGTCGGTGATCGATTGGTGCAGTGATGGCATAAGCCAAATCTGTTTGTTGCGCAAGTAAGTTTTGCATCAGTTCGCTCGCAAGATTACTGGGAAATAGTGGCGAATCGCAGGGAATAACTAGCAAGTATTCGGTTTGACAATGGCTTAGTCCAGTATGAAAGCCTCCGAGTGGCCCAACAAAACCTGGGTAAGTATCCGAATAAACTGGTATTTGGCCACCAGTCTGGAGTGCGAAGTGTCGACTGATTGCTTCGTAGGCAGGATGATTCCGATTAGCGTTGATTGCTACTTGCGATACTTGCGGTAGGAGGCGCTCAATTGCCCAGTGTGCCAGGGTTTGGTGTTTAAGTGGTAATAGGCCTTTATCTTGGCCTTGCATCCGCTCGGCTTTACCGCCGCAGAGCACAAGACCGGTGATTAACTGTTGATGGGAGTTCACCTTAGCCACCGATATAGGACATTTCAACCTTATGATGGCTGACTTGGCCGGTGTGTACTTGCCCCCGAATTTCGGAATAATTATCGGTGCGTTTTTGCCAAATGCCTGCTACCACATTGGATATGGCGAGGTCATCCACATGACTTCTTAAGAGGGCGCGTAGATCATAACCGGTATTGGCAAACAGGCATAAAAAAAGTTTCCCTTCCATAGAGATACGTGCACGCGTGCACGAACTACAAAATGCTTGGGTAACGCTGGAGATGACTCCAATTTCTGCCGCGCCATCCCGATGTTGCCAGCGCTGCGCCACTTCGCCAGGATAATCCGGCTCAATTGGCACTAGTGGATATTGGGATTGAATCAGATCAAGGACTGCTCTAGAGGGGAGTACTTCTTGCATTTGCCAGCCATTGGTATTACCCACATCCATATATTCAATAAAGCGAACGGTAATACCGGTATCTTTAAAGTATTTGACCATGGGTAATATTTCTTGATCGTTCACCCCTTTTTTAACAACCATATTGACTTTGACTGAACTAAAACCAATTTTTTTTGCTAATTCGATACTTTCTAAAACATCGCGCTGGGCAAAATCAACATCATTCATTTGCCGAAAAACATCATCGCTCATTGCATCTAAGCTAATCGTAATTCGTTTAAGTCCAGCGTCTTTCAGTGCTTGGGCTTTTTTTTGTAACAGACTACCGTTCGTGGTGAGAGTCAGATCAATTGGGCGTCCATCTGGTGTATGCAGTTTAGCGAGCATCGCCACTAAATCTTCAATCCCTTTACGTAAGAGAGGTTCACCACCTGTTAAGCGAATTTTTTGCACCCCATGCGCAATAAAAATTCGAGCGACTCGGGTAATTTCTTCAAAGCTTAATAGTTCTTTTTGGCCAAGGTAGTTATATTGGTTTGTAAATATTTCTTTTGGCATGCAATAGGGACAGCGAAAATTACAGCGGTCTGTCACTGAAATCCGCAGGTCATGCAGCCCTCTTTGACGGGTATCTTGTAAGATACCCGTTGGTTGCAAGAGCTTTTCTGGGATAGTTAATTGTTGGGTGATGCTAGTTAGTTCAGCCAAACTCGTGATGGGTACTATTTTTTTCATAACGCGTTTGGCTTAATCTTGGCAAACATGGTTGGTTTAATGTTGGTTAGCAATCAAACGTTCACTGCCACCGGTTTCCACAAGGACCATTGGGCCAACTGGAAGTGCTTGTGCGGGTTTGGGTTGGCGCGGAAGATGCACAGGTTTCGGTTCTGCGGCGATTTGTCGACGGACTTCTTCGAGTTTTTCGGGAATCGTATCGACCCAAATTAAGCCCACTGAAGAAAGGACTTCGTCTAGAGGTTGGCGGTTTAATTGTGCTGGAGTAATGATTGGCAGTGGCGCATAAACTTTGGCAATCACTTCAAGGGTAGGAGCTTTTGGTGAGCTGGCCTTATCGGGGTTTTCCAAGGGGTTTTGTACATTCGGTACAGAACTTGGATTGAAGGTTTCTTGATGAGGTGCTTGGTTACGTGGTGATTCGGCGCGCGAGCTATCGGCATCCGCACGCGTTGAATCAATTGGATTGTCCGCATCAGTCCTCGGAGAAGCACTATGCACAACAGATGATTCATTTGGATGAGTAGCGTTTTCTGCAGTACTTGCTCCTTGATTTTCATCATTCTCTGGGCGATCGTTCCGATCTCGTTGGCGGCCACGATTACGACGATTTCGTCCCCGGCGCTTTTCCTCATTACTCTGGGCATTCTCGGTGGATGCTTGCGTGGTGGGGGTGTTGTCTAGAGGAGTTTGGTCTAGGTTTGGCTCATTAGCGGGAGTACTTGCAGAAGTTTTGCCATCTTGGCGTTGGCCTCTACCCCGACGTGGCTTTTGGCCATTTTGATCGAGTTGATCACCACCTGCTTCAGACGCATTTTCTGCTGTATCAGATCGGTTTTGGTTCGTGTTACCAGGTTGGCGACGTGCATCATTTCGACCCCGACGTTGCTGATTTCCTCTGTTAGGGCGAGCCGGCGTTTGTACCACCTCAGGCGTTGGGGTGGTTTTATTGGAACTGCCAAATAAACTTTTAATCCAAGCGAACATCCCCCCTGAGCTTGCAGCGCTTGCATCAGTTAGAGTTTTTTCGACGCGTGAGCTTGGTGGTGCTGGCTGGCTTGGAGTAATACCTTTAACAGCTGCCACTTGTCGTGGTTTGATATCAGTCGCACTTTTACTAACGATCGTATCCTGTTCCATTTCTTTTGCGACTTCTTCAGCGATAGCATAGCTTGCTTTTTGGCTATCAAGACGCGGATCATCATGCCGAAGTCGCTCTAACTTGTAATGGGGCGTTTCCAGATATTTATTGGGGATGAGTAGGACATTGACTTTTGAGCGCGCTTCAATTTTGATGACTTCTGAGCGTTTTTCATTGAGTAAGAAAGCGGCCACATCTACCGGGACTTGGCAGTGCAAGGCGGCGGTATTTTCTTTCATACTTTCTTCTTGGATAATCCGCAGCACTTGTAGCGCAGAGGATTCTGTGTCACGAATATGGCCAGTGCCCGTGCAGCGTGGGCAAGTAATATGGCTACCCTCTGACAAAGCAGGGCGCAGTCGTTGGCGCGACAGTTCTAACAGTCCAAATTTAGAGATTTTTCCAGTTTGGACACGGGCGCGATCATGGCGTAGCGAATCTTTGATACGGTTTTCGACATCCTTTTGACTTTTAGGAGATTCCATATCGATAAAATCGATCACGATTAATCCGCCCAGATCGCGCAGGCGCATTTGGCGGGCGATTTCATCGGCCGCTTCTAGATT
>CALPOM020000020.1 GCA_943325205.2 Thermoflexus hugenholtzii JAD2 | reverse complement strand
TCTTGAAGTAATTGCGCAGCCGCCATGACCTCTCTAAAAATAGTACCACTACCAAGCAACTGAACCCGTAATGGAGCTTTGGCTGAGCCAACCGAATCTAAGTGATACATGCCCTTTAAAATATTCTTTTCGCTCCCCTTTGGCATTGCTGGATGAGCGTAGTTTTCATTCATGAGGGTAATGTAGTAGTAGATATCTTCCTGATCCGTCATCATGCGACGCATCCCATCTTGAATCACTACCGCCAACTCAAAAGCAAAGGTCGGATCATAACTTACACAATTAGGAATCGCACCACTCCATAAATGACTATGGCCATCCTCATGCTGCAAACCCTCACCATTGAGCGTAGTTCTACCAGCTGTGCCGCCTAACAAAAATCCTCGCGAGCGCATATCGCCTGCGGCCCAAGCTAAATCCCCAATCCGTTGAAAACCAAACATGGAGTAAAAAATATAAAACGGTAACATCGGCTCGCCATGCGTCGAGTAGGAAGTGGCTGCAGCAATCCAATCACACATCGCGCCAGCTTCATTAATACCCTCTTGTAGTATTTGCCCATGTTGATCTTCCTTGTAAAACATCAACTGGTCTTTGTCCTGTGGCTCATAAAGCTGGCCCACATGACTCCAAATACCTAACTGCCTAAACATCCCTTCCATGCCAAAAGTTCTAGACTCGTCTGGGACAATTGGTACAACCCGCTGTCCAATGACCTTATCTTTTACGACCATGTTGAGTAAACGCACAAAAGCCATCGTCGTAGAAATTTCACGTCCCTCAACGGTTGCTTCTAAAAGGGGTTTAAAAACCTCTAAACTTGGCACCGGCAAAGACTTCGCATGCGTGCGGCGCTGGGGCAAATAACCACCTAGCTCCATCCGTCTAGCGCGCATGTACTCTAACTCAGGACTGCCATCGGCAAATTTTAAATAGGGCAAAGACTCCAGTTGATCATTTGGGATCGGTAACTGAAAACGATCTCTAAAAGCCCGCACATCCTCAATGTTCATTTTTTTCTGCTGATGCGCAATATTCATCGCTTCACCCGAAGCGCCCATGCCGTAACCCTTAATCGTTTTAGCTAGAATGAGGGTTGGTTGGCCCTTGTGGTGCACCGCCGAATGAAAGGCTGCAAATACTTTATGTGGGTCATGCCCACCTCGGTTTAAATTCCATATATCATCGTCTGACCAGTCTGCCACCAGATTTTGTAACTCTGGCGTATTAAAGACGTGGGCTCTCACATACGCGCCATTCTTAGCCTTCATGGCCTGATACTCACCATCGACTATCTCAGCCAGACGATTCATCAACAAGCCCTTTTTGTCGCGCGCAAATAACGCGTCCCAATGCGTACCCCAGACCACCTTGATGACATTCCAACCAGACCCTCTAAACTCTGTTTCTAATTCTTGAATAATGCTACCGTTGCCTCGCACAGGGCCATCTAGTCGCTGTAAATTACAGTTGATTACAAAAATTAAATTATCTAATTTTTCCCGTCCAGCCATACCAATCGCACCCAAGGACTCCGGCTCATCCGTCTCGCCATCCCCAAGAAAGGCCCAAACCTTTCTACCCTCAGTCTGCGCAAATCCACGATCTTGTAAATAACGCATAAATCGCGCTTGATAAATGGCCATGATCGGACCAAGCCCCATTGAGACGGTCGGAAACTGCCAGAAATCCTTCATTAACCAAGGATGTGGATAACTCGATATCCCTTTACCATCAACTTCTTGTCGGAAATGATTTAACTGCTCATCGCTTAACCGTCCTAACATATACGCTCGAGCATAAATACCAGGTGCAGAATGCCCCTGTACAAAAATCAAGTCTCCACCATGCTGCTCAGACGGCGCATGCCAAAAGTGGTTGTAACCTACATCATATAAAGTTGCGGCAGACTGAAAAGAAGAGATGTGCCCGCCCACATTCGTATCCTGGTTCGCACGCAAAACCATCGCCATGGCATTCCAGCGCGTATACGAACGAATTCGATGCTCAATCTCCTGGTCTCCCGGAATACGGGCTTGGCGATCAACCGGTATAGTATTGATATAAGGCGTCTGGGCATGAAATGGCTGATCAACGCCGTTGACCCGCGCAAACGATATTTGCTGATCAATTAAATAGGCAGCGCGGTCCGTCCCTTCGGTGGCAATCACGCCAGCCATTGCGTCCAACCACTCGCGTGTTTCAACCGGATCAAAATCAGCTAACTGATCGTGTGCTATGTCCGAGTTACCACTTTCTGGAAGTGCTGCCATATTGATCTCCTTTTATTAACACAATTAATTCTAAAAAGCTCGGAACAGATTGACAAGTTATTTTTCACATCTTGGCATGATTTTTTATATTATGAAACTTTATTCAATAAATTCTTAATAAATATACTTAAAATACAAGGTTCAAGCAAAATAGTCTTTATGTCAAGAAACCTACCCTTTCTGCCCAAATCCATTCGACTCTGGTCGCGCTTGAACACCCAGAAGAAAAGCACACAGCAATCGATTGATTTTCTCTATACCCCGTTAATAGCAATCATCTTGTTTATGGCAACCATGTTCTTGATTCTCTGGATTCTGAATAATCAAGAAAAAAATCAGGCTGATCTGGCGCTGTTTCGAGAGGTAGCTTACGCCGAACAACGCATTCAAGTGAACTTTGAAGAGAATGAAGAAGAGTTTCAAATTTTTAGTAAATCATCAAATAGTCAAGAAAACAAAACAGCGCGACAGTACTATCAACGCCTTAGCGAGCAACTCAATCGCCACCCAGAAATTCTTCAAATTCAATTGATTTCAGCCAATCAGTCTAAAACTGTGGCCATGCCAGTCATTACTGATAATGAATGGGCCCTAGAAATAAATAGCATCAATGAACTGAATGCTAATCTGCAAAATACCCTCAAAGATGCAATTACCTCCTCGCGCAGCATTTATGGACCTTTAATCCAGTTAAATCCTAAAAGTAAAAACGAAAACGCGAACCGCGAACGTGCAATCGTGTTTTGGTATGTTCAGCCCACCACTAAATATTCCGGAGCAGACCAACATATTGCCGTTCTCTACTCGTTACCCAAACTCATCAATCGCATCATTCCAAAAGAACTCCAAAACAGAC
Organism: Thermoflexus hugenholtzii JAD2; assembly: GCA_943325205.2. Taxonomy (GTDB): domain Bacteria; phylum Pseudomonadota; class Gammaproteobacteria; order Burkholderiales; family Burkholderiaceae; genus Polynucleobacter. Next base: position 22,921 of record CALPOM020000020.1, on the reverse strand, counting down.
ATCGCTTCTCCATCATCAACGATAAAGGCCAAGTTCTCTATAGCGTCAATCAACGCAGCCTGGCAAAAGAACATGCCATTCATCAAATTAAATTATCAAAATTACCAGATAATTTAATTCTGCAAGGAGAAAGCTACCCCATTCCCAATAACCTGACTTATGCAATGCTTTTGTGGTTAGTCGTTGGTCTTAGCTTGTATGTAATTTGGAGCTTTTGGTCGATCTGGTGGCAAATGAAAAAGCGGCAAGATATCGAACGAAACCTGATTAAAGAAACGAATTTTCGTCTAGCCATCGAAGAGTCCATGCCAATCGGTCTGCGCGTGCATGACCTGGATGGAAAAATTAATTATGTCAATCCAGCTTTTTGCAAAATGGTCGGCTGGACCGCGCCTGAATTAATAGGTCGAATGCCCCCTTTTCCGTTCTGGTCTAGCGACGAAGAAATTTCAACAAATAGTAGTAAATTAGAAACTGCCTTTAATTCCACATCCGGCTTACCCGAGACCATCGAAGCAATTATTACGACCAAAGAAGGGAAAAAAATTGCTGTTCGTAATTTTGTCTCCCCACTCCTGGATGCACGAAACCAACAAACTGGCTGGATTACTTCCCTCATCGATATCTCTGAGCCGCGCAAAATTCGGGAGGAATTAGCCGCATCACAACAACGTTTCGTCACCGTACTAGAAGGACTTACTGCAGCAATTTCTGTGGTGAACCCAAAGACAGGTGAATTACTTTTCACGAATGATCTCTATCGAGAAATGTTTGATAACACCTCTCAAGCGCACCAACTTTTGCTCGGTGATGAGGCTATGTCAAGTAGTAATATCGATAGTGAAGACGATAGCGTAGATGGCTTCGCCGGCTTGCCATCCTCAGTCCTCACACCCATCATCGGTGATTCAAGAGAAGTACAAATTATCGATAAACCGAATTGGTATGAGGTGCGGCGAAGATATATACCATGGACCGATGGCCACCTTGCCCAACTTCTTATCACCATTGATATTACTGATCGACGAGCAACCGAAGATCGTCTGAGAACCCAAGAGGAACGCATCCAATTCTCTAGCCGACTTACTACTATGGGAGAAATGGCCTCCTCAATCGCGCATGAATTAAACCAACCACTAGCGGCTATTAATAATTATTGTATGGGTGCAATTAGTCGACTAAAGAATCGACATGACCACCAACTCACCGAAGAAATCTTGCCCGCTATTGAAAAAGCAAGTGCGCAAGCTCTGCGAGCTGGAACAATCATTCAACGTATTCGTAACTTTGTAAAGCGGAGTGCGCCACAAAGGCAGTCTTGTAAAATTCACCAAATTATCGATCAGTCTATCGAGCTTGCTGAAATTGAAGCAAAACGCCAAGGCCTGGCAATTGAATTAATCATTACACCGAACTTACCCGAATGTTTTGTCGATCCTATCTTGATCGAGCAAGTGTTAATTAATTTATTAAAAAATAGTATTGATAGTATGCGGATAGCAATCCCGCGCCACTCCCGAGCTATGGCTAAACCGATTCAACTCAAAGCAGATATTGATTTTGAACCTTCTAGCCCCATGCTACGTATCAAAATTATCGACTCTGGTGAGGGTATTCCAGAGCAATCCATGTCCCAAATTTATGAACCATTTTTTAGCACAAAGTATGAGGGTATGGGTATGGGCCTCAATATTTGTCGGTCAATCATCGAATCACATCAAGGACGACTTTGGGGCGAAAATAATCTTCCAAAAATTGGGCAATTAGCGATCACGCCTAAAAATCTTGGCTGTACCTTTACGATCCTACTCCCGATTGAACACGTTGAACTGCTCTCGTCTAGTGTCAATAATTTGCCCGAAATAAGCTCTCAAAATTCTGCTTAAGGAAAGTTTTTTTTGAGTAATTTACAATTCGAGATACACTTTAAGGAATTCTATAAAGGTAAGCCATATGAATGTTGCTCACACAGATAAAACACGTGAAATTATTTATGTTGTCGATGATGATGAAGCTGTCCGTGATTCGCTGAGCTGGCTACTCGAGAGTAACGGTTATCTGGTTCGGTGCTATGCTAGCGCAGATCGTTTTTTACAAGCTGTTGTAGGGCCTGATCGAGATGTAACAGCTTGCGCTATTCTTGACGTGCGTATGCCTGGGATGTCTGGTCTTGAACTACAAGAGCAATTACTTAGCCTGGCTATCCCCATGCCCATTTCATTTATCACTGGACACGGTGATGTCTCCATGGCGGTGACTACCATGAAAAAAGGCGCTGTTGACTTTATTGAAAAACCTTTTAAAGAAAACGAACTCCAAGCCCTTGTCGAGAAAATGCTGGCCGTCGCTCGATTAGCCTATAAAGATGCCTCGAACCAAAAAACAAATCAAGGCCTTCTTAATAAACTTACCGGACGTGAAAGACAAGTCTTGGAACGCATCGTCGCTGGCCGCCTCAATAAGCAAATTGCTGACGATCTAACTATCTCGATTAAAACTGTCGAAGCGCACCGAGCCAATATTATGGAAAAATTGAACGTCAGTACAGTTGCAGATCTCCTTCGCCTCGCTCTCTCGGAAAAAAGTACCACTTAATATGCCTGCAAAATTATTAGACGGCAATCTGTTGGCAAAAAAAATTCGTAATGAAATAGCCGCAAATGCCATTATCCTCGCTGCTAAAGGGACTAAACCAGGTTTAGCAGTAATCCTAGTCGGTGAGAATCCGGCCAGCCAAATTTATGTCCGCAATAAAATTAAAGCCTGTCAGGATACAAATATCCACTCAGTTCTTATCCAACTCCCCCAAAACACTAGCCAAGCTGAACTACTTGTGCAAATCACAAAATTAAATCAGGATCCCCAAATCCACGGGATTCTGGTGCAATTGCCCTTACCAAGTCATATAGACAGCTATAGCGTCATCGAAGCAATTCATCCTAAAAAGGATGTGGATGGCTTTCATGTTGCTAACGCTGGGGCCTTAATGACTGGTAAGCCGCTTTTTAAACCCTGTACTCCCTATGGTTGTATGGCGCTGATAGAAAGTACCGATTACCCGATTCGAGGGGCGCGAGCAGTGATTATCGGGGCATCGAATATCGTTGGCAAACCTATGGCAATGCTCCTTCTACAAGCAGGTGCAACCGTAACTATCTGTAATTCCAAAACAAGAGACCTGTCTTTCCATTCAAAAGAAGCAGATATTCTAGTTGTAGCGACAGGTAAACCAAAAATGGTTTCGGCCCAGATGGTCAAACCCGGTGCAATTGTGATCGACGTGGGTATCAATCGCCTACCTGATGGAAAATTGTGCGGTGATGTGGATTTTGACGAAGTTAAATACGTCGCTAATTGGATTACACCAGTCCCTGGAGGCGTCGGCCCAATGACGATCACGATGCTTTTACAAAACACTCTCGAAGCTGCCCAACATCTCCACTTAAAGAATTAATTCATGCCGATAAATAACCCCTTGCTGGCCATGGGCCATGACTTGCCTGATTATTCTCAAATCAAGGCCGAACATATCGAACCAGCCATCTCAGTACTTCTTGAACAAGCAACTACCGCCCTCAATCATGCTGCCAAGTTACCAGATCAGCCAACTTGGGAAAATTTAATTGCGCCTCTCGAACAAGCAAATGAGGCACTAGGCCGGGCATGGGGGGTTGTTAACCACCTAACAAGCGTGGCAGATTATCCTGAATTAAGGGCCGAACATGCCAAAATGCTCCCCCAAGTAACCGCCTTTAGTAGTGCATTTAACCAAAATATCGCACTTTATGAACGGTATAAAACGCTTCAAAGCTCCTCGGGTTGGGATGCTCTTAGCACCGCCCAAAAAAAGGATATCGATAATACCCTCAGATCCTTCCGTCTCGGGGGCGCAGAACTCTCGCCAACAGATAAACCGATTTTTGCAAAAATTGCCCAGGACTTAGCAAAGTATTGTAAAAACTATTCCGACCATATCCTGGACGCAACTGACCATTTCATTCACCTTGAAAAAGATGACTCGCATTTGCAAGGACTACCGCCCGAAGTACTAACCGCTGCCCAAGATCTCGCCTTAGAAAAAAAATTGAGCGGTTTTGCCTTTAGCCTACACTTTCCTTCTTACTTTCCAATCCAGCAACTCGCTGATCATCGTCCACTGCGCGAACTCATGTATAAGGCCTATGTCACAAGAGCCTCAGAATTAGGCCCAATCTATGGCTTAGGATCCAAGGCTTGGGATAATACCCAACTAATGCTGCAGATCTTGCAACTTCGCCAGCAAGAAGCCCATCTTCTGGGACTGAAAAATTACGCCACGCTGAGTATCGTCCCCAAAATGGCAAATACAGTCGAGGAAGTGAGCTCTTTTTTACAAGACTTTGGCCAACGTGCCAAAAAACCCGCTGAACAAGACCTTTTGCAACTGCAAGAGTTTGCCCGCAAACACCTGCAACTCGACACCCTTGAACCTTGGGATATTACTTACGCCTCAGAAAAACTCAAACAAAAAACCTATCTTTTCTCAGAGCAAGAAGTAAAACAATACTTCCCTTTAGACCAAGTCCTCAAAGGTCTTTTTCATGTCATTGAAACTGTCTTACAAGTAAAAATCGTAGCTACGAACCTACCCGTCTGGCACCCAGATGTGCAATCCTTTCAGGTTCAAAATCAGCACAATCAAACCATTTCCCATTTCTACCTAGACCCCTATGCCCGTTCTGGCAAAAGAGGTGGAGCCTGGATGGATGATGCCCGCAGCCGCCAACGCCAGACTAACCAGGATCTTCAAACACCTGTAGCTTATCTAGTGTGTAATTTTCCAGCTCCAAGTAAAAATGCCGATGGCACCCACCAACCCGCGACGATTTATCACGATGATGTAATTACTCTTTTTCATGAGTTTGGACACGGCTTACACCACCTCCTCACCCAAGTAGATACTCTAGGCGTCTCAGGAATTAATGGGGTGGAATGGGACGCTGTCGAACTACCTAGCCAATTGATGGAAAACTTCTGCTGGGATTATGAAGTGATCGAACAACTTTCTAAACACCAAGATACACAAAAGCCACTGCCAAAAGATCTCTTTGACAAAATGCTCGCAGCTAAAAACTTCCAAAATGGCTTATTTACTTTGCGACAAATTGTTCTTGCTTCGGTGGATTGGGAATTACATGCCAATTTTGATCCATCCAAAGCCAACGATGGCGATATCCTAACGCTCGCTAAAAAAATCAACGATGCGATACATGTTTTACCGCAAGCGGATATATCGCGATGGATCAATACTTTTAGCCATATTTTTGCCGGTGGCTACGCCGCTGGCTACTATAGCTACAAATGGGCAGAAGTCCTGTCTGCTGATGCCTTTGCAGCTTTCGAGGAAGAGCTCAGTTCTTTTGGTTCAATCTTGAATCCACAAGTCGGTATCAAATATCGACAAGAAATCCTTGAAGTCGGGGGTAGTAGACCCGCGGCTGAATCCTTTGTCGCCTTTCGTGGGCGCCCCCCTCGCATCGACGCCCTGCTTCGTCACGGTGGGTTAATGGACCAAGCTTCGTAATGCACCAACTGCGGCTAGCCACCTGGAATGTGAATTCGATTAAAGTACGAATTACGCACTTATTACAGTGGCTTGAGCAAACCGCTCAAGAAAAAAAACCCATCGATATTCTAGGTCTGCAAGAACTCAAATTAACCACGGAGAAGTTTCCCTATCAAGAACTAGAAAATGCCGGGTATCTGGCAATTGCTCTAGGCCAAAAAACCTATAACGGCGTAGCACTTATCGTGCGGCGCGCGGCTCTAACCGCTTTAACGCAAGACCCTGAAACAGCTTTTTTACAAATCCAAAACAATATCCCAGGATTTCCAGATGAACAGCAACGTCTTTTAAGTGCCACAATCCACTGCCAAAATATGGCGCCACTGCGCGTCATCTGTGGCTACTTTCCAAACGGTCAAGCACCTGGTACGGAAAAGTTTTCTTATAAGTTGGCTTGGCTTAAGGCACTTAAATCCTATCTGCATACCCAATTAGAACAGTATGAACGGGTTGTTCTTTTAGGGGACTTTAATATCGCGCCAAGAGACGAAGATGTGCACGACCCTGCAGCTTGGATTGGCCAAAATCTAGTCTCTCCAGAAGAGCGCGCATACTTTTTTGAGTTTGCAGAAATGGGCCTGATTGATACCTTCAGACAGTTTACTCATCCACCAAAAACCTTTACTTGGTGGGACTACCGGATGATGGGTTTTCGACGTAATGCAGGTGTTCGGATCGACCATATCCTCATTAATCAAGCCCTGCAAGCTAGTTGCGCCGCATGTGACGTCGACAAAACTCCAAGAACATGGGAACAACCCTCAGATCACGCTCCCGTCATCCTCACGCTGAACAAAGTCCAAGCACCGCAAAACTAATCAATCCCTAGCTCTTGTAATTTGCGGGTAATCGTGTTGCGACCAATCCCTAAGCGCTCCGCCGCCTCCACCTTGCGTCCACGCGTAATCTCAAGAGCTGCAGAAATCACGGACTTTTCAAAAGAACCGAGTAAGTGTTGATAAACCTCGGCCTTACCATCTTCTAACATCTTCTTTGCAATGATCGCTAAAGTTGCTTCCCAAGAAGAGTTGTTCGCATGCCCCAAACTCAAACCAACATTCACTAAACTTCCTAAATTAGACTCCGGTGCAAGCGTCGCTGAAATAGCCTCTTCATCAACCGCCGTATTCACAAACTGTTGAATATTACGTGGTAAATCTTTCGGTGCTATTTGTGCTGAAGAAACCATCACTGTTAACCAATGACAGATACTTTGTAATTGACGCACATTACCAGGAAAAGCCATTTGCCCCAACAGTTCGACCGTCTCAGGTAACAAAAACTTGGTCTTCACCCCAATTTGTCGAGCACTGGCTAATAAAAAATGTTGCGCTAATAAATGAATGTCATCAACTCGCTCACGCAAAGCTGGCAAAGTTAAACGAATTACATTTAAGCGATGAAATAAGTCTTGCCGAAAAGATCCCTTCGACACTAACATCTCCAGATTTTGATTACTCGAGGCAACAATTCGAACATTTGCGGATAAAAGCTCCTGACCACCAATCCGATAAAATTTTCCGTCCTCTAAGAGCCTTAACAACGAACTTTGTGACTCCAATGGCATATCGGCAATTTCATCCAAAAATAAAGTGCCACCATCGGCTAATTCAAAATTACCACGCCTTCTAGCGGTTGCATTTGCAAAAGCGCCTCGCTCGTAGCCAAATAACTCGGCCTCAATTAATTCTTTTGGAGTAGCGGCTAAATTCATTTCGACAAATGGGCCAGAAACCCGTGCGCTATGCCGGTGTAATGCCCTAGCAACTAACTCTTTACCAGTGCCAGATTCGCCAGTAATTAAGACGGTAGCACTTGACTGAGACAGTCGACCAATCGCTCTAAAAACTTCTTGCATCGCAGGTGCCTGACCAATTAACTCAGGTACAGCGCTATTTTTTGCCGCGACCTGCGGCGCAAACTGCGTCTTAATTTGCTCTGCACTCATACTCTCACTGATCGCACGTTGAATTAATTCCATCAAATCAGCTATATCAAATGGCTTCGTAATATATTCAAAGGCCCCCCCCTGAAATGCAGCTACAGCAGAGTCCATATCGGAATAAGCTGTCATCACAATCACTGGAATTTTTGGGTAATCTTGCTTAACCTGCTGCAGTAATGTAATACCGCTGCCCTTGGGCATCCGAATATCCGAAATAATCAACTGGGGCTTTTCTTTTTCAAGCATATCTAAAACATCATCTGGATTAGAAAAACTCTTAAAAGGAATCGCCTGCCTAGTGAGAGATTTTTCTAAGACCCAACGAATTGATTGATCATCATCGACAATCCAAACTGCTTTCATGTTTGACCCCTAGGTTCAATATTATTCAAAAAATCTGGTGATGTATACGGAATTAAAATATGAAAGATCGTCTTACCAGGTTCACTCTGAACACTAATAAAACCACCGTGCATTTGAATAAATGATTGCGCTAAAGTTAAACCAAGCCCACTCCCTGATGGACGCCCTGAAACTAAAGGCAAAAAGATATGGTCTATGATATCTGCAGCAATACCTGGTCCATTATCAATAATGTAGACATTTAAAGCTAACTTAAAGCGCTTTTTTGCAATCGTAATGTTGCGTGAAATACTAGTCTCTAAACGGATTAATGCATCTGCGTGGGCAATGCGTTCTTCTAAAATTTGGGCTGCATTATGCACAATATTGAGTAAAGCTTGTATCAAAATTTCTTTATCGCCAATGATCTCGGGCAAACTAACATCATAAAAACGCGTAATGCTTAAGCCTTGTGCAAACTCAGCCAGAACGACACTTCGGACTCGCTCTAGGACTTCATGAATATTGACTTGGGCGATTTGCTTCTGGCGTTTATGAGGAGCTAATAAGCGATCAACTAAGGTTTGTAAACGATCGACCTCTTTAATCATGACCTTGGTATATTCCTTCAAAGAAGGATCTGGTAATTCATAGTCTAGTAATTGCGCAGCTCCTCGGATACCGCCCAAAGGATTTTTGATCTCGTGCGCCAAATTACGCATCAACTCTTTATTGGCACGCGCCTGCATGATCAAGCGCTCTTCGCGAGCACTCTTGTTTTGCTGATCAATTTCAAACCATTCAAGAATCACTAAATCAGCACCCTCAAGGGGGGCAAGAATTAAATAGGCTAAAAACTCTTTTTGATCTGCACGCAATGGACCAAAACCTAAAAGTAAATCAATGCGCTGGGTCATACCATCTAATTTAAACTGGATAATTACATCTTCCAGAACAGAGTTTTCACCAAAAACATCCCTTAGTTCAACCCCCATCAGACTTTTTCTGGAAATTTTTAAGGAAACTTCGGCTGCCGTATTAGCGTAAATCACAGTTCCTAAGGTCTTATCAAGGATAAGAATCGAATTAGGCAACTGGTCTAGAGCCTCTTGGGGATTAAAAAGGGCAGCCTTAGCTGCCCCAGTTTGTAAAATGCGCATGGGCGCTTTGGTTTAGATTAAAGTGAATAATACATTTCAAACTCAACCGGATGAGTAGTCATTCGAAAACGAGTGACTTCTTCCATCTTGAGAGATATATAAGCATCCAACATGGAGTCCGTAAAGACGCCACCCCGAGTCAAGAACTCCCGATCCTTATCTAAATGCTCCAGAGCTTGATCTAAGCTACTGCAAACCGTTGGGATCTTCGCGTCTTCTTCTGGAGGTAAATCATAGAGATTCTTATCAGCCGCCTCTCCAGGATGAATCTTGTTTTGAACACCATCAAGACCAGCCATGAGTAATGCTGAGAATGCTAAATAGGGATTGGCTAATGGATCTGGAAAACGTGTCTCAATCCGCCGTCCTTTGGGATTTGCAACATACGGAATACGAATCGAGGCGGAGCGGTTGCGCGCTGAATAGGCTAATTTCACCGGTGCTTCAAAACCAGGCACTAAACGCTTATAGGAATTCGTGCCAGGGTTAGTGATCGCATTTAAGGCTCGGGCGTGCTTGATAATCCCGCCGATATAGTACAACGCAAACTCGGACAAACCAGCGTAACCATTACCTGCAAATAAATTTATGCCATCTTTCCAAACAGACTGATGAACGTGCATACCGGAGCCGTTATCACCAACAATTGGCTTAGGCATAAAGGTCGCTGTCTTACCATAAGCATGGGCTACATTGTGGACGATATACTTTTGTAAGATAGTCCAGTCAGCACGTTGCACTAATGTACTAAACTTCGTGCCAAGCTCATTTTGGCCTTGTCCAGCAACTTCATGATGGTGCACCTCAACAGGTATACCAACGGACTCTAACAGTAAACACATCTCAGAACGCATATCTTGAAAAGTGTCTAGCGGCGCAACAGGGAAATACCCACCCTTCTTACCCGGACGATGACCTGTATTACCCCCTTCAAATTCCATTCCAGAAGACCAAGGAGCCTCTTCAGAATCAATTTTTACAAATGATCCCTGCATATCAGTATTCCAGCGCACACCATCAAAAATAAAGAATTCGGGCTCAGGACCAAAGTAAGCGGTATCACCAAGGCCAGTGCTCTTTAAATAAGCTTCACAACGCTTTGCAATCGATCGTGGGTCCCGATCATAGCCCTTACCATCTGTCGGCTCAACGACATCACAAGTTAAAACTAAAGTTGGCTCTTCATAAAACGGATCAATATAAGCAGTACTTGGATCAGGCATCAATAACATATCGGAAGCTTCAATCCCCTTCCAGCCAGCAATTGAAGAACCATCAAAGGCATGACCGTTTTCAAATTTATCTTCATCAAAAGCAGATACAGGCACAGAAACATGCTGTTCCTTGCCCTTGGTGTCAGTGAAACGAAAATCAATAAAAGTGATTTCCTTGTCCTTCACCATCTTGAATACGTCAGCAACGGCTTTACTCATGCATTTCTCCTAAAAACGAATAACTTAATTAAATAATCCTTGATTTGATTAGAACAAATTAAGGGCTCTTGAAACATCCATAATGCACCATTGTGGTGCATTATGGATTGGATCATACCGCTATAACGAATTACGGTAGATCATAGGTCGGCAATTGCAATGCAGTAACGCCGGCCCGCAGCTCTTTTAAAGACACATCCACCAATTCTACTGGACCTTTGACGCCCAACTCAATATGCCTTTGGGCGTACAGTCCACCTCGACTAGGATCACCTAAAGAGGGCAAACTAAAAACTTTGATCTTCGGATACAAGCGCTCAATCTCCTCCATCAACGGAGTAATCGTCGCCTCAACGGACCCGCCAACTAAAAAACTCTTTTCGATATAGTCGTTTTGATGAAACATATGCGGATAGTAGGTATCTAAAACCCAGGCCATCATTCTTTCGGCCATGACCGGAAATCCTGGTAAAAAATAATGCTCTTGAATAGAATACCCAGGTATCAAATTATACGTATTCGGAATCGTCTGACTGCCAATGGGAAACTCCCCCATCCGAAATCGCTGCAAACTTCCCGGACTAGTTAAATCAGCCTTAATTGGATCACCCTCAGCAGTTTCTATAATGCGTTGACTAATTAAGTCCTTTGCCTCGGGATGTAAAGCTAATTCCAAACCCAAGGCCTTGGCGGTGCACGCCCGGGTGTGATCGTCTGGAGTGGCGCCAATGCCACCAGTACTAAAAACAATATCCTTGGAGGCAAAACTGCGTTTTAGCGTGTCAACGATTCTCTGCGGATCATCTCCAATATACTCAGCCCAAGATAACTGCATCCCCCTGATACCTAATAACTCGACTAATTTAGGTAGGTGCTTATCCACGCGCCTACCAGATAAAATCTCGTCTCCAACCACAATTAAACCAATTTTTTGAACAGTCAGTTTCAAATGCTTTCTCCTTGTAACTGGCGATGCTGTTTTAAAGCGAATAATAAGTAATGCGAAAACCAAAGTGCTGCAAAGATAAAAACTAAAGAATAAACCCACAACATGAATATTGAAACAAATGGAAACATAACCAACATAAAAATACTAGAAAACCAAAAAAAGGTTGGTACCGCTCCCAAAAGACCAACTCCAACACCCATTCCCAGTAATTGCCATCGATGCAAACGCATCAAATTACTACGCTCAACCGATGAGGCATGTATAGCCAAGACATCATAAGACATTAACCGGGCAGTCAACCACCCCCAAATTATAGGGGGTATGAACGCAAATAATGGTGGAATCCACCAAAAAGGAAGCGTAATGAGCATCCCAAGTAAACCTAAACCAGTTGCCCAAATCGTTAACCAAACACTCCCAAGCAAAGATCCGCCTTGCAAACTTTGCATCTCCCGATACGTATTTTGCTTGCTAACGTGCGCTAGAACCGCGTCCGTCGTTGTCAACGAAACAATCATCAATAAAGAAACGACTAATAAGGGCATGAGCACAACTAAGGCAAGATAAGGGCTAAGAACACCCCTAAAACCATCCCAGCCGATTTTTACAATCAAATCAGCTAACCATTGCGTCAGCCATGATTCCGTAATCAATTGCTTCGTGAAATCAAGCATCGGAGTCCATGAAAACCACAAAATCACCAACCACAACAAACCTGTTATCGCAAATGGTCGAATCGATAGCCACAAAATGCGCGGATGAAAAATATCTCGCAAGGATAAGCCAAAAGACCGTAACAAAATGTTCATTTAGAAACCATCCATTGAGGATAAGCCGTCTGCCAAGAACGTCTTAAAGCAATCCACTGCTGAGCCCATAGATCGGCTGGTACCGGCCAGTCTCGCACACCTGTTGGACGATAGGTAAAATCAAAAGAGGCCGTTCGAAAGAGCAAATCCCACCAAGGTAGTAATACCCCGAAATTACATCCGCCTAGCACCCCAGGCCGACCAGGTACTTCATAACCCAAATCAATCGCGTGGTGTAAACGATGAAATTGTGGGGTTACAAGTACATATTTAAAATACCAAAAGTTGTTTTGATAAAAACCATGTTGCCAACTTTGTATTAACTCACTCAACATAATAATGACTAAGAATTGCCCAGGCTCAACCCCAACTAGTAACGCAACACTAGAAAACACGATTGCTCGGATCAAATCATCTACAAAGTGATTGCGGTTATCTGACCAAGATGTCATATGCTGTTGGCTATGGTGCAAAGCATGCAGCTGCCACCACCAGCCAAAACGATGTGAGATTCGGTGATACCAGTAATCCACAAAATCGAAAAGAATCAGATAAATAAATAAACTCACTAAGGGATTCGATGTTACTCCGGGCCACCATAGTTCTACATTCCAGCGCTCAAAACGAAAATCATGCAACTGTGCACTCAAACTAATAAAAATTTCCGAGAAAAAGAAAAAGAAAAATACATGAAAAATACCTAAGCGATTAATCATGGTGTAAATCAAGTCAACCCGAATAGCTTGACGATGATCTACTCCCCAATCCTGCAAGGAACTACTCGCTCTTGCTCCAAATACGTCAGGACGCTCGGATGATTCCAACGGCCTAAAAACAAAAGCAATCACACATAACTGCAATATCCCAAGTAAAAACCAATCTAGTGCGAAATTGGCGTCCTCCGCCAAATCCATCCAACCAACAAAATATAAAAAAGGCAATACGGTATTTTGCATTAGCCATTCATGCGCCATATCAAATATACCCATCACTTATTATTTCCCAATCGTCGCAAAACAATAACCCTTCTCTTTTAAACCAATAATTAATGGCTCTAAAACTCCTAAGGCCCACGGATCCTTTCGCGACCAAATACCCAAATGGGCCATAGCAATGTCACCCGCCCTCAAATTTGCTAAGGCATTCGCTAATAAAGTACTATTTGAGAACTTCTCCGAAGATAATTCATCCCCTAAAAATCCCGCTTTACTCCAACCGATATGCCGAAAACCACAACTCGTACCCATCGCAATCAATTGCGGGGAAACCTTCCCGCCTGGTGCACGCCAAATCGGATCTAGGTTACGACTAGTTAATTCCATAAAACGCTGCTCAACTTGCTTTAACATGTGGCAATATTGCCCAGCATTTACTGTCTCAAGTCGATTAGCATTTAGTCCAAATTGCGACTTGACCAGCACTAACTCAGCCGATTGATCCTTCTGCCAATAAGTGTGATCCCAAGTGTGGCTTCCAAACTTGTGCCCATCTTGAACTAAAGCCTGCCAAAAACTTTGCCATGAATCATCTAAGGCGAAATCGTTACGAAAAGTCTTTTCATTCGATAAAAAAAAGGTCGCGCGAACCCCATGCTTGCGCAACACATCTGCAACATGTTTCGCGACCGACATATTACCAGTATCAAAAGTTAAATAAATCGGCTTCAGGCAACTGGCCTGAACAAAACCAGGACTTCCTAAGCTCAGACAAACTGCCAAAAATATCCTTAGCAAACGAAACCTCAAAAAATGATTTTTCATCCCCTTTATTCCCCTCACCCCACTACCAAAATCCTCAAACTCCAATTATTGTGATGCGCCACTAAACTCCTTAAAAAAGTCATTGCCAAGAAGCGCTAGGCGTAAAAAATACCCCATGCGGACTATTGCTGACCTTAATGGTTTTTTCTAAACGATGGTTAGTTAAATTAATAATCCCAACCTTTTTCGAGAATCGAAAAGTGACCCATAATTCTTTTTGGTCCGGTGTAATATCCATACAATCAGGACCCGCAGGCAAACCCTTAATATCCAAAACCTTTTCAAGCGTATCCATGTCGATCTTACTGATGGTCGAATCAACCCGATTAGTAATAAAAATATGCCGACTATCACCCAGTGGTCGAAAGTTATGCGCCCCTCGGCCCGTCTTAATCGTTTTCATGAGCTTTTGATTTTTCCAATCAATCACAGCAACGTAGTCCTCTCCCGTCATACCGATTAATAGATAACGGTCTCCTGGAGTCATCCACACTCCAGCTGGCATTTTTCCAACCGGCATTTTCCATAATTCAACTTGCTTTTCTAAATCAATCGCAACTAATTGATTACTGTCTTGCAATGTCACAAAAGCTGTTTTACTGTCACTAGTAAAAGTGATATGACTAGGGGTTTTGGGAATCTTAAGAACTTTAGGCGGCTGCATAATTTCCCCATTGACAACTTGATACAAGTCAACGCGGTCAAGCCGATTGCCAGCCACGACAAACCATTTCTTATTCGGAGAGTAAGCAATGTGATAGGGATCAATAATTTTAGGGATTGTGACCCCCTTTAAACCGGTGATGGCATCCAAAACAACTAAGTTATCTCCCGCAGCATTGGCTACAATGAGATTTTTTTGGTCTGGCATCATCATTAAGTGATGCGGCTCTTTACCAACGTGAAACTCATCAATAACAGCCCGATTTTGCATATCAATGCGCGAGACGGTTGCCGATCCAGAGTTCAAAACTATCGCTATCTTCGGAGCGCTTGACAGACTCGAAGAAGAACTGGTTACTCTAGATTCAGGACTAGACCCGAAGGGTGCTTGGGACGGCAGCCCTGAAGATGGCTGTTGGCTTGAGGCGTTATTTACAGAGGAATTTGCGGTCGAGTTCGTTGATGCGTTTGTTGATGACTGAGCCGCCTGAGCCAGAATGATGTGCTGACTGTTCTGCGCCATGGCCGCACCCCAAAAAGGCGCTAGCAAAAGCAACAGAGCTGGCACGTAAAATACGCTTTTCAGGTTCGTCATCAATCTATTTAATAGTCGTTCTAATTCAGTCCACATAATCACTTATTTTACCCTTGATGGCTGAGTAATATTTTTTCTAAGCGCTTGATTGACATTGGAGTAGGTGTTTTTAATTCTTGGGCAAACAAAACGACTCTTAGCTCTTCAAATTGCCAACGAATTTGTGCTAATTCACGCCCTTCCTCTAAATAATTTCCTGCCTGCGACTGCATCATTTGCAACCATTTTCTATGCAGTTTTTGCCACTCCAATTGATTCTGACCGTCTCTAACCAGATTGCTACGTAACTTATCTAACCGGACAATAACAGCCCTTAAATATCTAGGTAAATGAACTAACTGTTCATAGGGCGTGGTAGCCACAAAACGCGCATGAATGAGCAACTTTAATTGCGCACTTATATCTTCATGCGCTAAATTAGCTACAGACTTATTTTGCGCTAACTTCTTTTGCGCCTCACTATATGCTTCTAAACAGGCTAGCACCTGGCGAGCAATCTCCTGAGCAATGAGCGCTAGCTTGCCACGACTAGCTAATAAACGGAGCTCAAAGGATTGTTGATCATGCGGTAAAGGGTCGTACAGCGCAGAACGCTCCAGCGCTAAATCTATAATTTGCCCCAATACTTCCTCAACAGTCCCAATGTGCATAAACAATAAACCAATCTCCCGCGCACTCGGTAATTGTTTGTTTAATGACTTAATAGTGTCTTTTTGAGCGATTGAAAATAATCGCCGAAGTCCTATAAAATGGGTTCTACGTGCCATTACTGGATCATCAAAGACCTGAATCACACAATGCGCTTGCTGATCAACTAAAGCCGGATATCCATAGAGTGTTTGCTTACCCCGCACCATCTCTAATAACTCAGGTAATTCACCAAAACTCCATTCAGTAATCACACCATCATTCGTAAATGGTAATCCCTGAACGACTGATTGTGGGTTAGCCTGTTTACTGATCAAAGGCTGTTCGTTCGAGTGCCAATTCTCAATCAAGCTCTCACCAACTTGTTGGCCTACCCCAGAAGAGTAACCCTGAGCTACATCCAGAGATGCATTCCTAACTAAAGGACTGTCAGCCTTGATTTCAATGAACCCTTGATTCATGGCCTGCGAAGCAACTTCCTGAAAAACTGCTCGCGCTTCTTTGGCATAACCGCTTCGTAAAAAATCTAGACGACGATCTAACTCTAACTGACGGCCATGTTCATCGACTAATCGAAAATTCATCAGGCAATGTGCCGGAATGTTTTCAGGCCGAAAATCAATCCGTTTGACCTGAACCTTCCTCTCAGACCAAATATCCTTCATTAAAGTTTCTAAAAGATCACCCTGATAAAAAGTTTTGCCCTCCAAAGAGCGCTCAACAAACTCCTTTGCATAGTTTGGCAAAGGGACACAATGACGACGCAATTTTTGGGGTAAGGTCTTTAAATACAAATGAACCTTTTCAATACACAAACCTGGAACTAACCATTCACAAACCCGTGTATCAATTTGATTTAAAAAAGCTAAAGGTAACTCTAAGGTCACCCCATCCCTTAAACTTCCTGGCTCAAAGTGGTAAGACAGCCTTAAAGCAGTGCCAGATACAACCATCTTTTTTGGATATCGATCATCAGTAATACTCAACGCTTCATGTCGCATTAAGTCATCCTTTTGCAACTTTAAGATCTCTTGATGCGCGCCATCTTGCTCCAACCATGCTTGTAAAGTAGCCCGACTTAATACTGACTTGGGTAATCTTGAATCATAAAATTCAGCAATCATTAAATCGTTCACTAAAACATCTTGCCGTCTAGAGCGGTGCTCAATCGCCTCCACCTCTTTAACCATCTGCACGTTGTGCCAAAAGAAATGAAATAACCTCCCACTTTGCTTTTGAAGTTGGGAGACTTCTGCTGTACCAAATAAAATACCCTCAACTAAAGCGCGCTGAATAAATAACTGCCTAGCCTGCACTGGATCCATTAATCCATAACGTACTTTACGACCATGATATAGGGCTAAACCATACAAAGACCCCTGTTCATGTGCCATCACTTCACCCGTTTTTGTATCCCAAAACGGCTCACTCCATGATTTCACTAAACGGTGCGGACAAATTTTCTCGACCCATCTAGGGTCTATTTTGGCGATTGTTCTGGCATAGATGCGGTGTGTTTCAACTAATTCTGCAGCAACTATCCAAGCGCCAACTTTCTTACTAATGAAAGATCCAGGCCAAATACTTAATTTAATACCACGTGCACCTTCATAGAAAACGTCTTCCGCCGCTTTTTTGGCAATATTCCCGAGTAAGCCAGTCAAGAGGGATGTGTGGATTTGTTCATAGGTTGCCGCTACCGTGTTTTCCTTCCATCCTTGTTCAATGAGTAAGCGCTGTAATTGACTATGCACATCTTTCCACTCACGCATCCGCCTTGCCGAAACAAAACTCCCCCGACAATATTGCTCAAGACTACGCTGACTCATCTTTTGCTCGACAGCCCTTTGATACCAATCCCACAATTTGATATAGGATAAAAATTCTGATTGCTCGTCAACAAAAATACGGTGAGCCTGATCCGCCGCCTGACTCAATTCAGCTGGGCGTTCACGCGGGTCTAAAATCGCTAGTGCCGTGGCGATGATTAAAACCTCTCGCAAGGCATGCTGATCTTTTGCAGCAAGTAAAATTCGTCCAACCCGAGGGTCTAGTGGTAATTTAGCGATCTCAATACCAATCGCCGTTAATCTGACTCCTCGTCCTAAATTTGTTTCCTCTGATTCAACAGCCCCTAGTTCTTCTAGCAACTGAATTCCATCACTAATTGCCCGCCCCTGAGGCGCTTGCAAAAATGGGAATTCATTAATCCGCGAGAGTTTTAGTGAAGCCATCTTTAAAATCACGGCTGCTAAGGAACTTCGTAAAATCTCCGGATCCGTATGCACTGGTCTAGCGAAGAAATCCTCCTCACTATACAAGCGTACGCAAATACCATCTGCCACACGCCCACATCGACCAGCCCTTTGCCTTGCGGCTGATTGGGCAATTGGCTCAATGTGTAACTGCTCAACTTTATTACGATACGAGTAGCGCTTCATCCGGGCCACGCCAGTGTCAATCACAAAACGAATTCCCGGAACAGTTAATGAGGTCTCTGCAACATTCGTAGCAAGTACAATACGCCGGCTATTGCCAGGCTGGAATATGCGCTCTTGCTCAGTGACCGACTGCCTAGCAAATAATGTCATTATCGTCGGTTGGAATCGTTGTATTAAATGAATATCTTTTCTAATAGCAATCGCGCATTCCCGAATCTCTCGCTCACCCGGTAAGAAAACTAAAATATCTCCGGCACCCGCCACACCTTGCTGCCATAACTCGGAAATAGCCTCGACAATCGCCTCACTCAGTTCTTGAGTCTCCCTCCTATCTTTACCCGCCTTTAGGGTTGGTGCATCCAGAGGACGATAACGTAACTCAACCGGAAATAATCGACCACTCACCTCAATGATTGGCACGGCCTGCCCTAAACTGGAAAAATGCTTTACAAATAAATCAGCATCTAATGTTGCTGAGGTAATAATTACCTTTAAATCAGGTCGTTTAGGTAATATCTGCTTTAAATAACCTAGTAAAAAATCTATATTTAAACTGCGTTCATGGGCCTCATCAATAATCAGAGTGTCATATGCTTTTAGTAAGGGATCCTGCTGTGTCTGAGCTAGCAAAATACCATCTGTCATCAACTTAATCGAGGTCGTTGCACTCGTCTTATCCGAAAATCGCACCTGAAAACCCACATCTTGACCTAAAGGGCTTCCTAACTCCTGAGCGATGCGCTTTGCAGTTGCAGTCGCAGCAATTCTTCGTGGCTGGGTATGGCCAATCATCCGGCCTGTTCCATTGAGCCGACCGCGCCCCATCAAAAGACAAATTTTTGATAATTGGGTTGTTTTACCCGAGCCAGTCTCTCCACAAACAATAATGACTTGGTGGTGTTGTAAAGCATCCATAATCGCCTGACGCTGGATAGATACAGGCAAAAGCTCTGGAAACTCGATGGTAATGTGAGATTTTTCCAACTTTAGAAATGTTTTTTAGCATTTAGATGAATAAGCATCCTATAATTTTCGCTTATGCCGAGCAATTCATCAAAAAACCTGCCAAATCACCCAATATCTCCTGCCCAAACGCAGCCCGATACCTTTCCATTTGTCAGCTGGCTTAGAAATGTTGCGCCCTACATTCACTCGTTTCATAACAAAACCTTTGTCATAGCCTTTGCTGGAGAACTGGCTACTGATAGCGAATTAGAGAATCTGGTCGAAGATATCGCTATGCTACATGCCATGGGAATGCGGATTGTTTTAGTCCATGGCTCTCGCCCACAAATTCAAGAGCAACTAGCCTTGCACTCCATCGAGGCTCGCTATGGTACTGGACAAATGCTGGGCTATCGAATTACAGATCCAGCCGCTATGGAGTGCGTTAAAGAAGCGGTCGGTGAGTTACGCCTTGACATCGAGGCCTGCTTTAGCCAAGGCCTACCCAACACGCCCATGGCAGGATCACGAATCTCGGTTATCTCCGGCAACTTCATTACAGCCCGCCCAGTTGGGGTAGTCGAAGGTGTCGACTTTATGCATACCGGTCTCGTTCGCAAAGTAGACCATGAATCTATCAAGATGTCTCTAGACCACCACAAGATTGTTCTTTTATCACCACTCGGCTTCTCGCCCACTGGGCAGGCTTTTAACTTGGCTTATGAGGACGTTGCCTGCTCTACCGCAACAGCCCTTAAAGCCGACAAACTAATCTTTCTATCCAACATCCACGGGTTATTCAATTCCGCTGGCGAACATATTGCTGAAATCGCTCTCCCTCAGCTCAATAAGTATCTTGGTGAACATGGACTACCGCCTGGAGATCTTCGCTCACTCCTCTTAGTAGCTGCAAAAGCAGTCAAACTTGGCGTGAGCCGAGTTCATCTACTACCCCACAACCGAGATGGGGCTGTTCTGGAGGAACTTTTTACACATGATGGTGTGGGTACCATGATCGTTGCTTCTGATATTGAGAATCTGCGTGAGGCAACAATCGATGATGTTGGAGGGATTCTTCAAATCATCTCACCTCTTGAGGAAGAGGGTGTCCTTGCCCCAAGAGGACGATCCGTCATCGAACGAGATATTTCTACTTTCTCAGTGATCGAACATGATCACGTTATCTTCGGTTGCGCAGCCCTATTTCAATTTGCAGAAAATATCGGCGAACTGGCCTGCCTTGCTGTTGACCCCGATACCCAAGGCACGGGAGATGGCGAACGACTACTTAAACGCGTCGAAGCTAGGGCTAAAGAACTTGGGCTCAAAAAACTCTTCGTATTGACTACGAGAACTGAACACTGGTTTTTAAAACGCGGCTTTATTCGATCGCATGTCGATGAACTGCCCAAAGAAAGAAAATCTCATTATGATTGGGATCGAAAATCAATGGTACTCATTAAAACGCTTTAAGTTTTATAATGTAATGGATTGTTCTAAAGCCTGAGTACCTAGAAGATAAATCCACCTCTTTCATGCAATTTTTGGAGTAAAACTATGACGCGAACTGTGCAATGTATTAAATTAAATAAAGAAGCTGAAGGCCTCGCCTTTACTCCAGTTCCTGGTGAACTAGGAAAAAAAATATGGCAACAGGTATCTAAAGAAGCCTGGGCAGATTGGCTCAAACACCAAACAATGCTGATTAATGAGAATCGTCTTAATATGGCCGATGCGCGTGCCCGCCAATATCTTTTAAAACAAACTGAACAGTACTTTTTTGGGGACGGAGCAGACGCCGCTACTGGCTATGTGCCACCGCCAGCCTAAAATATTTTGAAGGCGATTTTTAGAGCGCATGAATACAAGCTCCGGACCACACTAAAAGGTCAGACGCCGAACTTGATTATCTCCAGAAATCAGCAACACATTAGCACCATGTTGTGCAAAAATGCCATTACAAATGATTCCAGGTATCTGGTTGAGCTCGACCTCAAGTGCTAATGGGTCCGTAATTTGCAACCCACGAACATCTAAAATCCAACCAGCATTATCAGTCACGAAGGGCTGATCGATTTGCTTGGCAACTAGCCGTAAAGTGACTTGGCCTCCTAACTGCTCTAGAAATCGTGTGATCTGCGCTCTAGCCATCGGTATGATTTCAATTGGTAATGGAAATTGGCCTAAAACATCTACGAACTTACTCGCATCGCAAATACAAATAAATCGCTGCGCTAGGGATGCAACAATTTTTTCACGCGTTAAAGCGCCGCCACCGCCCTTAATCATCTGACCGAAAGAATTAATCTCGTCTGCACCATCTATATAAATAGGTAAACCCGAAACAGCATTCGCCTCAATGACTTCAAAGCCGTGAGACCTTAACCGCAGACTAGTTGCCTCGGAGCTAGATACCACGCCAGAAAAACGAGAACTGTGCTCAGCCAACGCGTCAATTAAAAAATTGACCGTAGAACCAGTCCCCATACCAATTAAATCGGAGGTCCGAGTAGTTTGTAAAATCTCTTCTACAGCTGACTTGGCAACTAAGGCTTTGAGTTCATCTTGGGTCATCGTGTGCTTTCACATTCTAGATACAATATTCTAACTCCCCACATCTGAATCCCCAAAACCAAGCTAAAATGGCATGATGAACCTTTTAGATCAATTAAAACAAGTAACTACTGTCGTGGCTGATACCGGCGATTTTGAGCGGATGCGTCAATACACTCCACAAGATGCCACAACCAATCCAACGCTGATTCTTAAAGCTTCTAAATTACCTAACTATGCGCATCTCATCGAAAAAACTAAAATTGCGTATCGTGAGCAATCACTAGATGAAGTAATGGACCAATTACTGGTCGCCTTCGGTATAGAAATATTGCAAATTGTGCCAGGAAGAGTCTCTACCGAAATAGACGCTAGATTGTCTTTTGATACCGCAGCATCAGTTGCTCGTGCTCAAAAAATAATTGCAATCTATGCAGAACATCATATTCCAAAGAGTCGTATTTTAATCAAGATTGCTGCTACTTGGGAGGGTATCCAGGCAGCAAAAATATTAGAGCAAGAGGGTATACACTGTAATTTAACGCTGGTATTTAACCTCATGCAAGCCGTTGCCTGCGCACAAGCAAAAGTACAATTAATCTCTCCATTTATCGGACGAATCACGGACTGGTATAAACGCGATTCTGGTAATGCTTGGGATGAGTTAGCGATGAGCGGCGTCAATGACCCTGGAGTAAAATCCGTTCGACATATTTATAATTATTTTAAAAACTTCCAAATTGATACTGAAATTATGGGCGCAAGTTTTCGAAATATCAACCAAATAAAAGCCCTAGCCGGTTGCGATCTCCTCACTATTAGCCCTGAGTTACTGGAGGAACTCAAAAATACGAGTGACAACTTACGCGTTGAACTGTCCCCAGCTAATGCCATCAAAGAGACTATCCAAGCAATTTCCTGTGATGCCGAGAGTTTTAATTTAGCTATGCAATCTGACCCCATGGCGCGCGAAAAATTAGCCGAAGGTATTGCTCAGTTTAGTAAAGATATTGATCAACTGCTTGAATTGCTAAAAACTGCATAAAAAATTATTCTGCTGCAATCACAGTCTC
>CALPOM020000019.1 GCA_943325205.2 Thermoflexus hugenholtzii JAD2 | reverse complement strand
GCGCGATCATGGCGTAGCGAATCTTTGATACGGTTTTCGACATCCTTTTGACTTTTAGGAGATTCCATATCGATAAAATCGATCACGATTAATCCGCCCAGATCGCGCAGGCGCATTTGGCGGGCGATTTCATCGGCCGCTTCTAGATTAGTTCTAGTTGCAGTTTCTTCAATATCCGAGCCGCGGGTAGCCCGAGCAGAGTTAACATCCACTGAGACGAGCGCTTCGGTGTGGTCGATAACGATTGCTCCGCCCGAAGGCAATGACACTGTTCTAGAATAAGCTGTCTCGATTTGATGTTCGATCTGAAAGCGTGAAAAGAGTGGCACATCATCCTGGTAGCGTTTGACTCGGGACATATTATCTGGCATGACCACGGACATAAATGCTTGAGCTTGCTCGAAGATATCATCCGTATCAATTAATATTTCGCCGATATCCGGCTGGAAGTAGTCGCGAATTGCCCGAATGACGAGACTTGACTCGAGGTAAATGAGCAGTGGTGCTTGATTTGTTTTTGCGGCGCCGTCAATTGCGGTCCAGAGTTGCATGAGATAGCTGAGATCCCACTGAAGTTCTTCGGAGTCTCTACCGATTCCGGCGGTTCGAGCGATGATGCTCATACCATCCGGAATTTCAAGTTGGCCCATTGCTTCGCGTAACTCTTGGCGATCCTCACCTTCAATCCTGCGCGAAACTCCACCGCCGCGAGGATTGTTTGGCATTAAGACTAGGTATCGTCCGGCTAAAGAGATAAAGCTGGTCAGTGCAGCGCCTTTATTGCCACGTTCTTCCTTTTCAACTTGAACAATAATTTCTTGGCCTTCTTTGAGGGCTTCTTTAATAGACGCTTTGCGCACATCCACACCTTCGGCAAAGTAGCTTCTAGCGATTTCTTTAAAGGGTAGAAAGCCATGGCGTTCTTCACCGTAGTTTACAAAGCAAGCTTCTAGAGATGGTTCAATCCGAGTAATGAGACCTTTATAGATATTCCCTTTGCGTTGCTCTCTGCCGGCAGATTCGATATCGATATCAACTAGTTTTTGACCATCGACGATCGCAACCCGCAGTTCCTCTTGTTGGGTTGCATTAAATAACATTCTTTTCATAACAATTTCCTATTCCGAAAGTGCGCATGTCAAGAAAGATAAACAGATTGGGTGGGGATGGTTTTTAATAAGACTACTGAGAAGTAATCCGAACTCGGCAACACCATGGGATATTCCTTTGGCTACGTCAAGAGCTTTACGCTTGCACAGCCTTCGGTTTGGACCTTTGGCATTTCAATAGGTTATTTAGTTAGACCTATGTTTTACCGATGTTTTTACTCACCGCTACACACCACTACTCAAAGTGCGCGCTGTTGTCGATTAATTGTGTCAATCAAGTAAGGAGCGATCACTTATGTATCTGTTTTTACATCTTTGCTTGCTTCGTGCTAGCTTTCAATTTCTGCTCCTCATTTCAAACAAGGGGGGAGCTACCTTGGGGAATATTTGCCTTCCCTCGCTATAATTAATGCAGTTCAATTTGGCTTTGGAAATATTTAAATTCGAATTCTTCAACAAAGCACATTTGTAACATTGCAATAACTCCTTGATTATATGGCAAAGAAGCCAGGAAAAGTAAATCTTAAATGGTTACTATTGTAAAAGTGGTAATTAAAGTACTCAGAAAACGTAATTTATGACCGAATTAGCCGTTCAATTAGTAACCATTTCTCCGGAAGAAGAGGGGCAAAGGCTAGACAATTTTTTACTCAAGTGGGCCAAGGGGGTACCTAAAAGCCACATTTATCGAATTATTCGATCCGGCGAAGTTCGTATTAATAAAAAGCGTGCTTTAGTAACTAGTCGCATTTTGTCGGGTGATATCATCCGGATCCCACCAATTCGGATAGCTACCCCTGAAATTATTCCAAATGCCCATAAAAATACATTAAATGCTATTAAAATCGATAAAAATCTATCCATCTTGCATGAAGATGATTATTTATTAATTGTCGATAAGCCCTCAGGTTTAGCCGTACACGGTGGGTCGGGTATTTCTTTAGGGCTGATTGAGGCGCTGCGCGAGGCTAGGCCTGAACTGAAGTTTTTGGAGTTAGTGCACCGTTTAGACCGAGACACATCAGGAATTTTGATGTTAGCCAAAAAACGGCTTTCTTTAACGACCCTGCATGAGGATATTCGCGAGGGACGGATGGATAAGCGGTATTTATTTGTTGCCCATGGAGATTATGACGGTGGGTTGGGGCATGTCTCTTTGAAGTATCCCTTGTACAAGTATTTATTACCCAATGGGGAGAGGCGAGTCAAGGTTGAGGATTTTGGTCAAGCCAGTTTAACGACCATTAAATGGCTAGGAAGTTCTCATCAGGGACGCTGTTTTGTTGGAGAGGCACAATTAAAAACTGGTCGAACCCATCAAATCCGGGTGCATTTACAGCATCATGGATATCCCATTTTGGGAGATGATAAATATGGCGATCGTCTCATGGATAAAGCGATTGGCCCGAAAAGATTGATGCTGCATGCACATCGCTTAGTGATTACGCATCCGCAGACCAAGGAGCGTTTGACGATTGTTTGTCCTACCCCAGTTGGTTTTGACTTTGATCGAACTTTAAAACAGGAATTGTCATGACAGATCAGGTAGGACATATGTAATGGTGGAACTTCATAGAGCTGCTTTAAGATACGACATGATTGTTTGGGACTGGGACGGCACCATCATGAATTCCACGCCAACCATTGTGGAGTGTTTACAAAAAGCCTGTGAGGAGTTGGGTATTGAGCCTCCTAGTGATCAAATTGCGAGTCATGTGATTGGTCTTGGCTTATACGAATCGCTCAAAATAACCTTGCCAAGCGTTGCCGAGTCTGAGTATCCGATTGTTTTAGAGCGTTTTAGAAAGTATTACTTAGTGAAGGATCAAGAATTAATTTTGTTTTCTGGGATACGGGATTTATTACATGACTTGAAAAACCGTGGATATTTAATGGCAGTGGCCACGGGTAAGCCCCGGATTGGCTTAAATCGTTCTTTACAAAATCATCAGTTAGAGCATTTTTTTCATGACACCAAAACAGCGGATGAGGCCCGTGCCAAACCACATCCACAAATGCTATTAGAATTGCTAGAAGCGCACCGATTAACGCCGCAACGCGTTTTAATGATTGGCGATACGACGCATGACCTTAAGATGGCCCAAAGTGCTGGGGTAGATGCTTTGGCGGTAAGTTATGGAGCGCATCCTGCGCAGGAGTTAAAGGCTTATCAACCAATTGCTTGTGTTGCTTCAGTAGAGGCTTTGCGACAGGTATTGGATGAGCTAGTAGTTTAGATAGTTCTTTTACTAAGAAAGAGATTTGATGAGTAATGACACGAGTTGGGAAAAAAACGCTTTAGAAGCATTATTGCTTGATAATTTAAAAGATAAACGGAGTGAGCGTCGTTGGCGGACTTTTTGGCGAATTGTTTGGTTGCTCATTTTTGGTGCTGCGCTGTACTCTTTTTTTGGACCACTCAAGAGTAAGTCATCCAGTGTGCTGGGTAAACATACGGCTTTGATTAAGATTGAGGGCGAGATCTCAAGCGGCACACCGGCTAATGCCACTAATTTGATTGCCTCTTTACAGGCCGCGTTTGATAGCCCTGATAGTCTGGGTATTATTGTACAAATTAATAGTCCGGGTGGTTCGCCCGTTCAGTCTGGCTTAGTCTATGACGAGATTATGCGTCTACGACAAGCAAATCCACAAAAGAAATTATATGTCGTGGTGGAGGATATTTGCGCTTCAGGGGCTTATTACATAGCGGTTGCTGGCGAGAAAATTTATGTTGACAAGGCTAGTTTAGTGGGCTCGATTGGTGTCATCATGTCGGGTTTTGGCTTTCAGGGGGTGATAGACAAGTTAGGGGTTGAGCGCCGCGTGTTAACTGCTGGTGAAAACAAGAGCATGTTAGATCCTTTTGTGAAACAAAATCCCAAGCATCGCGAAGCCTTACAGACGATGATTGATGAAGTACATGGCCAGTTTATTCAGGTGGTTAAAGAGGGTCGTGGCGAGCGCTTGAAAAATCAGCCAGATCTTTTTTCTGGGATGGTTTGGGTTGGTACTAAAAGTATTGAGCTTGGCTTAGCTGACGAAATTGGTAGCGTCGATTTCGTGGCGCGCGAAGTCATTAAAAATACGGACATTATTGATTACAGTCAGACGGATAATTATGCCGAGCGCTTAGCCAAGCGTTTTGGCGCTGAGTTTGGTGTGTCGCTATCAAAAGCTTTACAGCAGTTTAGTTGGCATTAGGAGTTGTGGTTTTTTCCAGCCCATGTCGCATGGGGTGGGGCGTTGCATAGAAACTCTTTTTACAACACTGTCGGCTTTTGTTGTGCGTGCCGGACTGGTTTTCAGGTTACGGTTCGGCGGATAGCAAAAAAACAGCGGGTCTTTTATCGAGGTTCAATGGATCGAGTTCGCTTGATGTGAGCATTTTTTGCCACTGCTGGATTGTTTTGCGCAGGATTAATTCGGTGGGGAGTGACAGATCAATAGCTAGGCAAAGTGTGGTGTTCGGACTGAGCGATTGCAGGATCGTCTTGAGCATGCTGGCATTGCGATAAGGCGTTTCAATCCACAGTTGGGTCATCTGGAGTTTTTTTGATTGCTGCTCAAGCAGGCGAAGCTCTTCAATACGATCTGGTATTTTGATGGCTAAGTAGCCATGAAACATAAAGCGTTGGCCATTCATACCACTGGCCATGAGGGCCATCATTAACGAGCTTGGTCCAACGAGTGGCTGGACTTGGATATGGTGGCGGTGCGCCAGAGCAACAATTTCTGCGCCGGGATCTGCGACAGCGGGCAGGCCAGCTTCTGATAATAGGCCGACATGTCGCCCTAGCAAGAGGTCTTTCAGTAAGCTTTCTGGTGCTATGTTGGATTTTGCGCCGCGCCATTCTTGCATTTGGATGTCTTGGAGGGGGAATGCTAAGGGCGTGATTTGGTTAACAGCGCTTAAGAATGCCCTGGCTGTTTTAGCATTTTCTACAATCCAAAACTGCAGTTCGGCTG
Organism: Thermoflexus hugenholtzii JAD2; assembly: GCA_943325205.2. Lineage (GTDB taxonomy): Bacteria > Pseudomonadota > Gammaproteobacteria > Burkholderiales > Burkholderiaceae > Polynucleobacter. The sequence goes on along the minus strand of CALPOM020000019.1, from coordinate 22,353 downwards.
CTCGCTTAGCAACGTTGCTGGGAATCACCCAAGGAATTTGTAATTCGCGAGTTTGGCTACCGAGCGTATTGGGTACTAGAAAGAGTGTGCCTAGGGTTGTCATTGAGAGAAAGTTCTGTTTAATGGTGTGTGGGAATGACTAGGGATTTTAAATCCGACAGATAGCAAAAAACTCGTTAAGCGAATTAGCGGTAGGCCGATGAGGGCGGTTGGGTCGACACTTTCCACAGCACTGAGTAGGCTAATACCCAAACCTTCGGATTTGGCGCTCCCGGCGCAGTCATAGGGCTTTTCGGTAAGCAAGTAGTTTTGTAGAAACTGGTCGTCGAGCTCTCTAAAAGTGACGGCAGTATGAACGCAGTCATATAAGACCGTATTCGTTTGTTGTTGATACAGGCATAGGCCAGTTCGAAAGATCACGGTATGACCGCGCATACTTTGAAGTTGAGCAAGGGCATTAGAAAAATTACCCGGTTTACCGATAGCGGTACCAGCAAAATCAGCCACTTGGTCAGAGCCGATTACCCAGGCGGAGGGATTTTGATCTGCCACCCGAGCGGCTTTGGCCAGAGAAAGTCGTTTGACTAACTCGGTGGGAGACTCTTTGGACAAAGGGCTTTCATCCAGATCTGGGGAAAGGGTAGTAAAGGGAATATGAAGGCGTTCTAGGAGCTCTTTTCGGTAGACTGATGAGGAGGCTAAAATGAGGGGGTACGGTTGATTCATTATTTTTCAAGTTAGGTATATTGTATGTCTCAAAAACCATGTAGCACCCAAATCTTACATGCCAGCGAGGCGGCTTTGCGACAGGTTGATTTTAAGTCAGGTCAGACTTATCAAGGCGAGGGCTTTTTTTCTTTGCAGCATTTTCCACGTATTTTGAGTGAGATTTGGTCTGGTTCGGTGGAAGAGGTAACCAAGGAGTCGCCCGAACAGGCGGGTATTGATTGGCAGGTTGTCACCTGGTTAGATGATACTGCTGCTGGACATACGGACTATCGTTTACGCGTAAAAATAAGGACTGCTCTTCATTTAGAATGTCAGCGCTGTTTGGAAGGGTTTTTGCAAAAAATTGATATTTCTGCACAATTTGTCCTATTAGAGAGTCATCAGGAGGTTGAGGATTTTCCGATAGACAATTTCGATGAGGATGCATTACTCCAGAGTGACGCATTTGATTTAATGGAGCTTATTGAAGACGAAGTGTTATTGGCGTTGCCGTTGGTACCCAAGCACCCGCAGGGGGAATGTGCCTTATTAAAGAGTTCGACAGGGGCGTTGGTGGAGGTAGACGACAAGTCAAAAATAGCTCCAATAGAGTCGGAAAAAGGCCATAAAAACCCATTTTTAGGGCTAAAGAAGCTTAAATTAGACTCATAATCGCAATTTCCTCTTGGGTAAAGGGGTAAATCATGTTAGAATAGTGAATTGTTTAGGAGTTACATATATGGCCGTCCAACAGAATAAAAAATCCCCATCCAAACGTGGTATGCACCGTTCCCACGATTTCTTAGTCAGTCCTTCGTTGGCTGTTGAGCCAACGAGTGGCGAGACGCATCTTCGTCATCATATTAGCCCGAATGGCTATTATCGTGGGCGTAAGGTAGTAAAGACTAAGAACGATTAATCGTCACTTTTTATTCACACGAATAATTTAGTTTGAATGATTTGATGGATTCTCTGCAAGAATTCATGCCTACTAAGGTGTCTTTGAGGTGCTTTAGGCGGGATGAGTTGTTGAATGTTTGTGTATTACTGATTAGTAAATGACTGTCACTATCTCTGTTGATGCAATGGGTGGTGATTTTGGTATTTCAGTCACGGTTCCTGCTTGTTTAGACATACTCAAAGAATATGAAGACTGCCAGATTATTCTTGTAGGAAAACCGGATCTCATTGAAGCGGCGCTGAGTACAGCAGCTAGTGAACTGCGATCTCGGATACGCGTTCTATTAGCTACGGAAGTCGTGCACTCGGATGACTCGATAGAAATTGCTTTGCGTCGAAAAAAAGATTCTTCAATGCGAGTCGCTATTGAGCAGGTCAAGGATCGGGTGGCCGATGCAGTCGTTTCTTCTGGGAATACGGGAGCCTTAATGGCTATTTCGCGTTACGTTCTAAAAACCTTAGAAGGGATCGATCGACCTGCCATTGCCTCGCGCATGCCAAGTCAAAAATCTGCTGGTACAACTCTTTTAGATCTGGGCGCTAATGCCGATTGTGAACCCTGGCATTTGGTGCAGTTTGCACAAATGGCAGATATTATGGTGCGAGTTACCCAAGGGATTGAGCGCCCGACGATTGGTTTATTAAATATTGGTGAAGAAGTTATCAAAGGTAACGATGTAGTTAAGCAAGCTGGTGAGTTACTTAGGCAAAGTCAGTTAAATTTTGTTGGCAATGTTGAGGGCAATGATATTTTCAAAGGCACCACCGATGTAGTTGTTTGTGACGGTTTTGTCGGTAATGTTGCGCTTAAGACGAGCGAAGGCTTAGCAACTTGGATTTCGCAGATGATTAAGGAGGAGTTTGGCAGATCACTATTTACGAAGTTTTTAGCGATTTTAGCCTTACCTGTTTTATTGCGTTTTAAAAAGCGCGCTGACCACCGGCGTTATAACGGTGCGATGTTACTGGGTTTGCGTGGGCTAGTCATTAAGAGTCACGGCTCGGCTGATCGGTATGGTTTTTTTATGGCCCTAACCAGAGCATATGAAGCTGCCAATAATCAGATGGTTGATAAGATCGCGGCAGCTTTTGCACAGGCAGATTTTGTCTTGGAGGGTGCTAGTAATTCGAGAGTCGATCATGTCGCTACGAATTAATATTAGCAAGTTTTGGCTCTATCAGCCAGTTCGCCTGAATACTTCAAGACTCTCTAGGGCACCCCAAGACGATAGCCGAAGATGAATCCATCCCAAAGAAAATTTGCTCGGATTATTGGCACAGGGAGTTATCTTCCAATGCGGCGAGTTGATAATTTTGAGTTAGCTCAGCAATTAAAGCTTAGCGGTATAGAGACAAGTGACGAGTGGATTTTTTCTCGGAGTGGTATCTCTGCGAGGCATTTTGCTTCTTCAGCAGAGAAAACCAGTGATTTAGCGGTGATTTCTGCGCAGCGTGCTTTAGATGCTGCTGGTTTAGTTGCTGGGGATATTGATTTAATTATCTTAGCTACTTCTACGCCCGATTATTTAGGGGGTTTTCCGAGTACAGCGTGCGTTGTTCAACAAAAATTAGGAATCCAAACCCAATGTGCGGCCTTTGATATTCAGGCAGTATGTTCGGGATTTATTTATGGCTTACATTTGGCAGACTCCTTAATACAGACGGGAGCCCATGGGCGGGTTTTGGTGATTGGTGCCGAGGTGTTTTCCCGTATTCTCGATTTTCAAGATCGCGCTACGTGTGTTTTGTTTGGAGATGGGGCGGGGGCAGTTATTTTAGAGGCGTCGAATGCGCCTGGCATCCTCAGTTCGGCTTTGCATGCGGACGGTAAATATCGCGATATTTTATGTATACCTGGGCAAGTAGTCGACGGCCGCGTAGCCGGTTCAGGGTTTTTGACGATGGATGGCCAAGCGGTATTTAAATTAGCCGTCAAGGTATTGGAGCAGGTTGGCTTAGAGGCTTTAGAAAAAGCTGGTTTAGTGGCCAATCAAATTGACTGGTTAGTACCGCATCAAGCGAACATTCGGATTATGGAAGGCACTGCGAAAAAACTCGGCATTGCCAATGAGCGAGTGCTTGTGACTTTAGGTCAGCAAGGCAACACTTCAGCGGCCTCGATACCGTTGGCATTAGATGACGGGGTCCGCAGTGGCAAAGTTCTGCGGGGGCAGAACTTACTCTTAGAAGGGGTTGGTGGGGGATTTACTTGGGGGGCTGCGTGTGTTCGGTACTAAAACTGACTCATTGAATTGGCTTTGGCTTACTTTGCGCGGTACTCTAATTAGTCCAAAATAGCTTAAAAATAGACCAAATAATTGATGAAAAAACACATTGCATTTATTTTTCCAGGTCAAGGTTCCCAAGCGGTTGGAATGCTTGACTCCTTTGCGCAAAACGTCTTGGTTCAAGACACCTTGAAAGAGGCTTCAGAATCGCTTGGGCAAGATCTTGCTCAGCTGATTCATCAGGGGCCAGCCGAGCAACTTGCGCTAACAGAGAATACCCAGCCGGTGATGCTCACGGCAGCGATTGCGATTTATCGTGCTTGGATTGCGGCCGGGGGGCCGGTTCCCAAGATTTTGGCGGGTCATAGTTTAGGTGAGTATTCAGCTTACGTTGTGGCCAAGTCGCTGCGGTTTGCAGATGCTGTGCCTTTGGTCCGATTTAGAGCTCAGGCGATGCAAGAGGCGGTTCCGGTTGGTTCTGGTGGAATGGCAGCTATTGTCGGCTTAGACGACGCAGCGGTAATTCGACTCTGTCAAGAAGCTGCGAGTGCATCTGGGTCGGTGGTTGAGGCGGTAAACTTCAATGCGCCAAGTCAAGTTGTGATTGCGGGGTCCAAGAGCGGGGTAGAGACAGCTTGTGCGATGGCTAAGCCTGCTGGCGCGAAAATGGCAGTCCCTTTGGCAGTTTCTGCGCCTTTTCATTCTTCGTTACTTCAACCTGCAGCGATACGTTTGCAAGAGTATTTGGGCGGTATTGAATTATCTACCCCACAGATCGAGGTGATTAATAATGTGGATGTGAGTATTTTATCGGGCTCAAGCGCAATTAAAGAGGCCTTAACGAGACAGGCTTGTGCACCAGTGCGCTGGGTACAGACTATCCAGTTGATGGTAGAGCAGGGTGTGACGCATATTGTTGAATGTGGCCCGGGTAAAGTTTTGACTGGTATGGTTAAGCGGATTGATAGTCAGGTACGCATTTTGGGTATTTCTAGTCCTGAGTCAATTACTCAGGTGCTTGGTGAATTACAAGAGAATTAATTACTGCTGAGAAACAATCAAAAACAACAGATAAGCCAGAGAAACTGATGACAACATTATTTCAAGACCAGATCATATTAGTAACAGGAGCCTCCCGCGGTATTGGTCAGGCGATTGCCAAAAACTTTGCCGAGCAAGGTGGCTGCGTGATTGGTACAGCCACCACCGAGCAAGGTGCGCAGGGAATCACCCAGGCGCTAGCAGCCAGTTCTACGGTTGCGGTTGCTGGGCGAGGACTAGTTTTGAACGTAAATGATCCCAAGGCTTGTGAGGCGCTTATTGAACAGGTTGTGAAGGAGCACGGTGGTTTAAACGTCCTAGTTAATAATGCGGGGATCACGCGTGATCAATTAGCGATGCGTATGAAGGATACAGATTGGGATTGCGTGATTGACACCAACTTAAGTGCCGTATTTCGCCTATCGCGGGCTGTTTTAAGGCCCATGATGAAGGCTAAGGGGGGTAGAATCGTTCATGTAACCTCAATTGTTGGTCATATGGGCAATGCTGGGCAGGCAAATTACGCCGCAGCCAAAGCTGGGGTAGCTGGTATGAGTCGTGCTTTAGCTCGGGAAATTGGTAGCAGAAATATTACGGTAAACTGCGTTGCACCAGGTTTTATTGACACGGATATGACACGTGAATTATCCGAAGATCAGCAAAATGCCTTAAAAATCAACATTCCTTTGGGGCGTTTAGGGACCCCACTCGATGTTGCTCAAGCGGTATGTTTTTTAGCTTCTAGTCAGGCAGGATATATCACTGGAGCTACTTTGCACGTGAATGGTGGTTTATATCTCGCATAAGAACTCCCGATACTGATAAAATACTTTTAATTTAACAACGCCCTTGGAGGGAACAGATGGACAATATTGAACAACGCGTTAAGAAAATTGTGGCTGAGCAGTTAGGAGTCACAGATGCAGAGATTAAAAACGAATCTTCATTCGTCAACGATCTTGGCGCGGATTCGCTTGATACTGTTGAATTAGTAATGGCTTTAGAAGATGAGTTTGGAATTGAAATTCCTGACGAAGAGGCTGAAAAAATTACTACTGTGCAATTAGCAATTGATTTTGCAACTTCGAAAGCTCAAGGCTAAGTTCAGTGTCTTACGCAAGAGGCCAACGCCGGGTAGTAATCACTGGTTTAGGATTAGTTAGTCCTGTTGGTAACCAAGTTGGTACCGCTTGGGAAAATTTGTTAGCTGGTAAGTCTGGCATAGCCAATTTAACCAAGTTTGATCCGCAGGGTTTATCAGTCCAATTCGGTGGTGAGGTCAAAGACTTCCAAATCGAGGACTACATTTCTGCTAAAGAAGCGCGCCACATGGATAGTTTTATCCATTTTGGAATTGCCGCTGGGACTCAGGCCTTTGCTGATAGCGGCCTTGTGATCTCTGAAGAAAATACGCAACGGGTTGGGGTGATGGTTGGTTCAGGCATTGGTGGTTTACCGATGATTGAAGCCACGCATCAGGATTACACCACGCGGGGTGCGAGACGTATTTCACCTTTTTTTGTTCCTGGATCAATTATTAATATGATTTCTGGGCATTTAAGTATTAACCTCAATTTGCAAGGGCCTAATTTAGCGGCGGTAACTGCTTGCACGACTGGCTTACACAGTATTGGTTTAGCTGCCCGCTTAATCCAGTATGGTGATGCTGATGTGATGCTAGCGGGTGGTGCAGAGTCGACGATTTCCCCTTTAGGGATTGGTGGATTTGCAGCGGCTCGGGCGCTATCTATCCGCAATGATGACCCGATAACTGCATCAAGGCCTTGGGACAGAGATCGGGACGGTTTCGTTCTTGGTGAGGGTGGTGGCGTCATGGTTTTAGAGGAGTATGAGCATGCTGCAGCAAGGGGTGCTCGTATTTATGCAGAGTTAATTGGTTTTGGCATGAGTGGTGATGCGTATCATATGACAGCGCCGAACATGGAAGGCCCTAAGCGGTGTATGGTTAATGCGCTTAAAGATGGCGGCATTAATCCTGACCAGGTGGGGTACATTAATGCCCACGGAACATCTACCCCTTTAGGGGATAAGAACGAGACTGAGGCCATTAAAGCGGCCTTTGGTTCGCACGCAAAAAAGATGATTGTGAACTCTACGAAGTCGATGACTGGGCATTTGTTGGGCGGTGCGGGTGGCTTAGAGTCGGTGATTACAGTCTTATCTTTGTACCATCAAAAGTCTCCACCGACGATTAACATCTTTCATCAAGACCCGGAATGTGACTTAGATTACTGTGCCAATGAGGCACGAGACGTCCAGATGGATATTGCGGTTAAAAACAATTTCGGCTTTGGTGGAACGAATGGCACGCTAGTGTTCAAAAGAATTTAAAATAGAATCTTTATTTTAATTATTCACGCTATCAAATCTTTTTTTATGAAACTTTCTGACTGGCTGTATAGTCCGTTGCGACTTGCTTTTTGTACGGCACTGCTATTTCTTGCTGGGGCTATGCCGGTTTTGGCCCAGCTTGATGTTAATAACCAGAATAATCCTAACAGCCCTAATTTTAGGCGTTTTCCCGATTTTGCTGACTTAGTAGAAAAAGCTAGTCCAGCAGTTGTCAACATCCGGACGACGGAAAAAGTTGCGGTTTATCAGATGCCTTCGAACATCACCCCGCAAGATCAGGCAGAGTTTTTAAGGCGTTTTTTTGGAATTCCATTGCCGGCGCAACCCAATCCGAGTCCCCCACCCAAAGGACAAGCACCAGGGGGGCAGTCTCAAGAACAAAATCGGGGGACTGGTTCGGGTTTTATTATGGACTCAAACGGGTATATTCTGACTAACGCCCATGTGATTGAAGGGGCAACGACGATTTATGTCACTCTGACAGACAAGCGCGAGTTTAAGGCTAAGTTGATTGGCTCAGACCCTCGGACAGATGTTGCCTTAGTAAAAATTGAGGCCAGTAATTTGCCGAAGTTACCCGTTGGGGATTCTTCTCGAGTGCGGGTTGGCGAGTGGGTTTTAGCGATTGGGTCGCCTTTTGGGCTTGATAATACTGTAACAGCCGGGATCGTATCTGCTAAAGGACGCGAGACTAACGATAGCATTACGCCCTTTATTCAGACGGATGTAGCGATCAACCCGGGTAATTCTGGAGGGCCGCTGATTAATACGCGGGGCGAGGTTATTGGGATTAACTCACAGATATATAGTAAATCGGGGGGGTACATGGGTATTTCCTTTGCCATTCCGATTGATGAGGTGATCCGGATTTCTGAGCAGTTAAAGGTTAATGGACGGATTGTTCGAGGCCGAATTGGGGTGACTATTACTGAGCTTACCAAGGAGTTAGCTGAGAGTATTAATTTCGTTGGTCGGCGAGGTGTTTTAATTCGAGCGGTTGAGCAAGGCGCTCCAGCAGCCTTAGCAGGCTTAGAGGTAGGTGATGTAATCACGAAGATTAACGAAAAAGAGATAGAGCGGGGCGTTGATTTAACCCGCGCGATTAGTGAAATTAGACCTGGTACGCGTGCCAGATTACAAGTTTGGCGCAAAGGCAGCAACCGTGAGGTAAATGTCATGGTTGTGGAGATAGAGCCGCCACGCAGTCCTAAACCATTACAATAACCTTAGACGTCTTATTGCAGCCCAATATGGTGTTGAGTTGTGGCAAGCCGTTTAAAGGAATTCATGAAACAAATACGAAACTTTTCTATCATCGCCCATATTGATCATGGCAAATCGACCTTAGCAGATCGCATTATTCAATTATGTGGGGGTTTGTCTGACCGCGAGATGCAAGAGCAAGTGCTCGACTCGATGGATATTGAAAAAGAGCGCGGGATTACGATTAAGGCTCAGACAGCGGCTTTGAGTTATAAAGCCCGGGACGGGCAGCTATATCATTTAAATTTGATAGATACCCCTGGCCACGTAGATTTCTCTTACGAGGTGAGTCGCTCTTTGTCGGCATGTGAAGGTGCTTTATTGGTTGTTGATGCCAGTCAAGGGGTTGAGGCGCAAACCGTTGCGAACTGCTACACCGCTATTGAATTGGGTGTTGAAGTAGTCCCAGTTCTCAATAAAATTGATTTACCGTCAGCCGACCCGATCAAAGCGAGTCAAGAGATTGAGGACATTATTGGGATTGATGCCACGGACGCTGTGACTTGTTCAGCCAAGACTGGTCTTGGCGTAGCGGATGTCATTGAGCGTTTAATTGCTTGCGTGCCAGCGCCGATTGGAGATCCGAGTGCGCCATTGCAGGCTTTATTAGTCGATTCTTGGTTTGATAATTATGTTGGTGTGGTGATGTTGGTTCGCATCAAGAATGGTACCTTACGTCCTAAAGATCGTATTTTGTTGATGGCAAATGGCTCGTCCCATTTAGTAGACCATGTTGGGGTGTTTACACCAAAATCGATTGATCGAGCAGAACTTTGCGCTGGCCAGGTTGGCTTCATCATTGCTGGTATTAAAGAGTTAAAGGCTGCCAAAGTGGGTGATACGATCACGCACGCCCCAGGTCAGCAAGGCCGAGTTCCGGCACTTGAGCCTTTACCAGGATTTAAAGAAGTCAAGCCACAGGTCTTTGCGGGTTTATATCCCGTGGAAGCCAATCAGTATGAAGCCTTACGTGAGTCTTTAGAAAAACTCAAATTAAATGATGCCTCTTTACAGTACGAGCCAGAAGTTTCTCAGGCCTTGGGCTTTGGTTTTCGTTGTGGTTTTTTAGGTTTATTGCATATGGAAATTGTGCAAGAGCGTTTGGAGCGCGAGTTTGACATGGATTTAATTACGACGGCCCCGACGGTGGTTTACCAAGTTGAGTTAAGTGATCAAAGTAAGGTAACGGTTGATAACCCTTCCAAGATGCCAGAGCCTAGTAAGATTGAAAACGTTTTAGAGCCGATTGTCGTTGTGAATTTATATATGCCCCAGGAGTATGTGGGCGCAGTCATTACCTTGTGTACTGGCAAGCGTGGGGTGCAGACCAATATGCAATATTTGGGTCGGCAGGTGCAATTGACCTATGAAATCCCGATGGCTGAGATTGTGATGGACTTTTTTGATCGCCTGAAATCGATTTCGCGGGGATATGCTTCGATGGATTATGAGTTCAAAGAATATCGCCCATCGGATGTAGTGAAGGTGGATATTTTAATTAATGGCGATAAGGTTGATGCCTTATCAATAATTGTGCATCGCAGTAATAGTCAGTATCGTGGCCGAGAGGTAGTTTCTAAGATGCGTGAGATTATCCCCAGACAGATGTTTGATGTGGCGATCCAGGCGGCGATTGGAAGCGGTATTATTGCTAGAGAAAACGTGAAGGCCTTACGCAAAAATGTTTTAGCAAAGTGCTATGGTGGCGACATCTCGCGCAAACGTAAGTTATTAGAAAAACAAAAAGCAGGTAAGAAGCGCATGAAACAGATTGGCAACGTGGAGATTCCGCAAGAGGCATTTTTAGCGATATTACAGGTGGAGGATAAATGAGTATTTGGGCGAATATTGGCCAGCATTTTGCGAAGATTTTATTATTTTTATTTGTCTTTTGCGGTTTAATTTGGGTCATTGACAAACTTTTTTTAGCCAAGAGACACCGCGCATTAGGTATTCAAAAGCGCCCCATCTGGTTGGAGTTTACGGCGGATTTATTCCCAATTATTGCGTTTATCTTTGTATTGCGGTCGTTTTTGTTTGAGCCATTTAAGATTCCTTCGGGCTCGATGATACCGACCTTACAGATTGGTGATTTTATTTTAGTGAATAAATTTACATACGGAGTTCGATTTCCGGTGGTTAATAAAAAAATCATTGAGGTGGGCGAGCCAAAACGTGGTGATGTAGTTGTTTTTCGGTATCCGGTGGACGAGTCGGTTGATTACATCAAACGGGTGGTTGGTGTGCCTGGAGACGTTGTTGAATATCGCGATAAGCGTTTGACGGTTAATGGTATGGCATTGACTTATCAGTCGATACCTTATGTTGCGCCGGTTGGCGAAATAGAGCAAACTCAATTGATGCAGCAGTTTACTCAAAAGCCTTTACAAGCAACGCAGTGGCTTGAAACATCTCCGATGAGCTTAGGGGGTACGGCACATACGATTGAAAATGATCCGCAACGCTCGGGTGGTTTTGCGAGTAATTTTTATCCGGAACCGCCTTTTGAAAATATGGAAAATTGTCAGTACTCCTATACTGGCTTTACTTGTAAGGTACCCAGTGGGCATTATTTTATGATGGGCGATAATCGGGATAATAGTTTGGACTCCCGATATTGGGGCTTTGTTCCTGAGAAGAATTTAGTTGGGCGAGCATTTTTTGTTTGGCTCAACTTTAGTGACTTTAAACGCATCGGTAGTTTTAAATAACGATGGGTGGCCGAATTACAATTGATACTACGCTTTTGCAAGAGCGTTTAAATTATCGATTTGTTAAACCTGACTTATTGATGCAGGCTTTGACGCATCGCAGCCATGGCAAGAAAAATAATGAGCGCTTAGAGTTTTTGGGTGATTCTATTTTAAATTGTATTGTGGCGGAAATTTTATTTGAAAAATTTAACGATTTAGATGAGGGTGACTTATCCCGGGTACGCGCTAATTTAGTGAAGCAACAGGCCTTATATGAAATCGCGCAGAGTTTATCTTTATCGGATTACTTACGCCTAGGTGAAGGCGAATTAAAGAGTGGCGGCTTTCGTAGGCCATCTATTTTGGCAGATACCCTAGAGGCCATCATTGCGGCTATTTTTATTGAAGCGGGATTTGAAGGTGTGCGCGTGATTCTAAGAAAACTGTACGCGCAAATTTTAGAAAATGTTGATCCCAGAACATTAGGTAAAGACGATAAGACACTCTTACAGGAGTATTTGCAGGGGCATCAATTGCCTCTGCCGGTGTATACAGTTACAGCGACTACTGGTGTGGCGCACAATCAACGTTTTGAAGTAGAGTGTGTTGTAGATAGTTTGCAGATTCATGTCTTTGGAGATGGTGCAAGTAGACGATCAGCTGAACAGTCCGCCGCTAAATTAGCTTTATTAGCAGCTCAAAAAGCGATACCTCAGACTGGTCGAGCGGCCAAGAAAGTATCTTCCAAAAAGAAAAAAAGTTTATTAGAACCTAGTCAAGGTGATGAGCAGCTAAATCTGACCCTGAAAGGGTAGTATGACATTTCATTGTGGTTCCATTGCTTTAATTGGTCGCCCAAACGTCGGTAAATCGACTTTACTCAATGCCTTAGTTGGTCAAAAGATTAGTATTACCTCCCGTAAAGCGCAGACTACTAGGCACCGCATAGCGGGTATTACAACTACAGAAGTTGCACAATTTATTTTCTTAGACACGCCAGGCTTTCAGACAAATTTCATCAGTACCTTAAATAAGTCATTAAACCGGACAGTAACGAATACCTTAGGAGATGTAGACGTTATTTGTTTAGTGATTGAAGCGGGGCAGTTTTCAAAAGATGATGCGCAAGTTTTAGCGATGTTAGGTGCTGATATTCCAGTCATTTTAGTGGCCAACAAATTAGATGTATTTGCCAGCAATTCGGACTCTTTGCACGATCGTGACTTCCGTTTATTAGAGTTTTTAAAGGAGATGGCAACGCGTTTTGAGTTTGCGGAAATTGTCCCGATGACGGCTAAGCATCCTGACGATGTGGCACGCTTGATGGGAACCATTGAGTCGTATTTACCAGAGCGTCCAGCGCTGTATCCAGCGGATACGTTGACCGATCGCAGTGAGCGGTTTTTAGCAGCAGAGATATTAAGAGAAAAGGTGTTTCGTCATACTGGCGCTGAGTTGCCATATGCTAGCTCGGTGGTTATTGAGCAATTTTCGATGGATGGTAAGATGCGTCGGATTGCGGCAACGATTTTAGTGGATCGCGACAGCCATAAGCCAATGGTGATTGGTGAAAAGGGAGAAAAGCTCAAGCGTATTTCAACTGAAGCAAGACTGGATATGGAGAAATTATTTGCTGGTAAGGTGTTCTTAGAGACTTGGGTAAAAGTTAAGCGTGGTTGGGCGGATGATCAAGTTGCATTAAGAGAGCAGGGTTTGGAATAACACATGCGGGTGTTTAATGAGCCGGCTTTTGTTTTGCATTCGATTCCGTACAAAGAGACGAGTTTGATTTTAGATGTATTTACTAGGCAATTTGGTCGCGTTGCATTAATTGCTAAGGGTGCGAAACGGCCGCATTCTGCTTTGCGGCCAGTTCTTTTACAGTTTCAACCTTTGCAAATTCATTTTACGGGCCGTGGTGAGCTCATGACCTTGACGAAGTCAGAATGGATGGGTGGGGTTGTACCATTAATTGGTGATGCCTTGTTGTGTGGTTTTTATATGAACGAGTTGATTGTGAAATTCTTAGCTAGAGAAGATGCCCATGAAACCTTGTTTGATGATTACCACCACACTCTTTTTCAATTATCGATTGAGAAGAGTTCTTTTGAGAAAATTTTGCGTCCATTTGAGATTCGGTTATTACAGGAAGTGGGTTATTGTGCGCCACTAGATATATGCCAGGAATCGGGTGGGCCATTAGATTTAGAAAGGTATTATGTGTATCAACCTGAGCGCGGTTTGAGGCCAGCTCAGGATCAGGACCCTGCGCATTGGCCCGTAGTTCAGGGTAAATATTTAAATAACTTAGCGCAATTTTGTTTAGAAGATCAAGAGACTTTATCGATGAGTAAGTTACTCATGCGATTTTTACTGGGGCTTAACTTACAGGATCAGGTCTTAACAACGCGCCAAATATTGATCGACTTAAAAAAGATCTAGGTTAACTTGATAGGGATTGTGATGCCAGAAAATCAGATAAAACAGGCGCCAAATAATACGATTGCCTTAGGCATTAATATTGACCATATTGCAACGCTGCGAAATGCTCGGGGCACGTCCTATCCCGATCCGATTCGTGGCGCTTTAGAGGCGGAGGCCGCTGGTGCTGATTTAATTACCTTGCATTTAAGAGAGGATCGTCGGCATATTCGGGATGCGGATTTGTTTGCTTTACGACCATTAATCACCACGCGGATGAATTTAGAATGTGCCCTGACTGCAGAGATGCTTGATATTGCTTGTCGGGTAAAACCTCAGGATGTATGTTTAGTTCCTGAAAAAAGAAGTGAGGTCACTACTGAGGGTGGCTTAGATGTGTTTACGCATCAAGATGCGGTTGCTAGCGCAGTGCGGCGTTTGTCGCAAGAGGGCATTACGGTATCGTTATTTATTGATCCGGAGGAATCCGTTTTAGACTTAAGTGCTGCATTAGGGATTCAGGTGGTCGAGTTGCATACAGGTGCTTACGCGAATGCTCAGGGAGATGCACAACTGTTCGAGTTAGAGCGCATCAAGCGGGCCGCGCAGTATGCATCTAGTTTGGGTTTAAAGGTCAATGCGGGACATGGCTTACATGAGGCCAACGTGGAGCCGATTGCGGCAATTATGCCAATTGTTGAGTTAAATATTGGGCATGCGATTGTTGCACAGGCTTTATTTAAAGGTTGGCGCCAGGCGATTGGCGATATGCTTGCTATTATGCGGGTAGCAAGAGCTGGGCTTGGATCATGATGATTGGTATTGGTAACGACTTATTGCAGATTTCGAGGATGGCCGCTACCTATGAGCGTACGCAGGGCAGGATTGCCAGTCGTATTTTAGGCCCCCTTGAATATGCCGTTTTCCAAGCCAGGTTCAATCGCAATCGTGCGCGAGGAATAGCTTATTTATGTACCCGTTTTGCGGCTAAGGAAGCTTTTTCAAAAGCGATTGGATTAGGTATGCACATGCCGATGACTTGGCGCTCTGTACAAATTTTGAATGAGGCCAGTGGCAAGCCTTATTTATTGTATAGTGGCTTGCTAGCAAATTGGATGCAGGAGCGGGGCTGGGTAGGTAATGTTACGTTAACGGATGAGCAGGAGATGGTTAGTGCCGTAGTGATTGTTACGCGTAGTTAACTCCTAGTATGTAACGAATTTTCGGTGAGAAAATTCGGTTGATTTGATGAAAGAGAGTGTCATGAAGAAAAAGAACTTTGCTCCTGGTCCAGTCCTATTAGATGTTGCAGCTGGTCAATTAAATGCTCAAGATCGGATACGTATTAAACATCCAAAGACTGGTGGGGTCATTTTATTTGGCCGGAATTACGAAAGTAGAGAGCAGTTAACCAGCTTAACTCAAGAAATTAAAGCGATACGCCCGGATGTCTTAATTACGATTGATCATGAGGGTGGTCGAGTACAGCGATGTAAGACGGATGGATTTACCCATTTGCCGGCGATGCGGCGATTAGGAGATATTTGGAATGGTAGACATTTGCCCGTTGGGCGGAACACGCCAGAGCAAATGGCTTTGTTAGCGATTCGGGCGGCGACAGCTGTGGGGTATGTTTTAGCTGCCGAATTACGTGCTTGCGGCGTTGATTTTAGTTTTACGCCGGTCTTAGACTTAGATTATGCCCATAGTCAGGTGATTGGTGATCGAGCGTTTCATGCAGAGGCTAGCGTTGTGACACTACTTGCGAAGGGTCTTTGTCATGGACTATTATTAGCAGGCATGAGAAATTGCGGCAAGCATTTTCCGGGACACGGATACGCGAGTGCTGATTCGCATACGCATGTGCCCACGGACGACCGTCCGTTAGAAATGATTTTGCAACACGATGCGAAGCCCTATGAGGACTTTGGCATGATTTTAGATGCGGTGATGCCTGCCCATGTGGTGTATCAGAAGGTGGATTCCTTACCAGCGGGTTTTTCGAAGAAGTGGTTACAAGAAATATTACGCCAGAGACTTGGTTTTCAGGGGGTGATTTTTAGTGACGACTTATCGATGGAGGGGGCGTCGGTAATGGGGGATGTAGTGGCCGGCGCCAAGGCTGCTTTGGGAGCTGGGTGTGATGCCGTTTTAATTTGTAATCGGCCAGATTTGGCTGACTTATTACTCGATCAATTACCAATTAATAAGACTTCCATGGTTGTCTCTAGGGAACGCTTAGTTGGTTTATTTCCTAGAGGGCCTGTCTTGGATTGGAAGTCTTTGCAAAACGCGTTGCAATATCAAAGGGCCAAGATGTTTTTACAAAGTTTAGGACTTATCGCAACTCTCTCAACTGAGGGCTCCTAAACCCGAGCATACTTTTTCTCTAAAACTGCTTGCTTTTAGTCAATCGCATGATGGACTGGGGTCGAAGACAGGGCAATGTAGTAGATTTGGCAAGCCACAACTTGGGCTAGATTCATACCAAGAAATGCCAGTAAATGAAATACCAGCAGTCCTAGGTCTTTAGCTTTGTGATTCTTATTGAAGTTTTATCGTCTTAGTTTGCTCGGCTTCGATACTCACCAGTACGCGTATCAATTTCAATCTTATCACCCGTACCGCAAAAGAGGGGAACTTGTAGTTCATAGCCAGTTTCAATTTTGGCCATTTTCAGTACTTTGCCGGAACTGGTATCCCCTTTAACAGCTGGTTCGGTATAAATAATCTCACGGATAATCATAGTTGGTAAATCAACAGAGAGCGCTTTACCTTCATAAAACACTACTTCGACTGCCATGCCGTCTTGGAGGTAATGCAGGGCATCGCCCATGTTTTCTGCTTCGACTTCGTACTGGTTAAAGTCCGAGTCCATAAAGACATACATCGGATCTGCAAAATAAGAGTACGTGCAATCTTTTTTCTCGAGTACCACGATGTCAAATTTATCATCTGCTTTATAAATTCCCTCATTAGGTGCCTCGGTCATTAGATTTTTAAATTTCATCTTCACGACAGCGGAGTTTCTACCTGAGCGATTGTATTCGGCGCGTTGTACTACCATCGGTTCGTTATTGATCATGACCACATTACCTACACGAACATCTTGAGCGATTTTCATCAAACTATTCCTTGAATTTACCAAACATATTATTTTAACTCTGTTTCAATTTCTCATTCATGAAAGTACGAAGTCGATCGGCTAAATCGTTTTTTTGGAAATTTTTTTGAAGAATTGACTGCCAGGTTATGGCATGTTCTTTTAATATGTCTAAAGAGTTCCACCATGTGCTTACAGGGCCATTTTGCATGGCTAAACGACCCAGTTTTTGCTGTTCTTTTGGGCTATTTTGCCAATAGATATCTAAAAAAGCGGCCATTTTTTTTTGATGTACTAGCTCAGTTTGCGGGTAGATATCCCAAATAAATGGTTTACCCGCAAATTGGGCCCGAACAAATGAGTCTTCACCACGAACCCAATTGAGATCGCAGGCCAAAAGGAGCCAATCATAATCCTCTTGGGGGATAAATGGGATAGGTATGAGTTGCAAGTAATCGCGTTGTTGGGGAGAGCAAAACTCGGATATTTTGAGCCAGTCGCGGGTGCCTATTGTTGGTAGGCCAGCACAAATGAGGCAAGTAATGGGCTTTTGTAGGCTTTGTAATTGACTTAAAAATGGCGCAAGAGTATCTCCTGCATAATTAAAAATAGAGATTTTTTGAGTTACGGGATGTTGGATTTGTTCCCAAAAGGGTTTAAGGGTATCTGGAGGATGTGTTAGCTTTGCCTCAAAGCCGGCAAGTACCCCACCTGATTGGGAGGTAAGTCCCGGGAAATAAAAATACCTAGAAATTTCTTGTGCCGATGCGCTGAGTGATCTCAAACCATGGTGGGAGTTTGTCCATGCTTCGGCGCTGAGATATTCAATATTGATGACTAGTGGTATTTGGTCACGGTTACGATGTTGTAGTTGTTGCTGATAGGTTTCTGGTAGGCCACAAGAAAAAGTTTCGAGGATAACATCAGGAAATTCATCTGGGCTCATTACATGGGCTGCCGATGACCACGGCAGGATATGTAGGTTATTGTGTTGCGAGCGCTCTAGAGACTTGGCGCCAGCTAATTGGTATATGATTTGCGGTTGATCACAAAAGACTCTATATAAATCCTTTGAAGGCATCGTAAAATGATTCTCTAATGGTGCTTGGCTGAGGCGTTGGGCTAAACGCCAGGTAAATCCAGCGTCTCCAAAATTATCGATAACACGGCAAAAGATATCAATTCGCATGACAAAGACCCATATTGAACTGTTGCAGGATGAAGTGCAGCAATTGACGCAATTGCCGGGCGTATATCGCTTTTTTGATAGCAATGATCATATTTTGTATGTTGGTAAGGCGAAGAATTTAAAGAAAAGGGTCTCTAGTTATTTTTCACGTACACAATTATCGCCCCGAATTGAGCGCATGGTCAGCAAGATTATGCGCTTTGAAACAACGGTTACTCGGACAGAGACGGAAGCATTAATTCTAGAAAATAACTTAATTAAAGCTTTAGCTCCACCATTTAATATTTTATTTCGGGACGACAAGTCATATCCTTATTTAATGTTTACTGGCCATACTTTTGCCCGAATGACTTCATACCGTGGCAAGGTTGATAAAAAGAATACGTATTTTGGGCCATTTCCGAATACTTGGGCGGTGCGTAATAGTGTACAAATTTTGCAAAAAGTATTTCAGTTGCGCACCTGTGAAGATACTGTGTTCAAAAACCGGAGTAGACCTTGCTTGCTGCATCAAATTCATCGTTGTACAGCCCCTTGCGTAGGACTTATTGCTACGAGTGATTATCAGGCTGATGTTCGCAAGGCAATGGCATTTTTAGAGGGTGATCACGCCTCGGTAATGCATGACTTAGAGCTTCGTATGCAAGCGCATAGTGACGCTTTAGAATTTGAATTAGCCGCGAGTTATCGCGACCGGTTGGCGGATTTATCGAGTGTTTTACAGCAACAATCAATGGATACAGTAGCTGACGGGCAGCAACATATTGATATTTTGGCAGTTGTTGAAAAATCTGGACAGGTATGTGTCAATTTAGCGATGGTTCGCGGTGGCCGGCATTTGGGAGATCGGGCTTACTTCCCATCTGTCGTTAAGGTTGAAGGTGCGCAAGTTGAGTTGGGTGAGTATTTAACAACTTTTATGGTGCAAAGGTACCTTGACGATGGGGATCTTGCTGATGGTGCGGATTTAAGTCAATTAATACCCGCGGTATTGGTTGTTAATCATGATTTAGGAGAAGATGGCGATTTATTAAGACAGTCGCTGACTGAGCGTTTAGGAAGAAAAGTCCAGTTTATTGTCCAGGCGCAGGGGCAAAGGCGACATTGGTTGGCTATGGCGCAAAGTAATGCGGAATTAGCCTTGCTGAAGCGGATCAGTGAGCGCAGTGGTCAGCAACAAAGAACGCAGTCTTTAGTTGATTTGTTAGCGCTTGAAATAGATGATATCGAGCAAACCCGAATTGAATGCTTTGATATTAGCCATACTTCTGGAGAGGCAACTCAGGCATCTTGCGTCGTTTATCAAAAACACGCCATGCAGAATAAAGAATATCGGCGATTTAATATTGAGGGGGTAACACCTGGGGATGATTATGGCGCAATGCGACAAGTATTGACACGACGGTACAGTCAGTTTTTAGAATTCCCAGCAGATAAAATACCGCAAGTGATTTTGGTAGATGGTGGTAAGGGGCAGGTTGAGGTTGCTCGACAAGTTTTTGTTGAGCTAGGTTTAGATATCCGGTTAATTGTGGGTGTTGCCAAAGGGGATGGGCGAAAAGTTGGGTTAGAGACATTATTATTTGCAGATGGTCGAGATAGTTTGCAATTAGGCATTGATAGTCCAGCGCTTTTGTTAATTGCTCAAATTCGAGATGAAGCGCATCGTTTTGCGATAACTGGCATGCGAGCTAAGCGGCAAAAAACTAGAAATGTTTCTCGTTTAGAGGAAATTGAAGGAATTGGGGCTAAGCGTCGACAACGCCTATTAGCGAGGTTTGGAGGGATTAAAGGAGTGATTGGAGCGACTCTAGAAGAGCTTACTCAAGTCGAAGGAATATCCCAAGCTTTAGCCGCTCAGATCTATAAACAATTACACTAGAGCTTAGATTACATAATTAGCAATTAATACGTTGCTAAAGAAGTATTTTTTTAACTCACTTGAACTGTTGTCATGCCCTTTAATTTTCCGATTTTTTTAACTTGGTTGAGAATAGCCGTCATTCCTTTATTAGTAGGTATTTATTACATTCCTGATGGAATATTTTCTTTAGTAGAAAAAAATCTCATAGCTACAGCTTTATTCGTCGGTGCAGCCTTTACGGATTGGTTAGATGGATATTTAGCTCGCCGATGGGCTCAGTCATCTAATTTTGGAGCTTTTTTAGATCCGGTTGCCGATAAGTTAATTGTTGCTGCAGCCTTATTGGTTTTGTTGAATTTCGATCGGGTTTCTGTGTGGGTTGCCTTGATCATTATAGGTCGTGAGATCACTATCTCGGCGCTCAGGGAGTGGATGGCTCAGATTGGTGCTTCGGCAAGTGTTGCGGTGCATTTTTTAGGGAAGATTAAAACGACTGTGCAGTTAATTGCCATTAGTTTTTTGTTATTTGATAGCACTTTATTTGGGTTGGTTAACTGCGCCTTGGTTGGGAAGTATTTGATTATTATTGCAGCAGTAATTACACTTTGGTCGATGTTTTATTATTTAAAGAAAGCCTGGCCAGTCATTGTTTCGAAAGCTTCTTAAGTCGCTATAGTGATTGTAAATATTGTTCCACCCATGGTAATTGGACGCGATACAAAAAATTTGTTAGAATAAGATTGTTTTGTTGTATTCAAGTATGAATTACCAGGCATTTGCGGGAGTAGCTCAGCTGGTAGAGCGCAACCTTGCCAAGGTTGAGGTCGCGAGTTCGAGCCTCGTCTCCCGCTCCAAATCGTTGAAGGGAAGCCCAATTGCTTCCCTTTTTGTTTCAACGATAGCTTTAATTGATATGAGATGCTGTATTGGGCGCGATGGCCGAGTGGTTAGGCAGAAGCCTGCAAAGCTTTGAACGGGGGTTCGATTCCCTCTCGCGCCTCCAAGAATACTCTCAGTAAAACGAACATCCATTCACGAACACCCCCCATCAATACCCGGATATTCTGCTCTTGGTCTAGAAAATTGAAATCTTTAGCCAAAGAGGGTGTTGAGTATTTAATAAATTCAATGGCTCCAATACAATTTGTACGACGATGATTAGTAAATTGGTGTGGATGCCTATACGTATAGGCTGATTCGTAAAAACTCCTCTTCTTAATGAGGTTTATCGCGCCTCATCAATACAGGTGGGGGGGGGGGGGGCTTGCTAAACTTTTTCACCATCCAAGAAAGGCCATATTTAATACTGATGATGCAGATTAAAGATCCAGCAACGTCTCCAACGAACATGGCAATAAAATAATTCCATCCTCCACTATCAAGACTACGTGCAACAAACCACAGTTGATGAAGCCCAGAATTAAATAATGCAAATATTAGGATGATCCAGATGAGTTGCCAAGTAGTTAGGTTGTTAAGATTAGGATGAACCTGAAAATGGTGTATTACAAATAGTCTACTTAATAAGGGTGCAAAGCCACAGATTAAAGCGATACCTGTGGCCGTTATTAAATCGTATGGCGCATTTGAAATAAAACCAATCATGAGTGATGCAATACTAAGACCGATTGCGCCAGTGTACGTAAATACTAAGATCAATATGATTCGAATCCCTGCGGGCAAAAAAAGCCAGCTGACATGGTTATTTAAGCTGAAATCTTTAGTCAAGAGCTCATTAAAATAGTAAAATCCTAGGTAAATTAAAAAACTTATAATTGTTTCAAAAATATAATAAAAAATCTTCATACTTAATTGTATAAATATGAAAATAGTTCGCAATAGTAATAACCCTAATATCTCAACGGTAATCGAAATATTCAACAAGTGTGCGATTCAGGCTGAAATTGGTTAGTGCCGATGCCTTTATGATGAGTTGTTTTTTACGATCATTACTAGAACGTTAGTACTGATCAGAACCCGAATTGACGACTTGACGACGTTCTTAAATGCGACATACAAGTTCGTGGTTTGAAGATACGGTTTGATTTATTTGGAGGAGTTTGATTTGCATTCGGTCCTTTTCAAGCTAGGTAACCATCAAATCGGGATTACGCAAACACTAATTTGCTTTCATAGGTGACTACTCCCAAAGCGAACTACTGAAGAGCGATCGTTTTAAGCCCGAGTCGGCGATAGGAAAAATAGATATTCATTAGTAATCAATCGGTTATAGTCATTTTCATTGAAGACGATGGGTAACTGTATAATAAATATTTTGATTTCCATACCTTACTATGATCACAAAAAATTCTTACTTGCGATTTCTTCAGCTTGTTGATTTGATAGATGGCCTTAAGCCCCGATCTCAATTAGATAAAATTGAAGAGCATTTGCTGAATCATATTGCATTATCCGCGGCTCAAGGTCGTGATCTATTAGTGAAAGATTTAATTTGTTTGCAGAAAATTGGATCTTTGGCAACTCTTCATAATCGCATTAAGAGTCTTGTT
>CALPOM020000018.1 GCA_943325205.2 Thermoflexus hugenholtzii JAD2 | reverse complement strand
TCTATTCTACGGTGGCTGTAGCTCAGTTGGTAGAGTCCAGGATTGTGATTCCTGTTGTCGTGGGTTCGAGCCCCATCAGCCACCCCAATAAATACAAAATCTCAAAGCTTATTCCTATAAGCACTAAGCTTCTAGCTTTTCGGCCTCAAGGGTTTGTCAACATATTCATAATCAGCGTGATCATTGTTTTTTTGCGTTGGACTTTATTCAGCCACTAACAATGTGAGTGCAGCAAGACCATTGTCATTGATTACGGGTTGCCCATTGTATAAAACAGGTACCTTCAACTGATTTAACCTGATATCCAACTGAAATTGACATCTAAGTTATAAAACTTAACTGATTTATCTGAAAAAGCAATATGCAAATTTTGCAAATTGCTTTCTTCCTAAAGCTCGCCCTCAAAAAAATATTTCGGAGATACCTGTTAATAACGAAACGATCGCGACCGAATAATGTGGCAATCTGTTCTTGATTAAGTCAGGTATTTTCACCTTCAAGGCGAACTTCGTAAGCTCCTGAATTACTTTCACAAGTTACAAAATGAGTCATATATTTATCTCATTAAAGATTTATTTTAAGATGGGGGGATAAGCTTAAAGAATCTAATTTTTAGAAGGATTGGAAGGATCTACCCAAATGTATTTCCTGCAATCTATGTGACTACTTGAGAAGTTAAGGTAATTCTCCAGATAAATATTTTTTAACTGGAGAAAAATTTGGCGCATTAGTTCGGGTTGGAAAAGTTACCGTACAGTAAGGCCAAGGTTTTAACTAGTAAGTTTGGATCTATCTTATGGGAATGGCGATAATAATGCTGCAACAGCTGCACCTTGGATTTGATGTCGTTGCATGGATTGCAAAACGAAGCCAGAGCGCTTCATTCGTTCAACAAAATCCAACATAAAGGCTTTAGTTTCAGATGAGGAGTCTTTATGAACACCCATCGCTTGTTGGATTTGCATGAATCGACCCGGTAGTAAGCGCAGACCTGGTAAGCGCTTAGCATCTGCTTCTAGTTGTTGCCGCACACCTGCAGCTACTTCGTATTTACCCTCGATAAAGAAATCGACCACCTTGGGTGAGGTAGGTGCATGCACGAGTTTAGCGTGCTTAATTTCGCGAGAAAGGTATAAATCATAGGCGCTTCCTTTTCCAACAACGATCCGATGATTAGCATTGTCTACCTCCTCATTTTGCTGGAGTCGAGATTGGTTAGGTACTAAGTAGGCGCCTTCAATAACGATATAAGCTGCGGTAAATTCAATTTCACGGCCACGTTCAGGGTCAATCGCAAAGAAACCAAAGTCGGCTTCCTTTTTTGATACTGCCACAACAGATTTGCCAGCCGCATCAAAAACAACTAATTCAAGATTTGTCTCTAACTCTTTTGCAAGTTGTTGTGCTAAATCAATTGAAACACCGTAGGGAGTTGCGTTTGGGCCATCTCGTTTAGCTAATATCGGGTTTCCTACGTTAATAGATGCACGAAGTTTGCCAGTAGGGGCAAGGTCTTTAACGATTTGTGCAGAAATAGTCATCATTTATTCCTAATCATGGTGAAGTTAATAATCTATATTCTATGCTTTTTAAAACCAATTACACGATTTTTAGCTTTGGTTAACAGATGGGTTATTCTGTAGACATGTTCCTTGTATTTTTTTAATAATCTTTTTATGAATCCGTCGATCGACCAAGTAGCTCAGAGGCCCAAATCTGTTGCTAATCTTTTCTGGGCGATGACCTCTTTAGCTCTGCAGGGATTTGGGGGTATTTTCCCTATCTCTAGAAAAGTGATTGTGGAGGAGCGCCGTTGGTTAACTAACCAAGAGTTTGTAGAGGAATGGGCTGTAGCTCAGGTTCTTCCCGGCCCCAATATAGTTAATTTAGCAGTCATGCTAGGTGCCAGATATTTTGGTTTAAGAGGTGCATTAGCGTCCATTGCCGGAATTTTTCTTTTTCCATCCATTGTTCTCATTTTGATGGCTATTTTTTTTGAACAGATGCAAGATATTCCGGAAGTTGCAGGAGCCCTTCAGGGAATGGGAGCTGTTGCCGCTGGTTTGATAGCAGGAAGTGCGATTAAGTTAGCGTCAGGTCTAAAAGGTCATCCGATTACTTTTTTGGGAAGTATGGTCTTTATGGGTATTGCTTTTTTAAGTTTAGCGATCTTTAAAATTTCACTCATCTTAGTTTTATTTGGCCTTGGATTTATCTCGGTATGGTTGACATATCGCCGGATATCTGCGCTTCGGAAGGGGCCACCCTTATCATGAATCCTATCCAAGCGAGTGATTGGTTAACAGTTGCCTTACAGTTTGCTGGCCTATCATTATTTTCAATTGGTGGGGCTATTGCTCTCTTGCCAGAGATGCATCGATTCTTTATTGATGACCATGGTTGGATGACTGAGAAGCAATTTAATTCAGGCTTGGCTTTAGCTCAGGCTTCACCTGGTCCGAACGCTTTAATGTTAGCGATGATGGGTTGGTACTTTGGATTAAATGCTACCGCAGTTGGATCCTCGCCATACGGTTTGGCCATTTTAGGATTTTTGATGACGATTTCTTGTGCTCTTATACCAACTTGCACACTGGCCTACACAGCGACGAGCTGGGTTCAAAAAAATAGCGAAAAGATTTTTGTGATTGCTTTTAAGCAGGGCATGGCGCCAGTGGTGATTGGCGCCATGATGGCGTCTAGTTGGATCGTTTCATCACATAATGCCAATTACGAAATTTATTGGCCCAATTGGGCATTAACTATAGCAACGATCTTATTATTTTCTTTTACGAGAGCGCATATCTTAGTTTTATTACTAGGGGGTGCTTTAGTAGGCGCTACTGGTGTAATCAAATAATCACTCATTAAATGACTTATTTATTTTAGGCGCTCGTAATATTTTTGGACAACTCGGGCTAATCGAGGTGCTTGTAATGATTGGATATCAAACCAATCGCATACTTCTGGATCGCTGGCCAAGCCTTGGTGGATTGGTTCCAACAGATAGGCAAAATCAATGTGCCAGTGCTCTTTTTCTTGTTTGATTGGATTAGCTGGTATCAAGTGCATTTCAATATCAATTGGGAGAGGAGCTTGGTGGGATGCAATATGTGCGGTATGCCAACCAGTTTCTTCGGCAACTTCTCTAATGGCGCAAGAATCTGGTGTTTCGCCAGGGTCAACATGACCACCTGGCTGAAACCATTCTTTCAAATATCGATGGTGAATCAGCAATATTTTTTGATCGACGATGACAATACCGCTACCTGTAATATGACCAGGTAGGGTGGAGCGCGCAAAGGGATCGGGAAGATCTCGCACATAATGTGTTTGTGACAGGAGGTGGTTTTTTTCTAAAGGAAAAAGATCGCTATATATCTCGAGAATCTGCCACACGGTTTGAGCGGATTGCATGGCAACTTATTTGGCGGTTTTGATTGACTTACTAGAACGCATCGATCTTGGCGGTAAGCCGGTATGTTGTGTAAGGATTTTTCCACGAGTTGGCTGGGCTGAATTTTTTGTTTTGATTCTCTCAGGAATTGTAAAGTCCCTTGGGTTTGGAGCTATTTGGCTACGGGTTCTTAGAACAGATTTTGCAGAACCAAGTGGCTGCGAGGAGTTTTTCTTTCGAGAACTTTGATAGCTACCATCTGTTTGTGGTTGGTAACTTGGGATTAAATGATGTTTACCATTACCAATGAGGTCTGCACGACCCATTTTTTTAAGGGCGTCTCGAAGTAAAGGCCAATTATTGGCATCATGGTAGCGTAGAAAAGCTTTATGAAGACGCCGTCTTTTTTCCCCACGGACGATATCGACTGATTCGCTATCCTGAGTAACTTTACGCAGAGGATTTTTATTAGTATGGTACATCGCAGTTGCTGTAGCCATGGGGGATGGGTAGAAAGTTTGAACCTGATCAGCTCGAAAATTATTTTGTTTCAGCCAGATAGCTAAGTGCATCATATCTTCATCGCTAGTTCCAGGATGGGCTGCAATAAAGTAGGGGATTAGATATTGCTCTTTGCCGGCTTCTTTGGAGTACTTATCAAACAGTTCTTTAAATTTGTTATAGCTCCCAATTCCAGGTTTCATCATTTTGCTCAGAGGGCCACCTTCGGTATGCTCGGGCGCAATTTTAAGATAGCCTCCGACATGGTGGGTGACTAGTTCTTTAATGTAGGCTGGAGCTTTGACGGCCAAGTCGTAACGTAACCCTGAACTAATCAGGATTTTTTTCACGCCAGGTAAGCCACGAGCACGACGATACAGTTGGATTAAGGGAGTGTGGTCCGTATTGAGATTAGGACAAACGTCCGGGTAGACACAAGAAGGCTTTCTACAATGCGCTTCAATTTCTTTTGATTTACAGGCAATACGATACATGTTTGCTGTTGGACCACCCAAGTCAGAAATAACTCCTGTAAAACCAGGAACTTTATCTCTAATATCCTCAATTTCTTTAATAATGGAGTTAGCTGATCGGTTTTGGATAATCCGACCTTCATGTTCGGTAATTGAACAAAATGTACAGCCACCAAAACATCCTCGCATAATGTTGACTGAAAAACGAATCATTTCCCAAGCTGGAATTTTGGCATCCCCATAACTTGGATGAGGAGCCCTTGCATAGGGTTGATCGAAGACAAAATCCATTTCTTCTGTCGTCAGGGGGATGGGTGGCGGCGTGAGCCAGACATCCCGCGTAGATGGGCCAATGCCATGTTGTTGCACTAAAGCACGAGCATTGCCCGGATTAGTTTCTAAGTGCAAAATTCGACTAGCATGGGCATATAAGACAGCATCCCGTTTGACTGCTTCATAGCTTGGCAAGCGGATCACAGTACGGTCTCGATCAAGACGTTTTTTGGGTGATAGGTGGATTTGAACGACTTGAGTTGGAGAAGGTTTTTGGGATGTTTCATCAGGATTTGCTTTTGCGCAGGACTCTCCTTGAGCAGCAGCTTGTTCATCGGGCATCAGATAAGGATTTACTGGCGGGTCAATTTTGCCAGGTGCATCGACTTGGGTAGAATCAATTTCTAAAAAATCAGTCGCCGGTTTTCGGCGCACAAAGGCGGTACCCCGCACATCTTGGATATCGCGTATTTTTTCTCCGCGAGCCAGGCGATGAGATATTTCAACCAGTGCACGTTCGGCATTGCCGTATAGAAGAATATCGGCTTTGGCATCAATCAAGATCGATCGTCGGACTTTATCCTGCCAATAATCATAATGGGCAATTCGGCGCAGTGAGGCTTCGATTCCGCCCATAATAATTGGCACTTCAGGAAACGCTTCCTGACAGCGCTGAGCATAAACGAGGGAGCAGCGATCTGGACGTTTGCCGCCCATGCCACCTGCTGTATAGGCATCATCTTTACGAATTTTACGATCAGCCGTATAGCCATTGATCATCGAATCCATATTGCCTGCTGTCACCCCAAAATATAAGTTGGGTTTACCAAGGGTTTTGAATGGCTCAGCATTTTGCCAAGTAGGTTGAGAGATAATTCCGACCCGAAATCCCTGAGACTCAAGTAAGCGGCCAATAATTGCCATGCCAAAGCTAGGGTGATCAACATAAGCATCGCCAGTGACTAAAATGATGTCGCAGGAGTCCCAGCCGAGTTGGTCCATTTCATTTTTGCTCATTGGCAGGAAAGGTGCTCGACCAAAACATTCCGCCCAGTACTTCGGATACGAATTGAGGTGAGGCGCTTGCGGTATTGCAAAAAGTGATTTGGGTGCATTCATGATTAGCCTGTATTTTAAGCTAATTAGAGCTTATGCGTAACGTGTTGCATTACCGCGGCTGCAGGATTAATGACATTTGATGCAGCGAGGATGGCAGTATAGGTATGCCTTGTTTGCGTTCTATTGCAATGATTTCATCGTGATGAGGATAAGGCATTCATTACAAAAATTTATCCAACACACCCATCTCATAAACCATGAGGACGAATTAGACCCACAGCTAATCCTTCGATCGAGAAATCGTTCGTTGCCTGATTCACAATAATTGGTTCAAAATCTGGGTTTTCCGGTAGCAATTGGTATTGCGTGCCGGCGGACGTTTCTTTTTTTAACCAGCGCTTAACAGTCACTTCGTCATCAATTCTAGCAACAACAATATCGCCATTATTGGCATGAGATGCTTTTTTTACAGCTAAGTAGTCGCCGTCTAGAATTCCAGCATCTCGCATGCTCATACCACGCACTTTAAGGAGATAGTCAGCTCCTTGCGCAAAGAGATTTGGGTCGACGGGAACTTGTTTTTCTACATGTTCTAGCGCCAGAATTGGTGCGCCTGCAGCAACTCTTCCAATTAATGGTAGTGAGAGTTGGGAAAAAGTTTGTGAAGCCTTTTGGATCTCTTTAGCGGCTTGGCGAACTATGCTTGCTAAGCGAATTCCTCTTGAAGTGCCAGGACTAAGCTCTAAGTAGCCTTTTTTGGCCAAAGCTTTTAGGTGTTCCTCAGCTGCATTTGCAGAAGCAAAACCAAGTTGCTTGGCAATTTCAGAGCGGGTTGGTGGTGCGCCAAATTCTTGAATAGATTTTTCGACCAAATGAAGAATTTCAGCCTGGCGAGATGTTAATTTGGGTAGCGAGGAAATCATAAAATTCCTGAATTTATATACATACTGTTAGTATATACAGCTTTTGAGGATTAATCAAGTTTTGTTTTGACTAAAACTGTTGAGAGGTATTTCTACTATTAAGCGGGTAAATAAACTTTGCTTAGTACTTTTTTGCTGAATTCATTTGTAAAGGGGCCAGTCATTTGCTACAATAAGGGGCTGTACTTTGTTGTCTAACAAAGATTTGTTCTTTTTTTCACCCTTGCTGCACTGACAGTTCTTAAACAGAGAACCTGACGCCCGGGCAGCTATAACCATAAGGAGTGTTTGATGCGTCACTATGAAATAGTTTTTATCGTCCATCCGGACCAAAGCGAGCAAGTCCCTGCGATGATTGATCGTTATAAGGCTGTATTAACAGCTGCTAACGGTAAAGTTCATCGAGTTGAAGATTGGGGCCGTCGTCAGATGGCATACCTAATTAATAAATTAGCTAAAGCCCATTACGTATGCATGAATATTGAATGCGATCAGGCAACATTACTTGAACTTGAGCATTCTTTTAAATTCAATGATGCTGTTTTAAGGCACTTGATTATTCAGGTGAAAAAAGCTGAAACTGAACCATCGATCATGATGAAAGAAGTTCAAAAAGAAGAATCTCGTAAAACGCAACAAGTGGAGGCGCCAGCTGTATAAGACTTCTGCGGTATGTGAGTGACTGAACTATTGTATTTGGCGCTTTGTTATTTGAGGGTAGTAACTGCGGTAATAAACTACGGTAATAACTGCGAAGACAAAACGGAGCTTTTAACGAAGTAAGTCAAATTAAGTAAGCCACACATCAAGCTAAAAATTAAATAAATAACCCATTTGGAATGAAATTTAATTGTAAGCATACCGTGATAAAGATCGTAAACAGTAGCTTTCATACAACCATTATTCATTAAAGGAAATACCATGGCTTTTGGCAAAAAAAATGTCGATTTAAAAAAGAAACCGGCGCAAAATCCCTTATTTAAACGCAAGCGTTTTTGTCGCTTTACAGTTGGAAATGTCGCCCAAGTTGATTACAAGGATATTGATACTTTAAAAGATTTTATCGGTGAGAACGGCAAAATCACTCCGGCACGTTTGACTGGAACAAAAGCGAAGTATCAGCGTCAGCTAGATACTGCTATCAAGCGTGCTCGATTTTTGGCATTCTTGCCATTTACTGATCAACATAAAAACTAATTGGAGATAAATTCATGCAAGTCATTCTTCTTGAAAAAGTAGCCAATTTAGGAAACCTTGGCGATGTTGTACGTGTGAAAGACGGTTTTGCACGAAATTTTTTAATTCCCCAGCGCAAGGCGCGCAGAGCCACTGAAACGGCCATCGCTGATTTCGAGGCACGTCGAGCTGAACTTGAAAAAGTAGCCCAAGAGAAATTATCTGCTTGCCAGGCTGTTGGTGAGAAATTAAAAGGACAGATTATTGAAATCCATCAAAAAGCTGGCGTTGATGGTCGTTTGTTCGGTTCAGTAACAAACCATGACATTTCTGACTCTCTCGTTCAAAAAGGCTTTACGATTGAAAAAGGGGCGGTTCGTTTACCAAATGGTCCTTTAAAAGCTGTTGGAGAGTATCCGATTGCCATTGCTTTGCACACTGACGTAGTTGTAGATGTCATGGTCAAGGTAATTGGTGAACAAGCTTAATACCCTATCTTTTATCAACTGATCTAAGATGTCTGAAGTAGGTCCACTCCGATCTCTCACCCCAACGGGTGAGGAAGATCGGGCTGTACAGGGCCTAAAAACTCCCCCGCATTCCATTGAGGCAGAACAATCTGTTTTAGGTGCACTACTTTTAGATAATACGTCGTGGGATTTAATTGCCCATATTCTGACGGATAAAGACTTTTACCGTGCGGAGCATGCAGTTATTTATCAAGCGATTGGTCGTTTGATTGGTGATAATCGTCCGGCGGATGTTTTAACTGTTCATGAAGAATTAAAGCCGACTGGGCTTGCTGAAAATTTTGGAATAATCTATTTAAATCAATTGGCATCGAATACGCCAAGTGCGGCTAATATTCGGGGATACGCGACGATCATTAATGATCGTAGTATTTTACGAAGATTAATACAAACTGCCGATAGTATTGCAAATTCTGCTTTCATTGCTGATGGTAAGAATGTGCGCTCCTTACTGGATGAGGCAGAGTCCCGTATTTTGCAAATTGGTCAAGATGGTGGTCGTCAATCAGAATATTTGCAAATTGATCAATTAATGACAGAAGCGATTAATCGAATTCAAGAGTTATTTGATCGTGGATCGAAAAGTGATATTACTGGCATTGCGACTGGGTTTATCGATTTGGATCGTAAGACAAGTGGCTTGCAAAAGGGCGATTTGATTATTGTTGCTGGTCGACCTAGTATGGGTAAAACTTCTTTTGCAATGAATATTGCTGAGAATGTAGCGATTAAAGAAGGCCTACCAGTTTTGATTTTTTCAATGGAGATGGCGGCATCTCAATTAGCGTCTCGGATGCTTGGCTCGGTTGGTAAGGTAAATCAAGGACGTCTGCGAACTGGTCAATTGAGTGACGAGGAGTGGCCGCGAGTAACGCAGGCTGTCGGGCAACTATCCTTAGCGCCAATTTTAGTTGACGAGACAGGTTCCTTAAACTCTTTAGAATTAAGAGCGCGAGCCCGTCGTATGGCTAGGAAATATGGCAATGTGGGTTTAATTGTGATTGACTATTTGCAATTGATGTCTGGCAAGGTTGGTACTGCTAGTGAAAATCGTGCCACTGAAATATCCGAAATATCTCGATCACTCAAGTCCTTAGCCAAAGAAATGCAATGTCCGGTGATTGCTTTATCGCAATTAAATCGAGGCTTAGAAAATCGCGAAAATAAACGGCCGATCATGTCTGATTTAAGAGAGTGTGTGACTGGTGAAACCTTAGTGTGTTTAGCCGATGGAACTAGTCTGCCGATTGCGCAGTTATTGGGCGTAAAGCCTTTAGTCTTCGCGATGAATGAGCAGCAAGAAATTGTCTTAGCGACAGCAGAATTAGTTTGGTCTGCTGGTATTAAACCAGTTATGCGGATTTTCACGCAATCTGGTAAATGTTTTCGAGCAACATTAGAGCATCGTGTATTTACAAGTGATGGCTGGAAACAAATTAGTCAATTACAAGTGGGTGATGAATTAGCGCAATTTTTACCTCAAAGTAACGGACTATATGACGGCGTTCATCCTGGTTGGGACGCCATTAAAGAGATTGAGTCAGATGGCTCGGCGGAGGTTTTTGATCTAACTGTGCCAAAGTATCATTCGTGGTTAATGGATGGTTTAGTTAGTCATAATTCGGGGGCTATTGAACAAGATGCGGATGTGATTATTTTCATCTATCGGGATGAGGTTTATAACCCTGACACTGATCAAGCCGGCGTGGCAGAAATTATCATTGGTAAGCAGCGTAACGGCCCCATTGGAGTCGTGAAACTATCCTGGCAGGGCGAGTTTACCAAGTTTGATAATTTGGCTTTAGGTTATGCCCCACCCCCATTTGCTCGCAATAGCGGGGGCACAAATAGCTCGGGAAGTAATGTTCCTTTTTAGGGTGGTAGATTTTTATACCAATCCTAAATAAGTAAATCAACATCTCAATGAACAAAAATTGAGGGTTTGCAGCGTTTAGATTTTTAACTTTGACATGTTAGTCGGTAAGATTTTTCAGTAGATTGCTCTAATTGCTTAAAATAGAAATTAGAAGCGAAATTAATGCAATATATCTAAGGAGATTTTGAATGGCAATGACCCCTGTTGAGCGTACTACATTTTCAGCGATTGTAGATCGACCACCTTTAAAGTTTCCAAATAATGCGAAGATCATTATTTGGACGATCGTCAATTTAGAGGTTTGGGATATCGCCCGACCAATGGCGCGGCAGGTTATTCCTGCTCCTACAGGGCAAGCACTGATGCCAGACGTACCTAATTGGGCTTGGCATGAGTACGGTATGCGCGTTGGCTTTTGGCGTTTCAAAAAACTCTATGATGATTTAAAGTTAAAACCCACTTTAGCGCTGAATGCGCGTGTTTGTATTGATTATCCGCGTGTTGCGCAAGCATGTTTAGATGCTGGTTGGGAGTTTATGGGGCATTCCTATGAACAAATGCCGATTCATAAAGTTGAAAACCAGGCAGAGATGATTACGAAGTCGATGGACACGATTACACAATTTACGGGTAAGCGTCCAATTGGTTGGCTTGGCCCCGGACTGACTCAAACTTTTGAGACTCCGGACTTATTAGCTGCTGCAGGCGTAAAGTATGTTGGCGATTTTCCTTATGACGACGAGCCTACTCAGATAAAAACTGCCCATGGCCCTTTAATGACATTACCTTATACGGTAGAGAACAACGATATACCGATGATGATCGTGCAGCATCACGAAGGTGCTTATTGGACGAAAAAATGTACAGACACTTTTGATCAATACTATCTAGAAGCGAGTGAGCGGCCAAAAATCTTATCTATCGCTATTCATCCATATATTAGTGGTCAGCCATTTCGGATTGCCTATTTAAAGCAAGTTTATGATTACATCAATCAGCATGAGGGCGTTGTACACATGAATGGTGAAGAGATGTATCACTGGTTTAAGAATAATCAATAGGTTGATTTTGATTGAATTGGCCTTAAAAGGAATAACCGCATGGATTTGCAATTATTAGACTTAGTTGGTGCAGCGCAAGCAGTTGCATCCAAAAAAATTAGTTCAGTTGAGATGGTTCAGTGGTCTTTAGATCGTTTAAAGACCACTGGTGTAGCTTTAAATGCTGTTTTTCAGATATATGAAGAAGAGGCTTTAGAAAGAGCGAAGTTATTAGATCAATTACAAGCGCAAGGCCAATCTCTCGGTTTATTACATGGAGTCCCGCTAGCGCATAAGGACTTATACAGTGTAGCCGGGCATGAGTCGCATGTGGGGTCGAAGATTTTGCGAGGTCGAGTCGCTTCGTCAAATGCTAAAGTGATTAATCTTTTAGAGGCGCAGGGAGAGGTGAACTTAGCGTCCTTGCACATGTGTGAGTTTGCTTTAAGTCCAACTGGGTTTAACTTGCATTATGGCCATGGAAAAAACCCCTGGAACCCCGAGATGTCTTGCGGTGGCTCCTCAAGTGGTTCTGGTATTGCAGTGGCCGCTCGGCTTGTCTATGGCTCACTCGGAAGTGATACGGGTGGCTCCATTCGACATCCCTCAGCGATGTGTGGAGTTACGGGTTTAAAGACTACTGCTGCTTTTATTAGTGAGGAGGGTGTTTTTCCTTTAGCGCCATCGCTTGATGTAGTGGGTCCGATGGCGCAAACGGCAAGAGATTGCGCCAGGATACTTACGGTTATTTCAGAGCATGCTAAAAACTATGAAGAGCATCTCAACGGTGATTTAAGGGGTGTTCGGATTGGTATACCGAGAACTTATTATCGAGAAAATGTTGACCAAGAAATGGCCATAGCTTTAGATTTGAGTTTAGATGTATTACGTCACCGAGGCGCTCAGTTAGTCGAGGTAGAGGTTCCTGATATGAGTTTAATTAATTCAATGATGGTACGGGTGATGGCCTTTGAGTCCTTGGGTATTCATCGAGAGTGGCTCAAAACACGACCTGAAGATTATGCTGAGCAAGTCCGCTTAAGGATCGAGCTAGGACATACATTTACTACTGAGCAATATCAGCAGGCTATGAGCGCACGTAAGGGTATATTAGAGAACTTTGTGAGAACATCTTTTGCAAACTGTGACGTTTTACACGTGCCCACAATACAAGTACAGACTCCTAGTATTGCGGATAGTTCTTCTGGTACAGGATTAGAAATCTTACAAAAACTAGCGCAAGTAACTCAAGTTACGAAGAGTTTAAATTACTTGGGGCTACCTGGAATGAGTGTGCCAGCAGGATTTTCTAAAGTGGGTATGCCTTTAGCCTTTCAATTAATTGGTAGGTCTTTAGATGAAGCCTTATTATTAAAGACAGCAGACGCATATCAATCTGAGACTAGTTGGCATAAAAAAATTCCGCAACTGCAATGATGAGGTGAATATGAATCAGGGTTCTTGTTTATGTGGTGGAGTCACTTATCAAATTCAAGATGAAATTGGTCCTATTATTTATTGCCATTGCCAGCGTTGTCGGAAGTCAAGTGGATCTGCTTTTGTAACATCCACAGAGATTTTGCGCAGTCAGTTTGCAGTAACTGCAGGCCATGATTTAGTACAAGTTTATCGAGTAGAGGGTTCGCTAGACCGGGCCTTTTGTCAGAAGTGCGGCTCTCAGCTTTATAGTCTTCGCGATGCAACACCTAAAACGATGCGGGTGAGGATGGGGACCTTGGATACGGTAATCACCAAAAAAGTTTCGTCGCACATTTTTGTGGGATCGAAGGCTTCTTGGGATGATATTTTAGATTCAGCTCCCCAATACTTAGAGAGGCCCTAAAGTACTTTATCGGACAGAGTTCTTTGCAATAGTTTGGCGTGCCTACTGCGTTGGTTGGAGTGACGTAACTTTACTAGCTAACAATTACTACGTAAAAGTTTCCAGTTAGGGCTCTACAGGCTCAAGTCCCGTTTCTATAATAATTGGGGCGGCCTCTTTAGACGCTAAAAAAGATATTAACTTTTGAACTGCTGGTAGTTGTTGAGTTTGATTCATGATGCCAGCAGAAAAATAAAAAGTTTTTTCTATTTCTGGAGGGAGTTGACGAATTAATGTGAGTCCAGGAATTGGTAATAATTCCGATACTTGTTGAAATCCTAAGTCCGCTTCATGTCGCATCAAGATCGTACCAACGCGCTCACTAAAGATACGTTTTGCAGATATCGCCATTTGGTCGCTAATACCAAGCTTGGGGAAGACTTCACTGGATAAATAAGTACCACTTGCACTCGCCGAATACGCAATTCGGGGGGTGCTTAGGAGTACCTTTTTGAAGGACTCAAGAGTACTTAGATCGGGAACTGGATCGCTGGCTCGAACTGCTGCCGCCATTTTAGAGCCTGCCAGATCAATACGGGAGTCTGGTTTGATGGTCCCATCCAAAATGAATTTTTCTAGGGCCGGTGCTGCTAAAACTAAAATATCAAACTGTTGCCCATTACTCAACCGCGTTGGAATGGAATCATGGGCTGCCCCAATTGACGAACCGAACTGGAGATCAATAGGCTGTCCAGTTTGCTCTTCGTACAGTGGTGCTAAGCGTTTTAATGCTGCCGCAAAGGCACCTGAAGTAATGACTTTAATTGGTGTAGACATAGGTTTATTCGCGGAAGATTAATCAACAGTAATTTTGGCAGCTTCAACGACTTTTTTCCAGCGCACAGCTTCTTTTGCAACGAGCTGGGCAAGTTGTTCTGGAGTGCCGGTATCAACATCTGCTCCTTGATCTTCGATCTTTTTTTCATTTGATTTTTCATTTAAAACGAGATTCATATTTTTATTTAAAAGATCAATAATATCTTTAGGAGTTTTTGCAGGTGCAAACATGGCATACCACTGATCAACTTCGACATTTGCTATCCCTTGTTCGGCAAGTGTTGGTACATTTGGAAGAACACTTGAACGTTTTTTCCCAGCAATTGCAAGCGCTTTTAACTTGCCGCCTTTGACTTGTGGAAAACCTGTAAAAAGGCTAGGGAACATAATTTGCGTTGTACCTGCAATCGTATCCATCACAGCAGGGGCAGAGCCTTTATATGGTACGTGCAGCATTTCTAGACCAGTCACAGATTTAAATAATTCACCCGTGAGGTGTGGAGCAGAACCTTGACCAGCAGAGGCATAACTGATTTTACCGGGTTGGGATTTGACGTAGGCGATGAGTTCTTTAATGTTTTGGACTGGAACATTCGGATTAGCCACTACGAGAGTTGGCGAAGTAGCTACAAGTCCGATTGGTTCAAAACTTTTAATCGGATCATATTTGAGTTTTTGAAGAACAGGATTGATGCCATGGGTAGCGATAAAACCAAACATAATCGTATAGCCGTCTGGATTTGCGCGGGCGACATATTCACTCGCAATTGAGCCATTTGCGCCGGGTTTATTATCTACGATAACAGTTTGATTGAGACGCGTGCTTAAGCCTTGCGCGATGATTCTTGACATAGCATCATTTGCACCCCCGGGAGCAGTTGGTACCACAATCGTAATTGTTTTAGAGGGGTAGTTATCGGCTTGCACTGGTAAAAATGCATTGCAGCTAAAAAAGCCCAAGATGATGGCTAACTGTTTAAAAAAAGTTGTTTGCGAAGTGAGTTGGAACCGGATCATCGTACCCTTTCTAAAGGCTTTTTGGTAAGCACAAGCGTAAGTAGCAAGCAAGACTTGGATTTAGAAAAATTTCCTTATTATAGGTAATAATTTTCATTAATCAAGAAATTGGCCTCTGAAACACGAATTCTGCTAAATATTTTCGGTATGATGATGTTATATGCAATGAGGAGAAAATATGTTAAAAAAGGTAGGTTGGGGATTGTCAATTAGTTTTTTACTGAGTTGTTTTATCTTTGGTTCTTTGGCACGAGCTGATAACTATCCTACCAGGCAAGTAAAGATTGTGGTTGGTTTTTCGCCAGGTGGTGGGCCGGATATTACGGCACGTTTGCTTGGTCAAAAGTTCTCTGAAAAATGGGGACAAAGTTTTGTCGTCGAGAATAAGCCTGGTGCTGGCGCAAATATTGCCTCGCAATTAGTCGCATCTTCCAAGCCTGATGGGTATACATTATTATCAGTCTCTAACGCGTTTGCTATTTCACCAGCAATCTACAGTAAGTTGCCTTTTGATCCGATGAAAGACTTTGATGCAATTACGACGACTGCTACTGGACCGGCTTTATTGATTGTTTCACCGAATTTAAAAATCAATACAGTTGCTGAGCTGATTTCGCTTGCTAAAAAGCAACCCGGAAAATTGACGTTTAGTTCGGCCGGTGTTGGAAGTGGCTCGCATTTTGGCGCGGAATTATTAAAAGCAAATGCTGGCTTAGAGTTGTTGCATATTCCCACAAAGGGAATTCCTGAGGCACTTACTGAGGTCATTTCTGGTCGGGTTGATTTTTTTATTAGTCCTTATGCCAGCGCTGTAGCAATGGTGCGAGATGGCCGGGCTAAAGCGATTGGTATCACCTCGTTAAAACGGTTTAAAGAATTCCCTGATCTGCCGACCCTATCGGAGTCCGGTGCACCTGGGTATAAATTTGAATTTTGGTACGGATTATTAGCGCCTGCGAATACTCCAAAAGAAATCTTAGCGCAAATTGCCTCTGAGGTGAAGCGTATCAATGAGTTAGCCGATGTTAAAGAGCGCTATCAAAGCTTAGGGATAGAGCCTGTATCAGGTACCCCAGAGCAATTTGATAAATTAATAGAAAATGAGATCAAAGATTTAACGCGGGTTGCTAAGTTAGCTAAAATTAGCGCTGATTAGTCTAAATTAAATATCAAGGAGATAGCAATATGAATGGTCAGACAGTTGGTGGTATTTATTATGAGGTTGCGGGTAATGGTCCATGGATGACTCTATCGCATTCTTTAGCATGTAATCTACATATGTGGGATCCGCAAATGGAATTACTCACGAAGCACTTTAAAGTGTTGCGGTTTGATACGCGTGGACATGGCAAGAGTGTTGTTTCCAGTGCGCCTTATACATTAGATCAATTAGCCAAGGATGCATCTGATCTATTCCAGGAGTTAGGTGTCCAGCAAACGCATTGGATTGGTTTATCGATGGGCGGAATGATTGGTCAAACTTTAGCGCTTGCTCAGCCGAATTTATTTGCTAGTTTAGTACTTGCTGATACGACGAGTCGTCGTCCGGATAATGCCGTTCAAATGTGGGGTGAGCGGATTGATATTGTGCGTGCGCAGGGGATGGAGGGTTTAGTTGATAGTACCCTGTCCCGTTGGTTTACTGCACCGTATAAAGAAAAAAATTCCCCGGCAATGCAAGCTGTTACTGCCCAAATACGGTCTACGCCGGTTGAGGGTTTTGCTGGCTGTGCGCAGGCAATTTCTGCGATAAATACTTTTGATCGTTTGCCAGAAATTACCTGCCGTACATTGATTGTGGTTGGTAGTGATGATCACGGTACACCGCCTGCCATGGCACAAAAAATTCATGAGCAGATTCAGGGTTCTGTTTACCATGTTATTCCTGAAGCGTCGCATATTTCTAATGTTGAGCAGACAGCTTTATTTAATCAGCACTTGTGTGATTTTTATAAAATCAGTTAGTTGACATACGTCTAGCTTCGGTAAATCGAGAAGACCAGTAGTTGGCACTCAGGTCTTCTTGCCGAACTGTACCGCCAGATGTTGGAGCATGTACGAATTTTCCTTTGCCGGTATAAATCCCGACATGCGAATAGGGATCCCCAAGCGTATTAAAGAAGACTAGGTCTCCTGGAGTCAGAGCAGATTTTGGAATATTTTGCCCCAATTTGCTCATTTCACTGGTAGTTCTGGGTAGGTAAATTCTACGTGATTGCGAAAACACATAATAGACCAGACCACTACAATCAAAGCCACTAGCTGGGGTATTTCCACCCCAGCGATAGGGTACTCCAATCAGTTTAGAAGCTGCTGTCGCAATATCATCTAGCTGATAGTTTGAAGCGCCTTTAGGATCAATTGGCTTTGATGGATGAAGGACTATTGGATGCTTAGATGCTGAATAAAAAGTACTGCAGCCTGCTTGTAAAATGAGCCAGGCAACAAGCAGGACATATTTATAAAATTTCTGCAGCATGATCAGCCAGACGTGAGCGCTCTCCTCTGGCTAGGGTGATGTGTCCCCCGTGTCGCCAACCCTTAAAGCGGTCGACTACATAGGTTAGGCCGGACGATCCTTCGGTGAGGTAGGGGGTGTCAATTTGAGCAATATTTCCTAGGCAAATGAGTTTAGTACCAGGACCTGCACGCGTCACTAGCGTTTTCATTTGTTTCGGAGTGAGGTTTTGCGCTTCGTCAATAATGACAAACTTACTGACAAAGGTCCTACCCCGCATAAAATTCATACTTTTTACCTTGATGCGTGAGCGGATTAGTTCTTGGGTAGCTGCACGGCCCCATTCTCCGGCACTATCATCGCTGCGGTGCAGAACTTCTAGATTGTCATCAAAGGCACCCATCCAAGGTTGCATTTTTTCTTCTTCGGTACCTGGTAAAAATCCGATATCTTCACCAACTGGCACAGTTGCGCGCGTGATGATAATTTCGTTATAGCGCTTACTATCTAGAACTTGTTCCAGACCAGCTGCAAGAGCTAGAAGAGTTTTGCCTGTACCTGCTTGTCCAAGGAGAGTGACGAAGTCTATTTCAGGATTCATGAGAAGGTTGAGCGCAAAATTCTGTTCACGATTTCGGGCAGTGATACTCCAGACATTATTTTTTTGATGTGAAAAATCTTTGAGGGTTTGTAGGAGAGCTGTTTTGCCATGAATTTCTTTTACTTGTGCATAAAAGGGGGTTGTTCCATCAGAGTTTTCCTGGAAAACAAATTGGTTGACCATCATGCTAGAGACGAGTGGGCCTGTTATTCTATAGAACATCGTTCCCGATTTGCCATCACTCCAGCTCTCCATCCCTTTGCCATGCTTAGTCCAAAAGTCTTCAGATAAGCTGAGGAGTCCTGCGTACATGAGATCTCGGTCTTCGAGAACTTGATCGTTAAAGTAATCCTCTGCGGGGAGGCCTAGGGCGCGCGCCTTAATGCGCATATTAATATCTTTAGAGACGAGAACTACTTCGTGGTCTATAAAGGTTTTTTGTAAAAAACGCACTACGCCTAAAATAATATTGTCACCCTTTCCTTCGGGGAGTCCTTCGGGTAATTCAATTGCTTTTAGATCAGTTTGGAAAAATAATTTCCCAGTAGCATCTTGATTGCCTAATTTATTAAGCGCGATACCTTGGTTAAGTAGACCACTTGTATCATCGACTAGACCGTCTAGAGATCGACTTACAGCCCTTGCATTTCTGGCAACTTCACTCATGCCTTTTTTATGATTATCTAGCTCTTCGAGAGTGGTCATTGGCAGATAAACATCATGTTCCTCGAAACGAAAAAGTGACGAAGGATCATGCATGAGGACGTTCGTATCAAGCACAAACAGTTTGAGTTTCGAGGATACTAGACGATTTTTATTTTTATTATTCTGGCGTGTTGGTTTACTAGGGGCGGACTGTTTTGGTTGCAAAACTTCTTGATTGGTCAAATGTGTTGCTACGCGGGTTAGTTCTTGTGGCGGTTTTTCAGCATCATCATCTGGCGTGTCTAGATAATCATCCACCAAGGAAGGCAACTTTTGTGGTGGGCGGTTATTTAGTGAAGGTTTAGGGAGATTTTTACCATGCAATTCGTCTGCAGTCTGGGTTGGTGCTGGGGGTAATGGCATGCAAAAACTCCTTTGAGGAATAATAAAAAGCGAGGGAAATTTTTTAGCTGGGCCAGTTCAGATATTAAGAAGGGCCTAGCACTGGTAATTATTTGACAAAAAAATATCTTGAACCTAAAGCCTCTAAAAGCTTGGTTTAGACTGCACTGGTTTGCTGGACTTGGAGATAATTTGGGAGTTTTTTGATGGGTTGTTTCTGGGGTTGATTCTAGAGTTGTTTCTAGGGTTGTTAAGCCTACCTGACTCAGACGGTCAAGAAACAGAGAAGTTGTGAACAAACAGCATTTTATGTGCATTAATACTAGACTAGCGCAAATATTAAGACATTGCAACCACGGTCTTCAAAACTTCCTCAACATGTCCAAGAACCTTTAATCCACGCCATTCGAATTTTAAAATTCCTTTAGAATCAAAGACAAAGGTGCTTCTTTCCACGCCTCTGACTTGTTTCCCATACATGTTTTTCATTTTGATGACATCAAATAAATGACACAAAACCTCATCTGTATCAGCAATTAACTCAAAGGGCAGTTCATGTTTGTTTTTGAAATTTTCATGAGATTTCATGGAGTCTCTCGAAACGCCAATAATGACTGTATTTGCTTGGGTAAATTGATCAATCAGATCACGAAAATTACCTGCCTCGACAGTGCAGCCTGGGGTATCATCTTTCGGGTAAAAATAGAGCACCAATTTTTTACCAAGGCAGGACGATGGTGTAAAGCAAAGGCCTGAGGTTGCCGGAAGTTGACACATTGGTATGACGTCGCCTAATTGAATACGCATTTCTTTCTCCAATAATTGTTCATTGTATTTTGCCACTATTTTGTATCCCTACAGCGATTTATGAGATTCATCAGATTTGCTAATAGTTGGGATGAAGACTAGCGGGCATGATCATTAAATCACCACTGCGGTTGGGGGTTTGTCCCCAGGTAAAGGGCAAAACTGGTAGATTGTGTAATTGTCCGTTAGCAAGCCATGACTCGTGCAGTACTTGTAAGCTGACACAGTGATGTCCTTGTTTGGCCCAACCGGTGATCAACTGTTCAAAGAGGGGTAATAATTTTTGGCCCTCTAATTCAGCGTGCAGGGTAAAGACTTGATCGCTTGGATTATTTGCTGTGTATTGCAAGATTTTTTCTACTGCACCAAGTCCATCTAGACCATCGACCCCTAGCAGTTCATCGAAGGTTGGTAGCGTAGTTGGATACTGAATATGTTTACTTGGACCTTGAGCAAATTCGATTCGGTACGGCGCTAGATTGATTGGGGCT
This sequence comes from Thermoflexus hugenholtzii JAD2, assembly GCA_943325205.2. Lineage (GTDB taxonomy): Bacteria > Pseudomonadota > Gammaproteobacteria > Burkholderiales > Burkholderiaceae > Polynucleobacter. Next base: position 7,373 of record CALPOM020000018.1, on the reverse strand, counting down.
CTCCCATCGGAGGCGTAGGACATTTGCCAGACATCAATTTGTTTAAGGGCGGACATATTCATTTGCCAGCCAGCAGCGCCATGCGTTTTGGGAGGGGCATTAAAGATTTCGATAAAGCGCTCGATCGCGAGTTGCATCTGTTTTTGCGTCCAGATTGGATGTTGATGGCGGACATGATCTTGCCAAAGCACATGATCCCAACAATGTATACCAACTTCATGCTGAGCCTGGGCGACATCTTGCAATACTTTCTTACCGCGCAGACCAATATCCGGAGCCGGCAGGAGTACACCATAGCTCAACGTTTTTAGACCGTAATGTTCAACAACTGAAGTTCTAGAGACTTTTTTTAAAAAACCTGGTCGAAAGATTCTTTTAAGGGCCCAGCCCGTATGATCTGGGCCTAAGCTGAACAAAAAAGTAGCATGGATTTGGTGTTTTTGAAACAGTTCCAGTAGACGAGGCACACCTTCTAGCGTGCCTCTGAGGGTATCAACATCGACTTTGAGAGCGATTTGCCCCATGTTTAATTTTCGACGAGGTTACGAGCCTTAATCACATCGTGGCGGTAGGCCTCAAAAATATGCTCAAGCGCATCGGCCATGGTTGTTTTGGGGTGCCAATGGAGTTCATCAATCGTATTTTGTATTTTAGGGACACGATTTTGTACATCCTGATAACCTTTCCCATAGTAGGCATTTGAGGTTGTTTCTTGGATGACTACTTGTAATGCGGTTTCACGATATTCGGGGATCCGTTTAGCGATAGTTAACATCATATTTGCCAGCTCTTTTACCGAGAAGTTATTAGCTGGATTGCCGATGTTATAGATTTTCCCATTCGCTACATCATTTTTATTAGCTAGGATCAGTGATAAGGCTTCGATGCCATCATCGATATAAGTAAAGGTTCTCTTTTGGAGTCCACCATCGACTAGATTGATTGGCTCACCGCGAGCGATATGTCCTAAGAATTGAGTTACAACCCGAGACGATCCCTCTTTGGAGGTATAGATACTATCAAGCCCTGGGCCGATCCAATTAAATGGTCTAAAAAGAGTAAAGCGAAGACCTTCCATACCATAACCCCAGATCACTCGATCCATGAGCTGTTTAGCACAGGCATAGATCCAACGAGGTTTATTAATTGGGCCGTAAATAAGTGGGGATGACTCTGGATCAAATTCTTCATCGGTGCTCATCCCATAGACCTCGGAGGTCGATGGGAACACGAGGTGCTTGCCATACTTATGGGCCGAACGCACGATCGGAAGGTTAGCCTCAAAGTCTAACTCAAAGACCTTGAGCGGTTGTTGCACATAAGTTGCTGGGGTAGCGATTGCAACGAGCGGCAAAATGACATCACATTTTCGGATATGGTACTCGACCCATTCTTTATTAATCGTGATATCACCCTCAAAAAAATGCATGCGTGGATGTTTCGCGATATCTGCAAGGCGATCGTCTTGCATATCCATGCCATAGACTTCCCAATCGGTTGTTTCCAGAATACGTTTGGAGAGGTGGTGGCCAATAAACCCATTTACACCAAGGATTAATATCTTTTTTGTCATATCGGAATCTTTCGTCTAGATTCCATTTTAATCGCTCAGGTCTGAGATAAGAGAATTTTCAGATCTTTGGCACGTATTTCTTGCCCTGCGAGTTGTAAAGAGGTCACAAGTAGGCACCGGCCGTCGCCGCAGACGCCGTAAATTCTTTGATTGATTATTTGAAGCCCAGGCACTAGTTTGGTTTGGGTGTTGGGTAGGCTTGCGAGTTGTGCTTTAGCGATCACCAGCTGCCTTTGTCCGATTTGAGTAAATGCCCCGGGATAGGGGGGCGCTACCGCACGGAAAAGATTATAGACTTGGGCTGCTGGTTGTTGCCAGTCGATTCGCCCATCTTCGGGCTTTCTTGCCCCGAAGTAACTACCCTCTTGGAGGCGGTTTGGTCGTCTTGGAAAATTTCCATCCCGAAGTTCTGGAAGCACTTCATTTAACACATCAACCGCAGCTTGCGCGACTTGATTAAAAACCATAAAGGCCGTGTCATCAGGGCCGATAGGAACTTGTTTTTGATTCACAATATCACCTGCATCAGGTTTGGTTTCCATGACATGCAGGGTCGCACCAGTTTTTGTTTCGCCGTGCAAAACAGCCCAGTTAACTGGAACACGACCACGGTATTTGGGGAGTAAGGAGCCATGCATATTGAGCGCTGCAATTTTCGTAAGGCTAAGTATTTGATCAGGAATCATGAAGCGATAGTAAAAAGAGAAGAGATAGTCTGGCGCTGTATTTTGAATTTGTTTGACTAGCTCTGGACTATTCAAGTCTGTTGGGGTGAGGTAGGGGATGTTGCGTGCTTGACACAGTTCAGAGACTGATTCAAACCAAATCACTTCCTCGGGATGGTCTTCATGGGTCACTACGAGTGGCACTTCAAAACCGGCATCTAGAAGTGCGGTGAGGCATTTCACGCCGACCGTATGATAGGCAAAGACAATGGCTTTATTGTGCGACATCACGTTCCAAAACGCCCATGACGACATAGCGGGGACGTTGACGGACTTGTTGGTAAATACGCCCAATATACTCGCCTAAAAGGCCAAGACCAAAGAGCATGACACCCATTAGGAAAAAATTGAGTGCAAATAAAGTAAACACACCCTCAACTTCTGCGCCAATCACAAATCGGCGGATTAAGAGATACATAAACAGCGCACCGGAAGCAAGCGCTAGGAGGATACCAATTAATGAAAAAGCTTGCAGTGGTAAAACAGAAAACCCTGTAACCAAGTCAAAGTTGAGACGAATAAGTTGATATAGCGTGTATTTGGACTCACCAGCAAATCGCTCTTCATGTTTGATTTCAATTTCAATCGGTTTGCTGGCATAGGTAAATCCTAGAGCTGGAATGAAGGTATTAATTTCTTTACTTTTCTTCATTAAGTTAACTACTCGCCGATCATAACCGCGCATCATACAGCCTTGGTCGGTCATTGTGATTTTAGTGATTCGGTCTCGTAAGCGATTCATTGCTTTGGAGGCTAGACGTCGAAATGAACTATCTTTTCTGGCGATGCGAATAGTCCCGACATAGTCATATCCCTCCAGGAGAAGTTTAACAATTGGGGTAATTTCTTCGGGGGGATTTTGTAGATCGGCATCTAAAGTTACTAAGAAGTGGCCTCTTGCATAGGTAAATCCGGCCATGATAGCCATATGCTGTCCAAAGTTACCATTAAAGAGAACGACGCGGGTCACATCCTCACGAAGTTCAAATTGTTTTGCTAGTAGTTGCGCAGAATCATCCTTACTCCCATCGTTGACGAAAACGATTTCATATTGAACAGATAATTCGCGAGCGGTTTGATCAAGGGCTGGATAAAGTCTTGCAAAAAGAGCATCTAAACCTTCCGCCTCGTTATAAACTGGTATAACGATCGATATCAACGGTATTGCTGGTGGAGTAAGATGCGCAGGAATCAGTGATTGAGAATTTATCTGCATACGGGGATTTTATGCAATTTTTGCAGAGTTGAGTTAAAAATAATTAGTAGTATTCGACCTATGACCAAATACTTGAGCAGATCCCGCTTAATGAAACTGCGCAAAAACATTTTCTAAGCTGTGAACGACGCGTTCAACATCCTGATTAGTCATTAATGGAAAAAGTGGTAGGGTCAGAATAGCTTGGCCAACTTGCTGGGCAACAGGCGTATTGGTTGATTGGTAGCCAAGATTTTTATACAGTTTGAAGTCCGTAATAATTGGGTAGTGCGCACCCGTGCCGATACCTTGGTCTTTCAGTGCTTGCATGACAGTTGACCTATTTTGATTACGGATTTTTAACTGTTCGATCGGCAAGAGTACTTGAAACATATGCCAATTACTATGATGCATATCTGCTAATGGCAGGATGACGCCATACTCGATGAGTTTAGATTGCTCAAATAATTGAAAATAATGTTTCACAAGAGCTTTTCTTTTGACCATGAATTCTGTCAATTGAGCGAGTTGATGGATGCCAATCACAGCATTCACATCGGTCATATTATGTTTACCCCCGAGGACGTCAACTTCCATACCATCAAGACCTGAGCGAGTAACACCTTGAAGTCGCAGGCGCTGGGCTAAATTCGCTTCATCTGCATGGTTCATGACTAGGCATCCACCCTCGATACTTGTCATATTTTTGTTTGCCTGAAAACTAAAACTGACGAGGTCAGAGCGGTGCTGATGGGAACTACCAATTAAATTTCCTTGCCAATGTGATCCAAGGGCCTGCGCCGCATCTTCGATAACGCGCAGCTGATAGTGGTCTGCAATTTCGTACAGTTGATCAATATCAACTGGTAGTCCAGATAAGTAAACCGGCATGATAGCTTTAGTTGCTGGTGTAATGGCTGCTTTAACTAATTCCAAATTCAGATTTCGGGTTGACAGATCGATATCTACAAAGACAGGTTTCGCCCCAACCGTCAGGATGACATTGGCAGTCGATACCCAAGAAATGGGTGTTGTAATTACTTCGTCACCAGGGCCAATACCAGCAACGCGCAGAGCAACTTCCATCGTGGCAGTACCATTCGCAAAGCAGCGCACTGGCCGGCCACCAAAGAGTTCGGATAGGGCTGATTCGAGTTGTTGGCATTTCGGGCCAGTCGTTATCCAGCCAGAACGCAGGACATCGCCGACGGCGGCAATCGTGGCTTCATCGATACTTGGCTTAGTAAAAGGCAAAAAGGGGAGTTGATTCATAGGTTAGATTATGACCTAGCTAAAAGATAGACACCAATCAGGATAATACCAATGGCAGTAAGGCGCTGCCAACTCAGTATTTCACCAAATAAATAATGGGCGGCAATGGCATTGAGGACATAACCGAGCGAGAGCAAAGGATAGGCGATGGAGACATCAACTCTTGATAGGCCGGCGATCCAAGTGATCACTGAAAAAACATAAAGGCAGAGTCCGCCTAAGATGGGTAGATTAGTTGCTAGTTGCAGTAAGGTCGAAATAAGAGTTGTGGGCGCTAGAGAAATTTCTCCGAGACGAAGAGTACCCGCCTTTAGAAGTAATTGTGCGCAGGCATTGAGGATGACACCAATAAACAGATAGCTAAAACTAGTGAGGGTCATGGATTACCTTGTTGATGGGTGGACTGACTTGCCTCTGCCAGAGGTTTTCGAACCAATACTCGAAGTTCATCTTGAGCAATCACTGCCATGGGGATATTTTGGGATTGTAACTCTCGCCACAGTGCATGACTCATTATTGCAAAAGCATGTTGGGGCGTTGGATTTTGCCAAACTTGCAACCACTCTTCTAAAGTAGGTATCCAGCGCTCTGGTTCTTGCGCTATTCCAAAAGCGAGTTCATCTTGGAAATTGACCATCACCGAATTTTTTTCGAGATAAAAGGGGACGGTATGATCAAGTAAGCCAAGGGAATAGAGAGGCGCATCTTTTGGGATGAGAGGTTTTGCTTGCATAGCAAGATCATAGCCAGAAAGCCGGCGTCCGACAGTTTCATGACCAAGACCAGCGATTAAGGTTAGGGTGGTAAATGTCAAGGCAAAAATCGTTACGCTATACAGGATTTGTTGACGCTTTAAAAATGCGAGCAGTGATCCTAAAACGCCAACGGTAAGCGCCACTGCAGCCCAGTACGAATAAATTTGATAGGATTCTTTTTCATAGACCTCACCAGTTGCTTGGATGGCTGGAATACCGATAAATCCAATAGCAAAGATGGCGATAAAAAATACTACAGTGTAGGTCCATATCTTTGATGGCTGATTGATCGTGTTTTGACGCAGTAGCACATGATCAAAACCAATTCCAGTGACGATTGCTAGAGCGGGAAAGATGGGGACAATATACCCTGGCAGTTTAGATTGTGAGCTACTAAAAAATAAAAAGATAGTGATAACCCAAATGATGCATAGCCAGAGGGGTTGAAATCGATGATTTGGATTTGGGCGAAATAGGCTGATATTTTTAATCGTATATAACTGGCTTAGCCAAGGTAAAAAACCTAATATAATCAGTGGGATAAAGAAGTACCATGGCGCTGTGCGGCGATGTGTTTCACTGGTGAAGCGTTCTAGATGTTCATGAATAAAAAAGAAATGTAAGAACTCGGGATGGCGTTGTGCAATGAGAAAAAACCAAGGACTAGTAATTAATAAAAATAAACTCACACCACTCACCCAATGCATTCTCGCCCAGGATTGCCAATCTCTGGATGTTAGGCTATAAACGATCAGTACTAAGCCAGGTAGCACAATACCAATTAAGCCTTTACTTAAAACAGCGGCAGCCATAGCTGCCCAACAAGCGAGCATCCAGTAGTGCTCACTTTTTGACTTGGCAGGCGCTAGGAGCGCCAAAATGAGACAGCACAAGGAGGCATTCATAAAGAAAGCTAGGCCCATATCTAGGGCATTAAAGTGTCCAGCTAAGATCCACAGTGGAGAGGATGCCAGCATTAAGCTTGCCAGATAGCCACCCCGAAAACCCGCAATTTTGAAAGCGGTAAAGCCTACCATGAGGATGCCTACAAAACTGGTTAGCCCACTCCATAGTCTTGCTTGCCACTCGCCAAGGCCAAAGATTTGAAAGATCACCGCCGTTGCCCAGATATGCAAAGGTGGTTTTTCAAAATACTGGTAACCGTTATAACGAATTACTACCCAGTCCCCGGTAGCGAGCATTTCGCGCGCTATTTGAGCGTATCGCCCCTCATCAGTTGGGATGAGATGGCGCCAATCTAAGGTTCCAAACCAAATCACACCGAGTAACAGTAGGATGAAGAAATAGCCAGAATGGCTTTGCCAAGTGATCGATTGACGCTGTGTTTTCGCTGGAGAGATCAATATAAATTACCAAATAACGAAGGTCGTATTGAGGAGGGCGTTAGTTTGGTTCCATTAAAAATGCACCCAGAACAAGGCGACCTTCCCCCATCAGTATATTGTAGGTTCGACAAGCTGCCGGCGTATCCATGGTTTCGAAGCCGATGCGCAATTGGATCAGGTCTTGTAAAAGACTTGGATCCAAAAACCGAATTTTCGAGCCACTACCAAAGATCACGAGTTCCGGCTTTTGATTGGCAATTTGGGTAAAATGTGACCTATTTAAGTCTTTCCAACTACTGACTAACCAAGGCAAAACTGGCCCATCAGGCATTAATAAAATAGAATTGTTGTAGCGTTGCGCATTAATTTCTAAAAATTCAGAATCGTAGCGCGTCACCATATTTTGGGACGGAAGTTGATCAGGTTGGAGTTTCACGGTTATGCTCTGTCATAATAGAACCATTATAGCTAGCGTTAGTAAACAAAAAGCTGTTTATTCAAATTAGA
>CALPOM020000017.1 GCA_943325205.2 Thermoflexus hugenholtzii JAD2 | reverse complement strand
CGGTGATATGGCTCGCCCTCTTGCAACGATATGCATGGCCTGACCCGGAATTACTTCTCGCGCCTTTCTTGCCATGACTTCTAATCTTTCAATGAGGGATATTTGGGGCGAGCTGTAAATTCTGGAATAACCCAGTCACCATCCTCCCACTCAACTCCAGCCGGCTTAACTCTGGGCATATCAGGTACGTCAGCTAATGCCCGCGTCATGTAGTTAATCCACACGGGCAAGGAGAGTCCTCCGCCAGTCTCATTACTACCTAAACTGCGAGGCTTATCAAACCCCATCCAAACCACTGCGCTTACTTTTGGATGATATCCAGCAAACCAAGCGTCGTGCGCATCATTAGTCGTTCCAGTTTTCCCTGCAATATCTGTTCTACTTAGCTTAACCCTAGCAGATGCGGCAGTTCCTGAACGGGTCACTTCTTGGAGCAAACTGTCTGCAACAAAGGCCGTGCGCTCATCCAAAACACGTAAGCTTTCATCACCTACGACTTGCGGAGTAGCCTCAAAAATAATCTTTCCCCTCATATCAACAATACGACTAATTAAATAGGGCTCCACACCATATCCACCATTAGCAAAAATACTATATCCAACCGCCATCTGCAAAGGCGTAGCAGAACCAGCTCCAAGGGCTAATGTCAAATACGGCGGATGCTTTTCAGCCTCAAATCCAAATTTCTGAATAAAACTCTGGGCATATACCGGCCCAATTGCCCGAATAATTCGCACAGTAGCTAAATTTTTAGATCGCGCTAAAGCCGCTCTGACGGTCATCAAACCTTCTGTTTTACCATCATAGTTTTTCGGCTCCCAAGGTTTACTGCCAGTCTCTGCGCCACCAATGGACAAATAGGCGTCATTCACAAGAGTTCTTGGCATAATGCCCTTCTCAAGCGCTGCGGCGTATATAAAAGGCTTAAAAGAGGACCCCGGTTGACGCTGCGCCTGCATGGCATGATTAAACTGCCCTCGTCGAAAGTCAAACCCTCCAGACATTGCTAAGATTGCACCTGTTTGCGGGTTTAATGAAATCAATGCCGATTCAACTTCTGGCATTTGAACAATTTGAAATGTATTATTGGAAGAAGGCATTACTCGCACGATGGAGCCCTTCTTAATCCTTAATTTTGGTTGAGCACTCGGGCTTAAGGCCTCTTTCACAAAACTTAAACCAGACCCCTTAATTGAAACCATCTCACCAGAGGAAATAAATACCTTTAACTCACTCGAACTCGCTTCTAATACAACCCCTGATTGAATCTCATCACTACTGGGGTGGCTAATTAGCGCCTCGTCCAAAGCTCTTTTCATTTGCTTACTGTCAAACGACGCGTTCGGAATCTCCACAAAACCCTCTGGACCACGATAACCATGTTTTAAATCATAATCAAGGATCCCTTTTCGAACCGCTTGATAGGCGGCTTCTTGATGCGCCTTTTTTACGGTTGTATAAACCTTTAAACCTTGCACATACACATTCTCGCCATACATAGTCACCAGTAACTGCCTGGCATACTCAGCAACATAATCGGCACGCACGTTAAATTCTTTACCTAAGCCTTTTACGAGTAACTCTTCAAGCATCGCCTCTGCATAGTCGTTACTCGAAATATATTTCAAATCACGCATCCGTTGCAAGATATACTCCTGCCGAATCTTTGCACGACGAAAATTGACAACGGGATTGTATGCGGACGGTGCCTTAGGTAATCCTGCCAGCATTGCCGACTCGGCAATGCTCAGTTCGTTGACATTCTTACCAAAATAAATTCTCGCAGCACTTGCAAATCCATAGGACCTTTGTCCAAGGTAAATTTGATTCATATACAACTCAAGAATCTTGTCTTTGGAAAGATTTTGCTCAATTTTCCAAGCTAATAATATTTCATAGAGTTTGCGCGTTAAGGTCTTCTCATTGGATAAAAAGAAATTCCTAGCAACTTGCATCGTAATCGTAGACGCACCTTGAGACATACCACCGCCCAAATTGACTAAAGCAGCCCGCGCCACCCCCTGAAAATCAACTCCATGGTGTTCATAAAATCGATCATCCTCAATGGATAGGACGGCTTTTTTTAGCGCATCCGGAAATTTAGCAATCGGAGTAACATTCCGTCTTTCCTCACCAAATTCACCAATCATTTCTTCATCAGCTGAATAAATACGTAAGGGGACTTTAGGTTGATAGTCCGTTACCGCCTCTAAAGACGGCAGATTTGGCGTGGCGATGATAATGGCAAAAACCAATAAAATTGTACCCGCAATCATTCCACCAATAGACGCTAAGCCAAGATACAAAATAATCTTTTTCATTCGAGTAACTTTCTAGTAAAAAAGACTCCTATTGAATATCTGCATCGCCAAGATTTTGCAGGCTTAAAAAGTGAATTCTTACACATCCGACAATTATAAAGTCGTGTTGATGCCTACAGATGCCTTTCCTACAAATAAATGCGTAGTTTCGTTCGTCTGATGCCACCCCATCGATTGAGAAAACATTTGAAAATAAGCACATGCTTAAACGAAAAATTTCTATGCAATCTTTTGATGATCTATTACAAGATCAATCCAAAAGTACCTCATATAACACCACAAATCATGCTGCAAGCTCAGTAACAGAAACCTTAGTGGATCCACAAACTGGCGAATTACTTCACAGCTATCCAGAAAATGCCGGCGGTAGCCAAGCCCATCAGCCATTTGCATTCGATGAGCCCAAAACACCATTTAACCAGCAAGATAACTCTTTTGCAAAGGCCAAACCCAACTCCTTTCGTTTGCCACCAGGTCACGAAGCAAATTTCTTCCGATGGTTCCACTTTCTATTTCCCCTGATTTGTGCAGGTGTGTGTAGCACTATTCTATATTTTTTGTTTTTAAAGAATACCGAGTCCCAGAATCATAAAATTATTGAGTTCGGTAACTCTGTCGAATCAAGCCTTTCTAACTTATCATCAGTTCCCGAAGATCTTCAAACACTCATGTATCGGGTTGAACAGTTAGACGAGGATTTGCAATCTATCGAAAATCTTACCCTAGAAAATGAGCGTCTTTTTACCAAAGCCCAGTTGCAAGTAGCAACACGATCCAAAACTAAGCAAGCCACCATAGTAGATCCTCTCAAAGATTTTATTTATTTAGGTAACTTCTCAATGAACCAGATGACGCAGGTTGTTTTGGCTACGCCGTCTGGTAAAAAATACTTCAAGCTAGGCGACATGCCGATACCACTACTACGTATTCATCAAATTCAAGACGATCTAATAATTCTGATTGACGCCGTTGGCAAACCACATATCCTATTACGTGAAAGATCCTCGCAATGAAACTTCCTTGCAACAATCGATGGAGCGTTATTTGTCATCTCTATTTTATCTACTGCGCACTCTTTGTAACAGATGGCCACACTACATCTGTTGGTGAGTTGCCGAGTATGCCAATTACCTTACTTTTTGAACGAATTGATTTACCAGATGCTTTCAAAATATTGGGTGAGCTCGGTCAAGTTAACCTTTTAGGTATTCACCTATTAACCGGCTCTACATGGCTTCATTTTAAAAATGTTTCCTGGAATAATGCTTTTGAATTACTTTTGCAAAGTAATCAGCTTAGTTATATTAAAAAAGGGAACTTAATTTGGATTGCACCCATATCCCAAATAAAAGCGGATCCCCATCGCCACACGGACCAGCTCCAGCTTTCTTCTTCAAAAAATAAACAAATTTTGATCGAAGCCCGTATTGTGGAGGCCGATTCTCGCTTTGCGCGTAACCTGGGTGTTAAGTTAGGCATCAGCAATACCTCTGTAACGGCTTCCAATCAAAATCCCAGCCCACGCTTACATTCTGATCTGGGAGCGGATGGGCTGAATGGTTTTCCAGCAAGCTCAGCCGCTATTACGATGCTCAATAAAAAGGCTACACAACTTTTACAGATTGAACTGAGCTCTCTTGAGTCTGACGGGCGCGGTCGGATTGTTTCAAACCCTAGAATAGTAACGACCAACGAGGTTAAGGCAATGATTGAGCAGGGTACAGAATTACCTTATCAAACTTCCACGAAGGACGGTGCGCGGGTGCATTTTAGGAAAGCTAATTTACGACTTGAAGTAACGCCTAAAATCCAAGACGGCTCAATCCAAATGGATGTAGAAATTAGTAAGGACACTATTGGCACAAAAACTGAACAGGGATATGCCATTGACACCAAACATCTCCGATCACAAATTATGGTGGAAGATGGGGGAACAGTCGTAATTGGTGGTATTTTTCTACAAATTGAACGGGAAGATGTGCTGCGGATCCCTTTTTTAGGGGAGATCCCTATACTCGGCAACCTCTTTAAGCACCAAGCAAAAATTACCGATAAAACGGAATTACTCGTCTTTTTAACACCCACACTGATTAACCATAAAGGTGAAAAGCTCTCTGAGTAAATACAAAATAATTCTAATAATTCATAAAAAATAACCGGCGAGGCAAAGCGTGCGTAAAATTAGTGGGTGAGCTCAGTTCCTATCAATATATTTTTAATTGGCCTAATGGGCGCCGGCAAGTCCAGCGTTGGCAAAGTCTTGGCCAAACGGCTAGGAAAAGTCTTTATCGATAGCGACCATGAAATTGAAAAGCGTTGTGGCGTAAAAATCCCGACTATATTTGAAATGGAAGGTGAAGAAGGTTTTCGTAAGCGGGAATCTGCAGTGATTAAAGAACTCTGCCAAATGCAAGATATTGTTCTAGCTACTGGTGGTGGGAGTGTTCTACTCCCTGAAAATCGCCAAATCCTACAAAGCCATGGTCACGTGGTTTACCTACGAGCCAACCCGCATGAACTTTGGCTTAGAACACGCCACGATCGCGGCCGCCCTCTCTTAAATACCCAAGACCCAGAACAAAAATTAAAAGAGCTTTTCGACCTTAGAGACCCTATTTATCTTTCTATTGCTCATCAAATCATCGAAACTGGTAAACCAAACGTCAATCAACTAACGAACAAACTTGTCATGCAACTGGAGCTTACCCCTTGAAAACACTTCAAGTTCATTTAGGAGACCGTTCCTACCCCATTTATCTTGGCCAAGATTTACTAGACAACTCGGAGTTGTTCGCTAAGCATGTAACCGGCAGACTATCTGTCATCATCACCAATTTAACAATCCAGCCACTTTTTGCCCACCGCGTTGAAACTTCTCTAAAAAAAATTGGTCAGCAAGTCGTCTCTATTGTCCTACCCGATGGTGAGTCCCATAAAAATTGGGAAACCCTACAAATAATTTTTGACGGGCTTTTAAAGTCCTCCGCCGATCGACAAACGACTATATTTGCCCTAGGCGGTGGAGTAATTGGCGATATGGCGGGCTTTGCAGCAGCAACCTATATGCGCGGGATTCGGTTTGTACAAATACCGACAACGCTTCTTTCGCAAGTAGACTCTTCCGTTGGTGGCAAAACAGGGATCAACCATCCCCTTGGAAAAAATATGATTGGGGCATTTCACCAACCCGTTGCAGTCATTGCAGATTTAAAAACACTTCTTTCACTACCAGCAAAAGAGTTAGCTGCCGGTCTTGCCGAAGTCATCAAACATGGTGCAATTGCCGATATTGAATTTTTAAATTGGATTGAAAATCATGCTTGCGAGCTCAATGCGTATGATCTAATCGCCCTTGAACATGCTGTCGAGCGCTCCTGCGAAATTAAAGCCCAGGTAGTGGCTCTTGACGAGCGCGAAAGCGGCTTACGCGCCCATTTAAATTTTGGCCATACCTTTGGTCATGCCATCGAGGCCGGAATGGGCTATGGTGAATGGCTCCACGGAGAGGCTGTGGGGTGCGGCATGTCTATCGCCGCAGAACTTTCTACGCAACTTGGCTACCTGAGTCAAGAAGATCTAGTTCGCTTTAAAAAGATTATTCAAATGCTTCACCTACCAATTACCCCGCCGAAGTGGGGTGCAGACCAATACCTCAAGCTCATGTCCCACGATAAAAAAGCCCAAGCAGGCAGTATTCAGTACATCGTACTCAAAAGTTTGGGTCAAGCAGCGATCGAAAAAGTGCCTGATGAGCAAGTTCGTAAAGTCTTGCAATCTACCGGGGCTGCATGATTAATGGCTTAGCTAGTTACGCTGCAAAAGCCGAGGAATCCTTGGGGAGAGTTTTTGCTGAACCACAAGAGCCTACTCTTTCTGGAAGAAACCCCTTTCAAAGAGACCGTGATCGGATCGTCCACAGCGCGGCGTTTAGGCGCCTAGAATACAAAACCCAAGTTTTTTTGAATCACGAGGGCGATCATTTTCGGACTCGTCTTACGCATAGTCTAGAAGTGGCCCAAATTGGACGAGCAATAGCGAGACGTCTCCATCTCAATGAAGACCTTGTCGAAGGCATTGCTTTGGCGCATGACCTTGGTCATACACCTTTTGGCCATGCTGGACAGGATGCTCTAAACGCCTGCTTAAAAGATGGTTTTGAGCATAATCTGCAAAGTCTTTGGGTTGTTGATGAATTAGAGGAGCGCTACCCAACGTTTAATGGCCTTAATCTTTCATTCGAGACCCGCGAAGGTATCTTAAAACACCTCTCGAAAAAACACTTAACCCAGCATAAGAAATGGCTTGGTCAATTAGGCGACCGTTTTATTGAAGGCCATCAACCCAGTCTAGAAGCTCAACTAGCGAATATTGCCGATGAAGTGGCTTATAGTAACCATGATATTGATGATGGTATTCGCTCGGGACTCTTAGATATGGAACATTTGAGCTCAGTCAAGTTATGGCAAACTCATTTAAATCATGTTCACGATTTATATCCCGAACTCACCGGTCGGCGATTAAGGCACGAAGTGATCCGGCATATCATTCACCAACTAGTCGATGATTTGGTCAATTACTCGAAAAGTCTGTTGCAACACCATCAACCTACTTCTATTCATGAGGTAAGACTGCTTCCTCCCCTCATCCAATTTTCTCCAAGTATTCAAGCAGAGGTCACCGAGCTAAAAAGATTCTTATTTAAAAATTTATACCGTCACCCACAAGTGGTGGCCAAAACCGAAGAAGCCTCAACCCAAATTCATTTTTTATTTGAGTTTTATACAACTCACCCAAATGAAATCCCGGAACATTTTTACCAAACTGACGGATCTAATCAACCCCGAAGAATAGCGCATTACATCGCCGGCATGACCGACCGGTTTGCAAGAAGAGAATATATTCGACTCAGCGCTATTACGCCAAACCAGTCAAGTTAAAAGGAGTTCCACCCTGCTTCGTGATGTGGCTTGCAACTACGGCAAAGAAATCCTCTTGGGTTTTAGTGTCTTGCCATTTTGGCTTAACTTTAGAACCTGCCCAGCGAAAATGAAACCCACCCTCCTTAGTAGCAAGCCATAATTCGTGCAAAGGAGTTTGTAGGTTAATTACAATCACCGTATGATTAGGAAATTGAATATTTAAAACATTACCCCCTTGACGCTCTATGTCTACATCAAAATCACTTGTTTCAAAAAGACGCTCTAATTCGTCCTCAATCAAATCTAAAGCCTGATTGGCGTAAAGCTTAAATTCTGAATCGTCTATTTTTTCAACGGTGGTTTGCATGATATATTCAGCCCTTAGGTATTTAATTCTTCGGTGTTTTGCGCGTGAGGCTTTATGATTTGATCAACTATGAAAGTTATCCATATTAAACATTGTAGTTTTCTTCTTTCGTTCTGCGTAATTCTATCAATTACCCTTTCAGGCTGTGGGGTTAAGGGTCCTCTGTATTTACCGCCACCCACGCCAGAACCAGTCAAACCCTCAAAGCCTGAACCAAAGGGACAACAATGGCCCAAGATCTCTCCTGCAAACCCACATACTTCTCCTTAACTTATGTCAAATCTTTTTATCCCCAATGGGTTTAGTGTTCGAGACAACGAATGGTTTATCGAGGAACTGTCTCTCAGCTCGCTAGCCAAAGAGTATGGTACGCCTTGTTTTGTTTATAGCCGAGTTGCTCTTACCGAAGCTTTCAAACAGTATGAATCAGCTTGCTTGAGGGCAGATGGCTCAAGAAGAGCGCGCGTGCATTTTGCGATGAAGGCAAATAGTAACCTAGCTATCTTAAATCTTTTTGCTAAACTCGGCGCTGGTTTTGACTTAGTTAGTGGAGGAGAGTTAGAGCGGGTCATAGCTGCCGGTGGCAATCCCCATGACTGCGTTTTCTCAGGGGTTGGTAAATCGGCAAAGGAAATTACCCAAGCTCTTCTAGCGGGCGTTAAGTGCTTTAATGTTGAATCGATACCTGAACTAACTCGCATTAATGAAATTGCTCATAGTCTAGGTAAAGTAGCTCCGATTTCCCTTCGAGTTAACCCCGATGTAGACGCAAAAACACACCCTTACATTTCTACAGGGCTAAAAGATAATAAATTTGGTATTGCGTATGAAGCTGTTTTATCAACCTACCAAACAGCTCACCAAATGTCGAATTGTAAAATTGTTGGAATCGACTGTCATATCGGCTCACAAATTCTAGAAATTGAACCTTTTATTGAGTCGATTGATCGCATCCTGGCATTAATTGCTGATTTAAACAAGCGCAATATACCAATTGAACACCTAGATATTGGCGGTGGACTAGGTATTTCATATGGGCATGAAGCCTCTCCTGACATTACCCTCTTTGCTAATACTCTTTTAAACCATATTGAACAACAGGGGTTTGGTCATCTCGAAGTTGTGTTTGAGCCCGGCAGATCCCTCGTTGGAAACGCTGGAGTCCTTCTTACTCAAATTGAATACCTCAAACCAACACCAGCCAAAAATTTCTGTATTGTAGACGCAGCCATGAACGACTTGATGCGCCCAGCAATGTATGATGCTTACCATGCAATTGTCCCAGTCACGCTAAAAGATCTTCCAGAAGTGAGTTATGACGTGGTTGGGCCTGTTTGTGAAACTGGTGACTGGCTAGGTAAAAATAGGACTTTAAAAGTACTCCCGCAAGATGTTCTTGCGATTCTGTCTGCCGGGGCGTATGGTTCTAGTATGGCTTCAAATTACAATACGCGACCAAAAGCCCTCGAGTTGATGATTGATGGCGAAAATACTTATGTTATTCGGGAACGAGAAAGCGTTCGAGATTTATTTACCCACGAACGTCTCTTGCCAACGAAAGCGGTTTGAATAGGCTTAACGAATACCTGCAATGTAATCAGCTACAGCCTTTAATTCCGTATCTGATAATTTAGCAGCAATCGTGTTCATCTGCGCATTTTTTCTAGCGCCAGATCTAAACCCAATTAACTGAGCTTCGGTATATTCAGCCCATTGCCCACCAATGCGTGGATATTGAACTGGAATACCCGCTCCATTTGGACCATGGCAGCCGGCGCAAGCAGGAACACTTTTACCAGCAATTCCTCCACGATAAATACTTTGCCCAAGCATAATCGTATCTTTATTTTTAGCCGTTCCAGCCTTAACTGGCTGTTTGGCCAAATAAGCTGCTAAATTCTTCATATCTTGTAATTCAAGGGCGCTAGCCATGCCCATCATCACAGCATTAGCTCTCTCACCAGTCTTGTAGCCAACTAATTCGCCGTATATATACCCAGGATGTTGCCCAGCCAGCTTAGGCCAAGTACCAGAAATACTTTGGCCACCAGGGCCATGACAACTTGCACAAGCAACAATATTCCGAGTACTATCACCTTTGCTGTAAAGTATCTCCCCTAGCGCAGGGTCACCTTTGGTAGCTATTTTAGGGCCCTCGGTAGCAAGAGATGCTCCAGCAAAGAGAAGCCCAATACTAAAAAAAGTATATCGTGAGGCAATTTTTAGGGCTTTAACAATATCAAGTGTGCACATTTTTAATATCTCAAGGAAATGATGTTATATATATCATGTGTAATTTTACAATAGCTTTACTAATTAAGAATATATGTCAAAGCTCCAACAGGCCAAGTTTTTAGTCACCGTGAATCATTTAGTTGATTTACCCAAGGACCCTACCCCCGAAATCGCCTTCGCAGGAAGGTCTAATGCCGGCAAGTCGAGCGCCATTAACGTCCTTTGTAGCCAAAAAAGGCTCGCTTTTGCCAGTAAAACCCCTGGTCGAACCCAGCATATAAACTTCTTCTGCATCCCCGAAAAAGAACAAATTTTAGGGCATTTGGTAGATTTACCAGGCTATGGTTATGCCAAAGTCGATAGGGCCGTTCAAGCTCACTGGGAAGGCTTACTGAGTCAATACCTCCAAAAACGCGACCAGCTCAAAGGTATGGTGTTAATAGTCGACTCTAGAAGGGGCCTAACCGATTTAGATCGTAATATGCTGGCCTGGTTTTGCCCCACCGGCAAACCGGTTCATCTGCTCATTACTAAATGTGATAAATTAAATTTATCAGAAAAAGCCCTAGTCATGAAAGCAGTGCGAGATGAATTAAACTTATTAAATAAAGAGCACCTTCATTTTGGTCTCTTAACAGCTCAGCTTTTTTCAAGTACCAAAAGAATAGGTTTAGAAGAAGCCGAATCACTCGTCTAT
This sequence comes from Thermoflexus hugenholtzii JAD2, assembly GCA_943325205.2. GTDB lineage: Bacteria > Pseudomonadota > Gammaproteobacteria > Burkholderiales > Burkholderiaceae > Polynucleobacter. The sequence goes on along the minus strand of CALPOM020000017.1, from coordinate 17,830 downwards.
CAGTGGTTGGGTATCCAAGAAAAGGAGTAGAAATGTCCACAAGTAATTTTTCGCAATTATTGCAGTTCCCAAGACATCGGCCACGTCGAAGTAGGCTGCATGAGTGGTCTAGATCCCTTGTTCAAGAAACCGACTTATCTGCAAGAAATTTTATTTATCCGGTTTTTGTTCATGAGGGATCAAACTTGTCCCAGCCAGTGCCATCAATGCCGGGGGTTAGCCGAGTCTCGCTGGATTTATTACTAGGCATTGCTCAAGAGTGTGTCGATTTAGGTATTCCTGTTCTTGCGCTATTTCCAGTTATTGACCCAGCTCTAAAAACTCCAGATGGCTCAGAAGCTTTTAATCCTAATGGGCTGATTCCGCGTGTGGTAGAAAGCCTGAAAGATCGCTTTCCGGAACTTGGGATCATGACAGATGTTGCTCTAGACCCCTATACTAGTCATGGCCAAGACGGTGTTTTAGATGAGTCCGGTTATGTTCTCAATGATGAAACTTCAGCGATTCTTGTCAAGCAAGCCCTCGTCCAGGCGCAAGTCGGCGTTGACATCGTTGCACCGTCAGACATGATGGATGGTCGAATACAAAAAATTCGGGATGCTCTAGAAAGTAAAGGGCATATTCATACTCAAATCATGGCCTACTCGGCAAAGTATGCCTCCTCTTTTTACGGACCATTTCGTGATGCCGTAGGCTCTGCAAAAAATTTAGGCAAAAGTAATAAAAAAACCTATCAAATGAGTTTTACAAATACGGATGAAGCGCTTCGTGAGGTTGGGTTAGATATTGCTGAAGGTGCCGATATGGTCATGGTAAAACCCGGCATGCCCTATCTAGATATCTTAAGACGTGTCAAAGATACCTATTCCTACCCCACTTTTGTTTATCAGGTTAGTGGTGAATATGCCATGCTCAAAGCCGCAGCTGAAAAGGGTTGGCTTGACCATGATGGCGTGATGATGGAGTCGTTAATGGCCTTTAGACGCGCCGGGGCTGATGGCATCCTAACGTATTTTGCAATAGAGGCTGCTCGCTTACTGAAAAAATAAGCAGGTGTATTTAAAGCAATTCGCGCAGCCGCTCTGCCGAAATAAATCCAACGCTACGCGCAGATTTTTTTTCTATTCCGCGATCATCTAAAATAATAATTGCTGGTGGGCCAAATAATCCATAATTCTTTAACAAGTCTTTTTGGTCTACCCCTAAAATACTTAAATCAACTTCTATTCGCTCATAGCGAGTTAAGCGCTCTTTGACACGTTGATCCGCTAATGTACGAAGCTCTAACTCCTTACAACTCACACACCAATCAGCGTAAAAAGTAATTAGCGCTGGCTTTTGTTCGTTTTTAGCCCCATCTAAAAGCTGTTTTAAATCGTTTTCATTGGTTACGACGCGATAAGGTAACTGGGCAATTATTTTAGTTCCGTCAAGACTCTTTTGGCTTGGCATAATCCAGCTATTGATTACCGGCGATATGATCCATGCAGCTAGAATAACCAGCGCAATACCAAAAAATCTTTGCACCCGAATCATCCAAGGCCCCGCTCGGGGCACTATCCGACTTGCACCAATGGCAAATAAAAGTAACGGCAAACCCATTCCACAAGCCATCACAAATAAAATCATCCCACCTTGTTGTACTTCGCCACTTTTTGCAATAAAAGTTAACACCCCAGCCAGTGGCGCAGTAATACAAGGACTAGCAATCAAACTGGACAATCCTCCTAAAACAAAAACTCCTGCAAAGCTTCCGCCTTGATGTTTACCCATCCAGCGATTAATCATCGACTGCCATGAAGAAGATATTTTTAACTCATAAAAACCAAATAAACTTCCCGCCAAGAAGAGCATGAATATAGTGAAACTTAATAAGACCCATTGATTTTGTAAAATGGCAGCAAAACCCGCGCCAAACCAGGCCGTTGCCATCCCTGCTAAGCTAAACGCAAATGCCATTCCTAAAATATAAGAGATTGCTAAAGTTACCGTCTTGCGCCTAGATAACAAATGATGCTCAGTAGTCCCAAAAATAATACTCGACAAAATTGGTAGCATCGGCAACATGCAAGGAGTAAAGGCCAAACCCACTCCTAATATAAAAAATGCCAATAGCAGGAGCGAGATCGAGGTATTTTCTAAGAACGCACTGAGCGCATTACTATCGTCTTTGACTTGCCACCATGAAGTCTGATCTAGTGTGACTTTCATCGTATCAAGTCCTTCGGGTGTTGCTGGGTCAATCGAGTAGATCTCTTTACCGTACTGCGCAATACGGATGATCCTTGACATGGGCGGATAACAAATACCTTGATCCGCACACCCCTGAACTACAACCTGTAACTCAATTGGCGCTCCTGGTGGTAAGTCTTTTATATGAAAGAGGTAAGCCACCTTACCTGTATAAGTTTTAACTATTTTATTAAAGTTATCATCAAATTTTTCATGAGGCTTGGCCACCTCAACCGGGCTTAATTTTTTATGGTCAATTTGAACCGTAATCGATTCTTGATATAAGTAATAATCTTTTACTGAATCAAAATAAACTTTCAACCCGTCTTGCTGTAGTTCGGCAGAAATCGTAAAAGCTTTTTCCGGCGGTAAAAACTCCTTGGCAGCGACTGACCAACAATTAGAAAATATTACTAGATATCCAACTATATAAATTAAATTTCGCCACCCAAGTATGCTCAATCTAAACATCATTTTACTTTTCACTCAATAATTCTTTCATCATCCATACATAGTAATAATGAGAAATTTCTAAGATCGGTACCGCCAAAACTTCAGGAACTGAATAAGAATGAATTGATAAAATCTCTTTTTCTAATTCACCCCACAACGCACGAAATGTTTTGAGCTGCAACAATACCTCTTGCGCCGTCTCAATTTGTGCTTCCCAACGGTACATACTTTCTATTTGAGAGCCAACTTGTGCACAAGCTACTAAGCGCTTATCTAATAAATTCTGTGCTATTTTTTTAGCCTCTTCAGCATTTGCGCAGCTCACTAAAACCATGATCGGCTCTTGTTGTGAGGTAACAAAATTTTCTTGCATGTATTATTGTGGCAGAAAATACTTGCATCTGCCAAGAAAAAAGCCAGTTCAAACTGAACTGGCTTTCTTTAAATAGGTATTACTTATTCTGCATCAACTGCTTGCACTGCTTCAATGTCTGGACGATCGACTAACTCAACCAAAGCCATCGGCGCATTATCTCCAACCCGAAAACCAAATTTGAGGATTCGTGTATATCCACCAGGTCTTGCGGCATACCTAGGGCCGAGCTCATTAAATAACTTGGTAACCATGTCACGATCACGCAAACGATTAAATGCTAGGCGGCGATTTGCTAAGTTGTCCTTTTTGCCTAAAGTAATTAGTGGCTCCACTACACGACGTAGTTCCTTAGCTTTTGGTAAAGTCGTTCTAATTAACTCATGCTGTAGCAATGAGTTAGACATATTACGTAGCATCGCTAGGCGATGTGACGATGTGCGATTTAATTTACGCAGTCCGTTTCCGTGACGCATGATACTTCCTTTCTGTTATTTCTCAAGGCCTGTAGACGGCCAGCTTTCAATCTTCATCCCCAATGTTAAGCCACGTGCAGCTAAAACATCCTTAATCTCATTGAGTGATTTTCGACCTAAATTTGGCGTCTTCAAGAGCTCATTTTCTGAACGCTGAATTAAGTCACCAATATAGTAAATATTTTCAGCTTTGAGGCAATTTGCTGAACGAACAGTTAACTCTAAATCATCCACCGGACGGAGCAACATCGGATCAACCATCGGGGCACGGCTAGACTGCACATCTCCCATGACTTGGTTATTTTCCAGAGCCGCGAAGACAACTAATTGATCAACTAAAATTCCTGCCGATTGACGAATCGCTTCTTCTGGGGTAATCACGCCATTTGTCTCGATTGTCATTACTAAACGATCTAAGTCTGTCCTTTGCTCAACGCGAGCAGACTCAACAGCATAACTTACACGTTTAATTGGACTAAAAGAGGCATCTAAGACAATTCGTCCAATGAGCTTCGTATTTTCATCCGAGTATTGCCGCATATTACCAGGGATGTATCCACGACCTTTTTCTATTTTGATCTGCATGTCTAACTTACCGCCAGCTGATAAATTAGCGATTACATGGTCGGGATTAATTAACTCAATATCATGGGGTAAATCAATATCCTTTGCCGTTACGACGCAAGGACCTTCTTTACGCAACATCACTGTGACTTCGTCGCGTGACTCTAATTTAAAGACAACGCCTTTTAAATTGAGCAATAAATTGACGACATCTTCTTGAACACCATCTAAGGTGGAGTATTCATGTACTACGCCACCAATACTCACCTCAGTCGGTGCATAACCAACCATGGATGATAAGAGTACCCGGCGTAAAGCATTTCCTAAAGTATGGCCATACCCGCGCTCAAATGGTTCCATGACCACCTTGGCTTGATTTGGGCCGGTTGCTTCTACTGAAATAATTTTGGGCTTAAGCAGTGTTGTTTGCATATATTTTCCTTATGGGGATGCCTTAATTAACGCGAATAAAGTTCGACGATTAAGCTTTCGTTGATATCACTACTGAGTTCATCACGGTCAGGAATTTTTTTAAATGTTCCCTCCAGTTTTGTAGTATCAACCGCTACCCAGCTTGCCGGTCCAATCTGTTGCGCAAGTGTTAAAGCCTCTTGCACACGAGATTGTTTTTTTGCTTTTTCATGGATTGCAATAATATCGCCAGGCTTAATCTGCATTGACGGAATATTTGCTACTGATCCATTTAATAAAATAGCTTTGTGAGAAACTAATTGTCTTGCTTCGGATCGTGTTGATCCAAAACCCATCCTGTAAACCACATTATCTAAACGCGATTCAAGCAGTGAAAGTAACATTTCTCCAGTATTACCCTTGCGCCGATCAGCCTCAGCAAAATAACGTCTAAATTGACGCTCTAAAACGCCATACATTCTTTTTACTTTTTGCTTCTCACGTAACTGATTTCCATAGTCTGATGTACGAGCACCAGAGGTTCGGCCATGTTGACCAGGCTTACTGTCTAGTTTACATTTGTCAGCTAGTGGGCGACGAGCGCTTTTTAAAAATAAGTCGGTTCCTTCCCGACGAGATAATTTGGCTTTAGGGCCTATGTAACGTGCCACGTGTAATCCTTTCTTTACCGCTACTTGCGTAGTGGGTTAGTTCAAATTTATCATTCGAACGGTGGTCTTAATGTAAAACCGCTTTTTTATATCAACTCTTTAAAATCGATTAAATACGGCGGCGCTTAGGTGGACGACATCCGTTATGAGGAACGGGTGTTACATCCTGAATCTCAGTTATCTTAATTCCTAGGGCATTGAGTGCTCTTACAGCAGACTCACGTCCAGGACCAGGTCCCTTGATTTGCACTTCTAAATTTTTAATACCGCATTCAATCGCTGCTTTACCAGCAACCTCTGCTGCAACCTGTGCAGCGAAAGGTGTTGATTTTCTCGAGCCCTTAAATCCCTGACCACCGGAAGTTGCCCAAGACAAAGCATTCCCCTGACGATCCGTAATGGTAACGATCGTGTTATTAAATGATGCATGCACATGCGCAATGCCATCTGCAATATTTTTCTTAACCTTTTTACGAACACGTGTAGCTGTATTCGATTGTTGTGGTTTTGCCATAGTATTTTCGCTTTCCTATTATTTCTTCAAAGCAATGCCGGCCTTACGAGGACCTTTACGCGTTCGTGCATTTGTTTTAGTACGTTGCCCTCGAACTGGTAAACCTTTACGGTGGCGCACGCCACGATAACAGCCTAAGTCCATCAAACGCTTGATATTCATCGTTACCTCACGACGAAGATCACCCTCAGTAGCAAACAAGCCTACTTGCTCCCGGATTTTTTCTAAATCACCATCCGTTAAGTCTTTAACTTTTTTTGACTCAGGAACAGTAGCTGCTTGACATATTTTTCGAGCGCGATTGATCCCAATACCGAAAATCGATGTTAACCCAATAACGGTATGTTTATGGTTGGGGATGTTTACCCCGGCTATACGTGCCATATAAATTCCTCTAAATTAATCTACTTAACCTTGACGCTGCTTATGGCGCGGGTCGGATGAACAAATCACTCGCAACACGCCTTTACGCTTAATAATCTTGCAGTTACGGCAGATACACTTTACAGATGCCAATACTTTCATGACTCACCTTTTTCAGATTCTTACTACTTGGCGCGAAAAATAATTCGCGCACGCGTTAGGTCGTATGGAGTCATCTCCACAGTAACCTTATCACCCGGCAAAATTCGGATATAGTGCATCCGCATCTTCCCAGAAATATGTCCTAACACTACGTGTCCATTTTCTAACTTCACACGAAACATCGCATTAGGTAAATTCTCAACAATCTCTCCAGCCATTTGTATAACATCATCTTTTGCCATACTAAGCGCCTGGGCCCATTTTGAAGTTGGCCTTCTTCATTAACGACTCATATTGCTGCTGCATTAAATAAGATTGAACTTGAGCCATAAAGTCCATCGTTACAACAACAATAATTAGTAATGATGTTCCGCCAAAATAAAACGGAACATTCCAATTCAGCACTAAAAACTCTGGCAGCAAACACACAAATGTTATATAAGCAGCTCCTGCTAGTGTTAATCGTGCCAAAATTTTGTCAACATATTTTGCAGTTTGGTCTCCAGGCCTTATACCAGGGATAAATGCACCACTTTTTTTCAAGTTATCGGCAGTTTCACGGCTATTGAAAACCAATGCTGTGTAAAAAAAGCAAAAGAAAATAATCGCTGCTGCATAAAAAATGATGTAAACAGGCTGACCAGGTTGCAAGGTGCTTGATAAATCCTTAACAAATCTCGAAAAGAAATTCGTGTTTTCACCAGAAGTAAACCACTGAGCAATTGTTGCTGGAAACAAAATAATTGAAGATGCAAAAATCGGTGGGATAACTCCGGACATATTGAGTTTTAATGGTAAATGTGATGATTGACCGCCATACACCTTGTTACCAACCTGCCGTTTGGCATAATTCACGAGAATTCTTCTTTGACCTCGTTCTACAAAAACCACAAAATAAGTTACCGCAATGACCAAGAACACAACAATGATCGCTGAAATAATACTCATTGCGCCAGTTCTTACGAGCTCTAATAAACCGCCCAAAGCACTTGGTAATCCCGAAGCAATACCAGCAAAAATAATAATTGAAATACCGTTACCCAAACCACGCTCAGTTACTTGCTCTCCTAACCACATTAAGAACATTGTTCCAGTCACTAAGGTGACTACTGAAGTTAAGCGGAAGATTGTGCCAGGGTCCGTTACAAGTCCTTGTTGTGACTCGAGTGCAATTGCAATACCTAATGCCTGAAAAGTCGCTAAAACAACTGTGCCATATCGGGTATATTGAGTAATCTTTCGCTGACCTGATCGACCTTCTTTTTTGATAGCCTCCAATGTTGGCAACACAATTGTCAACAGTTGCATAATAATCGAGGCAGAAATATACGGCATGATCCCTAAAGCAAAAACTGTAAACCTTGATAGTGCCCCACCAGAAAACAAGTTAAACATGTCTAAGATGCCGCCCTTGGCATCGTTAAAGAGGCTGGCAAGCTGAACGGGATCAATCCCCGGCACCGGAATGTGAGCGCCCACTCGGTAAACGAGCAATGCCAAGAGGAGAAAAACAAGGCGATTCTTTAAATCACCATATTTATTTCCCGACTTCATGAGGCTTGCCGCGTTTGCGGATGGAGTGGCCATTTAATTACACTTCCTCAACAATTTTTCCACCTGCAGCCTCAATGGCGGCCCGAGCACCAGCAGTAGCCGTTAATCCCTTAAGAGTTACCGCGCGAGTTAATTCACCAGTTTTTATCACTTTTACTGATTTAATTTGCTCATTTGCTAAACCATTTTGCTTCAAGACAACTAAATCGATTTCACTTTGATCTAAACGCTGTAAGTCCGCCAAAGTAATCTCGCCAACATGTCGTCTTGTTAAAGAAACAAACCCCCGCTTTGGCAAGCGACGATATAAAGGCATTTGCCCACCTTCAAATCCAACCTTATGAAATCCACCAGAACGGGATTTTTGACCCTTGTGTCCTCGACCTGCTGTTTTACCAAGTCCAGACCCAATACCACGCCCAACTCGACGTTTAGCATGCTTTGATCCTGGGGAAGGCTTTAAATTATTTAATTCCATCTTATCCTCTATCTCTCGATCGCTTACTTAATGCAGTTCTTTAATTAAGTAAGACACTTTATTCATCATGCCTCGGACTGCCGGCGTATCCTCTAACTCAGAAACCGAGTTAACACGCCCCAAACCAAGTCCGCGCACTGTTGCTCGGTGACTCTCACGCGTGCCAATTAAGCTTCGCACTAATTGAATTTTTACTTTTTTATTTTCAGCCATGTTTATTCTCGATTCAATTACCTAAAATTTCTTCGATCGACTTACCACGCTTCGCAGCGATCTCGGCCGGGGTACTCATCTTGCTAAGACCATTGATCGTAGCTCTTACCATGTTGTAAGGGTTGGTTGAACCGAGTGATTTAGCAACCACATTCGTCACACCCATTACATCAAAAATTGCGCGCATTGGACCACCGGCAATCACACCAGTACCTTCTTTGGCAGGAGACATCAATACTCGAGAAGCGCCATGCTCACCGATCACCGTATGTTGTAACGTACCTTGACGCAAAGGCACTTTAATCATTTTTCGGCGCGCCTCATCCATTGCTTTTTGAACGGCAACAGGTACTTCTTTAGACTTACCTTTTCCCATACCTATTCTGCCATCACCGTCACCAACTACTGTTAGAGCAGCAAAACCCAAAATACGACCGCCCTTAACAACTTTGGTTACGCGATTAATCGCAATCATCTTCTCGCGTAAGCCATCATCACGCTCTTCAGATTGCATTTTTGCTTGCATTTTTGCCATGTCTTTTCCTTGATCTTTATTCGCTTTGGCTGCTTAGAACTTCAGTCCTGCTTCACGAGCAGCTTCTGCTAATGCCTTAACACGCCCGTGATAACGAAAACCGGAACGATCAAAAGCTATTTCAGTTACACCCACCTTGATTGCGCGTTCCGCAATGAGTTTTCCAATCACTGCCGCTGCTGCTGCATTACCGCCGTTGTTGGATAAAGATTTCCGCAAATCATCTTCCATCGTTGATGCTGCTGCTAGGACCTTTGTTCCACATGGGCTAAATAACTGAGCAGTAATATGCAAGTTAGAACGGAAAATAGCTACTCTAGGTACTTTTAATTCTGCAATCTTGATTCGTGTTTGACGTGAACGGCGGATGCGAGATTCTTTTTTGTTCATGATATTAGGCCTCGATTACTTCTTCTTCGTTTCTTTAATTAGAACTACTTCGTCGCTATAACGAACGCCCTTGCCTTTATAGGGCTCTGGAGTTCTATAAGATCGCACTTCAGCAGCTACTTGACCAACTTGTTGCTTATTTGCGCCCTTAATAATAATTTCAGTTTGGGTAGGCGTCTCAGCCTTTACACCATTTGGTAATTGATAAATGATGTCGTGAGAATAACCAAGCTGCAACTTCAAAGCGTCACCCTGAGTAGATGCACGATAACCCACGCCAACCAAGTTTAATTTACGCTCAAAACCCTTAGTTACACCATTCACCATGTTACTAACGAGTGCGCGCGTTGTGCCAGATAAAGCGTTAGACTCACGCGTCTCGTCATTACAAGTAACAAGCAATGATCCATCAGCTTGGGCCACAGATACTAAAGGATGTAATTCATGCGTTAAGGTTCCCAAAGGGCCTTTAATCGTAATGAGCGATCCCACAATCTGAACTTCGGCTCCCTTAGTAACTGGAATAGGTGATTTACCAACTCTAGACATTTTTATTCTCCTTAAGCCACGTAGCAGAGGACTTCACCGCCCACACCATTGGCGCGAGCTTTTCTGTCAGTCATCAAACCCTGCGGGGTGGAAATAATAGCGACTCCAAGGCCGTTCATCACTTGAGGTATCTCATAGCGCCCCTTGTAAATGCGCAGGCCAGGCTTTGAAACACGCTCTATTCGCTCAATAACAGGACGACCAGCATAATATTTCAGCGTAATATTCAAGATGGGTTTTACAGTTTCCCCGGCTATTTCAAAACTATCTATATAACCCTCATCCTTTAAAACGTTGGCAATAGCAACTTTTAATTTGGATGAAGGCATTGTTACACCAGGCTTTTGCACTGCTTGCGCATTGCGAATCCTTGTTAACATGTCTGCGATTGGATCGGTAAAGCTCATAAATTCTCCTAATCTCTCTGATTACCAGCTGGCTTTTGTTACGCCAGGAATTTCACCTGCAAAGGCAAATTCACGTATCTTACTGCGGCCCAAACCAAATTTGCGGAATGTGCCACGTGGACGTCCAGTCAATGCACAACGATTACGCTGGCGAATGGGGCTTGCATTACGAGGTAATGCCTGTAGTTTTAAACGCGCATCGAAACGCTCTTCTTCTGACTTAGAGGTATCTTCAATGATTGCTTTTAGTTCAGCGCGTTTAGCGGCATACTTTGCAACAACCCTGGTACGCTTTTTTTCTCGTTCAATTAATGACAATTTAGCCACGATAACCTCTTAGTTACGGAATGGAAATTTAAAAGCTGACAACAAAGCTTTAGCTTCGCCATCAGTTTTAGCTGTTGTGGTAATACTTATATTTAAACCCCGAAGTGCGTCTATTTTGTCGTACTCTATTTCGGGAAAAATAATTTGCTCTTTAACGCCAATATTGTAATTTCCGCGACCGTCAAAAGCTTTTCCTGAAAGTCCTCGAAAGTCACGCACTCGCGGCAATGCAACCGTAACAAAACGGTCTAAAAATTCATACATTCTTTGGCCACGAAGAGTTACCATGGCGCCAATAGGATAACCTTGACGAATCTTAAATCCCGCAATCGCTTTTCTGGCTTTAGTAATCACAGGCTTTTGTCCAGCAACTTTTGTTAAGTCGCTTACCGCATGCTCAATTACTTTCTTGTCAGCAACAGCTTCGCCTAAACCCATATTTAATGTGATTTTGGTAATTCTAGGCACTTCCATCACAGACTTATAGCCAAATTTAGCAGTTAATTCGCCAACCACTTTGTTTGAGTAATGCTCTTGGAATCTTGTTGTCATTCCTCTTCCCCTTAAGCAGCCACAATAGCGCCAGTGGTTTTAAGGAAGCGAACTTTTTTACCGTCAACTTCTTTAATCCCAACGCGCGAAGGTTTGCCGTTCGCATCGATTAAAGCCACATTCGAAATCTGGATTGGCATTGTCTTATCTATAACACCACCTGTAACCCCTGCACCCGGATTCGGTTTAACATTTTTTTTATACTGATTTACGCCATCAACCAAAACTTTTTGATCAAGAATGGCACTTACTGTACCCTGCTTTCCACGATCGCGACCAGTTGTAACGATTACCTGATCTCCTGTTCGTATTTTTTTCATAACTCCCCCTAGATCACTTCTGGCGCTAAGGAAACAATCTTCATAAATCGCTCAGTACGCAATTCACGCGTTACAGGGCCAAATATTCGAGTTCCAATCGGCTCTAATTTTGCATTTAACAAAACTGCCGCATTCGCATCAAATTTAATCAAAGATCCGTCCGAACGACGAACACCTTTTGCAGTTCTAACGACAACCGCATTATATATGTCACCTTTTTTTACCCGGCCTCTTGGAGCGGCGGATTTGACAGTCACTTTAATGATGTCGCCAATGCTTGCATATCGCCTCTTGGAACCACCCAAGACCTTAATACACATAACTTCACTGGCGCCTGTATTGTCAGCGACCTGTAGCCTGCTTTCAGTTTGAATCATTTTCTTATCCCCAACTTAAATGCCTTAGGCAATCAGTCTTGGTACCGTTAAGGGTTTTTGTTTTTAAGAAGAATTCTTTAAAACTCCACCCGGATTAATCACAACTAACAAATTAACTATCTTGATTTGCCTTACTTTTTGCAACAAAAGTTATCTAATTCAAAACGCATTAATTCTCTAAAAACTTTGCCTCAACCACTTACAACTAATTCAACAAATAATGCTTAGCCCACTAATATAGCGTACTTTTTTAAAAGATGCAAGTACTTTTTGGCTCTCATTACATTCCCTTTACAGCCTCTACTACCCGAGTAACAACCCAGGATTTTGTTCGAGACAATGGACGCGACTCTGATATTTCTACAACATCCCCCATCTTGATTAGATCGGTCTCATCATGCGCATGATATTTTTTGGATAGCGCAAAGTACTTGCCATATAGGGCATGCTTGACTTTTCTCTCAACTAAGACAGTTACTGTTTTCTGCATTTTATCGCTGACTACGCGACCAACCAGGGTTCGCTTTAAAGATAATTTTGTAGTGTCATTCATTTCTGTGCCGCTTTCTGAGTCAAGACCGTCTTTACTCTTGCAATATCGCGCTTCACTTTACCTAATTGGCTTGTGTCTTGCAATTGCTGAGTCCCTTTTTGCATGCGTAATTTAAATTGGGCTTTCAGAAGCTCTGACAACTCGCCATTTAAAGCAATGGCATCCTTAGTAATTAATTCTTTCATATCCATTCGCTAATCTCCTACTTAAGAGCCAATTTGACGGACAACAAATGCTGTTTGAATCGGCAATTTCGCAGACGCTAAGCGAAACGCTTCGCGGGCTAAGCTCTCATCAACACCATCCATCTCATATAAAACTTTACCCGGCTGAATTTCAGCCACGTAATATTCCGGATTACCTTTACCATTTCCCATTCGAACCTCAGCTGGCTTAGTAGAAATTGGCTTATCTGGGAAAATTCGAATCCAAATCCGGCCACCACGCTTGATGTGACGTGTCATTGCACGGCGAGCAGACTCAATTTGTCGAGCAGTCAACCGGCCACGACCCATTGCTTTCAAACCGAAGTCCCCAAATGCTACGGAACTACCTCTAGTAGCTTTACCCGTATTGCGGCCCTTTTGTTCTTTTCGATATTTACGACGTTTTGGTTGCAACATAATTATTCTCCTGCCTTAGGTGCATCTTCGGGCTTGGCAGTATCTTCTGGCTTAATAACCTTACGGACACGCTTCACTGCCGCTTTAACTTCTGGTTTTTCAGCAGTTGCGCCATCTGCTTTACGGGGTAATCGCGGTGCACGACGAGGCTTTTTATCATCCTCAGCTTCCACAGGTGCTACTGCTGGAATTGTGACTCCAGAGCCCAATGTGTCACCTTTATATACCCAAACCTTCACTCCAATAATGCCATATGTTGTCTCTGCCTCTGATGTGGCATAGTCAATATCTGCTTTTAATGTATGCAATGGAACCCGTCCTTCACGATACCACTCGCGTCGGGCAATTTCTGCTCCGTTCAAGCGACCAGAACTCATGATTTTAATACCTTGAGCTCCCAAACGCATGGCACTTTGCATAGCGCGCTTCATGGCACGACGGAACATAATGCGCTTTTCTAACTGCTGAGTAATTGAATCAGCAATTAACTGTGCATCAATTTCTGGCTTGCGAATCTCCTCAATATTCACGTGCACGGGTACACCCATCCGTTTTTGTAATTCTCGGCGAAGAACTTCTATATCCTCACCTTTTTTACCAATAACTACCCCAGGACGTGAACTATAAATAGTGATCTTGGCATTCTTTGCTGGGCGCTCAATAATTACTTTACTAACTGAGGCGTTTTTCAATTTTTTCTTGAGATAACTACGTACCTCAATATCCTCTTGCAGCATCTTAGCAAAGCCATTACCGGCGTACCAGCGTGAAGTCCAGTTGCGAGTTACCGCAAGACGGAAACCATTGGGATTGATTTTTTGACCCATGAATATTCCTTAATTACTCAAAGTCACAGTAATGTGACAAGTTTGTTTTTCAATTTTGTTGCCGCGCCCTTTGGCTCTTGCTGTAAAACGTTTGAGCGATGTGGCTTTGTCGACGGTGATCGATTTCACTTTTAACTCGTCGATATCGGCGCCATTATTATGTTCAGCATTGGCTATTGCTGACTCGACTACTTTTTTAACAATAAAAGCAGCTTTTTTTGGGCTAAAAGTTAAAATATTAATTGCGCGCGAAATTGGCAAGCCGCGTATTTGATCTGCGACTAAACGTGTTTTTTGAGCACTAATTCTGGCACTTTTGTGCATGGCTTTCGTTTCCATCATTTCCCCTTACTTCTTCGCTTTCTTGTCGGCAGCATGACCTTTAAAAGTACGAGTCAATGCAAATTCACCGAGTTTATGACCCACCATATTTTCTGAAACATAAACCGGCACATGTTGACGACCGTTATGCACGGCAATCGTCAAGCCGATAAACTCAGGCAGAATAGTGGAGCGTCTGGACCATGTTTTAATGGGCTTTTTATCTTTGATGGCTACCGCGGTCTCAACCTTTTTTACTAGGTTGGAATCACAGAAAGGCCCTTTTTTAGCTGAACGAGTCATAATTATTTCCTCAATCGATTAACGTTTTTGACGACGTTGTACGATCATTGTCGTGGTACGTTTATTACGTCTTGTACGATAACCCTTCGTTGGGGTTCCCCATGGCGATACTGGCACACGGCCTTCGCCAGTTCGTCCCTCACCACCACCGTGAGGGTGGTCAACTGGGTTCATAGCAACACCCCGAACTGTTGGACGAATACCGCGCCAACGATTCGCTCCGGCTTTACCAATTTGCCTTAGTGAATGCTCTTCATTACCAACTTCACCAATTGTTGCCCGACATTCGATATGTACTCGGCGCACCTCTCCGGATCGTAATCGGATTTGGGCATAAATTCCCTCACGAGCCAATAAGACTGCTGATCCACCTGCTGAACGGGCTATTTGAGCACCTTTACCTGGCATAATTTCTACGCAATGAATCGTACTACCGACAGGAATATTTCTAATTGGCAAATTATTGCCCAACTTAATTGGCGCCTCAGAACCGCTCATAATCGGTTGGCCAGCTATCATTCCTTTAGCGGCAATAACGTAACGTCTCTCACCATCCGCGAACAATAATAGGGCTAGGTTCGCACTTCGATTTGGGTCGTACTCTAAACGCTCAACTTTAGCAGGAATACCGTCTTTATCATTTCGCTTAAAATCGACCACTCGGTAATGATGCTTGTGCCCACCACCTTTGTGGCGCGTTGTAATATGTCCGTTATTATTTCTTCCAGCGTGCTGGAATTGCGGCTCTAGCAAGGGTGCAAAAGGTTTACCTTTGTGCAGGTCAGGATTTACAACCTTGACCATGGATCGACGTCCTGGCGACGTCGGTTTTGTTTTCATCAGTGGCATATTATTTGACCTCCGACTCAAAGTTGATTTCTTGACCAGGCTTTAACGAAACGTAAGCTTTCTTCACGTGGTTCCTTCTACCTTCAAAGCGACCAAAGCGCTTTGCTTTACCTTTTTGATTGACAATCTGCACAGATTCAACCTGTACTTTAAAAAGCAACTCTACAGCGCCCTTAATTTCTAGCTTATTAGCGTCGCGAGCAACCTCAAAAACTACTTGCTCGTTTTTGTCAGCGACCATCGTTGCTTTTTCCGATATGACCGGGCCTAGTAATACGCTTAAAAGGCGATGTTCATTTTTACGCGCTTGTATCATTTGAGCATCTCCTCAATTTGGGCAATTGCAGACTTCCCAACTAATATATTTTGATAGTGCACCAAAGATAATGGGTCTGCGTGTTTTGGCTCAACAATCGATACCTTATGTAGGTTCCTTGCAGCTAGATATAGATTTTCGTCAACCTTGTCTAAAATGATTAAAACTGATTCGAGGCCCATTGCCTTGACTTTCTCAGCCAAAAGCTTAGTTTTAGGCGCATCTAAATTAAAATCATCAACTACATTTAATCTCCCCTCACGCGCCAATTGAGAAAAAATAGACCGCATGCCTGCACGGTACATTTTTTTATTAACTTTGTGAGAGAAATTTTCGTCTGGCAAGTTCGGGAATATTCGACCACCTCCACGCCATATCGGCGAGGATGACATACCAGCTCGAGCCCGTCCAGTACCCTTTTGCCTCCAAGGCTTCTTCGTAGTATGGTGAACTTGTTCACGATCTTTTTGAGCACGGTTACCGCTTCTAGCATTCGCTTGATATGCAACCACAATCTGATGCACTAAGGCCTCGTTGTATTCGCGCTCAAAAACCTCAGCTGAGGCTTTTACCGCCTCACCAATTTTTCCATTTGCTTCCAGGAGCTTAAGTTCCATGATGGCCCCTTTTAAGATTTCGCTGCAGGCGTTTTAATAGCCGGCGTAACAATCACTTTTCCACCACGAGATCCTGGAACCGCACCTTTAATTAAAAGGAGTTGACGGTCTGCATCTACGCGGGCTATTTCTAAATTTTGCACTGTTCGGGTAACATCACCAAGGTGGCCTGTCATCCGCTTACCTGGGAAAACTCTCCCCGGATCTTGGGCCATACCGATTGAGCCTGGAACATTGTGGGATCTTGAATTACCGTGGCTAGCGCGACCAGACTTGAAGTGATAACGCTTAATTGTTCCAGCGTACCCCTTACCGATAGTGACGCCCTGAACGTCCACCTTTTGGCCTACTGTAAAAGTATCAACACCAACAGTTGAACCAACTGACAGTTCTGCTAATTTTGCTGTATCCAATCTAAATTCGTTAAGTGCGTTACCCGCTAAAACACCAGCTTTAGCGAAATGCCCTGCCATTGCCTTAGTAACACGAGATGCGCGGCGTTCGCCATGCGCTAACTGAACTGAGTTATATCCATCAGTTTCCTGAGTTTTGATTTGTGCGACTCTGTTGTTGCTTACATCGATTACAGTGACGGGTATTGCATCACCTTCATCAGTAAACAAGCGAGTCATGCCGACCTTCCGGCCGATCAAGCCTAAGCTCATATCATTGCTCCAATGTCGACATCGATTGGTCGACGAAAATTAAATAATGATCTTTAGTGAAGGATTTCTTACTAAAGATCCCATAATGCTTAACTACCTTATTACATTGCTTCTTATTGCTTATGTTGTTGCTAGTGTTCTTCGTTCTGCTGGCTTTTTAATGCCTTAAAACTAACTATCTACTTTTTTCTTTATAAGTTTTAAAGCATAGCCCTAAATTATATCTTGCTTTTAGATCTATGGCAAGTCTTTTTATATCATTTAGAAAAATTATTGCGGCTTGATTATTGCAGTTTAATCTCAACATCAACGCCCGCAGGCAAGTCCAGCTTCATCAAGGCATCAACTGTCTTCTCTGTTGGGTCAACTATATCCATCAAACGTAAGTGGGTGCGAATTTCTAACTGGTCTCGCGAAGTCTTATTGACGTGCGGCGATCGTAAAATATCAAATCTTTCAATTCTGGTTGGCAAAGGTACTGGACCTTTCACAACGGCTCCTGTTCTTTTTGCCGTATCTACAATCTCAGCCGCTGACTGATCGATTAGCCGATAGTCAAATGCCTTTAAACGAATTCTAATTTTTTGGTTTTGCATGATTTATCCTAAAGAACATAGCGGCGCTGACGCTCAATTTTATATTAACGGTTTGTGCGCAGCGCACGCACAAACCTTCATACAAAATACTTAAGCAATCACTTTAGCGACTACACCAGCACCAACCGTACGCCCACCCTCACGGATCGCAAAGCGTAAGCCCTCTTCCATCGCAATCGGTGCGATCAACTTCACGGTAATCTGCACGTTGTCACCAGGCATCACCATCTCTTTATCCT
>CALPOM020000016.1 GCA_943325205.2 Thermoflexus hugenholtzii JAD2 | reverse complement strand
TATAAATAATTAAAGCGTCTGGCAACCTCTCTAGTCATCTCAACATGCGGTACTTGATCCTCACCAACCGGCACATGTTCAGCCCGATAAATCAAAATATCTGCGGCTTGTAATAATGGATATCCTAAAAAGCCATATGTCTGAATATCCCGATCACGCAATTTTTCTAATTGATCTTTATAAGTCGGTACCCGCTCTAGCCACCCTAAAGGAGTGCCCATCGATAACAAAAGAAATAACTCAGCATGCTCTGGCACCTTACTTTGAATAAATAAAGTCGCTTGTGAAGGATCAACGCCTGCGGCTAACCAATCAATCACCATCTCCCAAATCGACGCTTCAATCATCTCTGGAGTCTCATAGTGCGTCGTCAAAGCATGCCAATCAGCTATAAAAAAATACGATGGATACTCCGATTGCAAACGAATCCAATTTTTCAGAACACCATGATAGTGACCTAAATGAAGAGCCCCTGTTGGGCGCATACCAGAGATAACGCGTTCAGAAAACATATACTTTTAGAGTTGAAATAAAGACCACACTGGTTTTAAATGAGTAGCTAGGGGCGGTAATACTCCCAAATCCGTTCGACTTTCTGTAGGATCATGAAAATCTGATCCGCGAGAAGCATAAAAACCGTATTGCGTTGCAACCTTGGCATACTCGACATACTGCTCAGGAGAGTGACTGCCGGTTACCACCTCGATACCAAGACCGCCAGCTTGTAAAAATGCAAGGTACAGACTATCTTTTTCTAAATCAGTCAGACGATATCTGCCTGGATGAGCAATAATCGCTACCCCACCAGCATCTTTGATCCAAGTTACAGCTTCAGCTAAAGTGGCCCAAACATGGCCAACATAACCGGGCTTACCTTCAATCAAAAACTGGGTAAATACGGCATTTGTGTCGGTACAAACACCTTTTTCGACGAGAAATCTCGCAAAATGGGTCCTAGATAGTAACTCTGGATTACCAGCAAATGCTGTGGCTCCCTCGTAAGCCCCAAGAATTCCAACTGCCGCTAATTGCCGAGCAATCTCCTGACCTCTTTGCATACGCCCATCTCGCGTTTTACGTAAGCCCTCAATCAAGCGTTGGTCATAGGGATTAATGCCTAAACCCACTATGTGAATAGTCTGCCCAAGCCAACTCACTGATATTTCTACACCACCCAAATACTTCATACCAAGATTTCTGGCGGATTCTTCAGCCCGTGACTGACTACTCACTAAATCGTGATCTGTTAGTGACCATAACTCCACACCATTTGACTTGGCGCGCACAGCTAATTGCTCAGGAGTTAATGTCCCGTCCGATAAAACAGAATGGCAATGCAAATCTGCATTTATAGAATTCATTGCACTATTTTACAGTTGAATGCCCATCAAGACTAAAAGCACTGCTCAAAAAGTACGCTTCATGCTGCGCTCCATAAAAATCCGACGCATGGGCTAAGTTAACTTCGTATCCACAACGCGTCTTGGAGCAGATAAATACTCTTTTGATTGCATCTCAATCAAACGCGATACCGTCCGGTGGAATTCACCAGACATCTGTCCTTGCAAATATAACTGATCACAATCGACCTCGGCCGAGATAATTAACTTGATTTTGTGGTCATAAAAAACGTCAATTAGCCAAGTAAAACGCCGCGCCTCACTCGACATGCGAGGGCTCATCAAGGGCACATCCGTGAGAATAACAGTATGAAACATCGAAGCGATTTCGAGGTAATCATTTTGAGAGCGTGGACTAACACACATGGATTCAAAATCAAACCAGGCAATCCCACCAGCGCGGCGAACCGCTCGAATCAGCCGATTTTCAATTTTTAATTCTGGATTTTCATCTTGATGGGCGCCAGCCAGTTGATCAAAAACCCGCCGGATCTCATCTGTCACGCCAGGCGTTATAGGACTGAGATAAACGCGCACTTGATCCATCACAATTTTGCGATAATCAACCCCAGCATCTACATTGATTACGTCTAATTGTTTTTCTAATAAGGCAATGGCAGGTAAAACACGGTCCCGATGCAGGCCATCCGGATACAAAAGATCCGGCCGGTAGTTCGACGTCATAATAAATTGCACCTGATTTTTAAATAACGCGTCTAGTAAACGATACAAAATCATGGCGTCAGCTACATCACTGACGTGAAACTCATCAAAACAAATGAGCTGATAACGCTCGCCAATGCGTTTACCTAACTCATCTAAAGGATCAGCACGACCTCGTAAATCCTGCAGTTCACGGTGCACTTCACGCATAAATTCATGGAAATGAATACGCGTCTTCTTGGGGTAAGTAATCGCCTCATAAAAACAATCCATGATGAAGGATTTACCTCGCCCAACACCACCCCAAAAGTACACGCCTCGAGGTACTTGGGGAGAACTTTTCAACAATTTGGAAAAAAATCCACTTCGAGTCTGCTCAAACTCAACCCACTCAGATTGACACCTTGCTAAACGAGTGACTGCAGCCTCTTGTGCAGAGTCACTTTGATATCCTTTTTGAATTAAAGCTTGGTGGTATAAATCGGTAACCCGCATGCAACCGATCAGTTAAAAGTTTAAGGCTCGGCCAGCTGTTGCCAATGCGGCCTCCCGAATCGGCTCTGATAAACTTGGATGCGGGTGGCAGACTCTTGCAATATCTTCCGCAGCGGCCCTAAACTCCATCGCCACAACTGCCTCAGCAATTAAATCTGAAGCTGCAGCAGCAATAATGTGAACCCCTAAAATCTCGTCAGTTACCGCATCTGCTAGGATCTTTACAAAACCATCGCTCATGCCCATCCCCAAAGCCCGGCCATTGGCCGCAAATGGAAATTGACCTGGCTTATAAGCCCTGCCCTCAGCTTTTAATTGCTGCTCATTTTTACCAACCCAAGCAATCTCTGGTGAGGTATAAATTACCCACGGGATGCAGTTGTAATCAATATGTGGTTTTTGGCCGGCTAAAATTTCTGCGACCAGTACCCCCTCGTCCTCTGCCTTATGCGCTAACATCGGACCACGTACTACATCGCCAATCGCATAAATCCCTGGCACAGACGTAGCACACGTGTGCTCATCAACTGGAATAAAACCTTTTTCATCGACCCCTAATCCAACTGCGGCTAAATTTAATCGGTCTGTATTGGGAACTCGGCCAACCGAAACAATTAAGCGATCGACTACCAGTACTTTTTCAACCCCAGTGGCATCTTGATAAGTAATCGATACATTATTTTTACCCGGCTTGACTGACTGAATCTGTATACCTAAATCAAATTTCAAACCTTGTTTAGTAAATAATTTCTTAGCCTCGGCCGCAATCCCTTCATCACAAGCTCCCAAAAAGGTCGGTAGCGCTTCTAAAATAGTAACGTCTGAGCCCAAGCGGCGCCAGACTGAACCCAACTCAAGGCCAATCACCCCAGCTCCAATTACCCCTAATTTTTTAGGTGTTTGAGAATACTTTAAAGCACCTTCGTTATCACAAATTAATTCGTTATCAACCACAATATCTTTTAAATGACGCGCCTTTGAGCCACTTGCAATAATGACTTTCTTGGCCAATACAACTTCTTTTTCCTTACCCACAATCTCAACTTGGTAAAACTCACCTACCTGCCCAAGAAAAGAGGCGTAACCTTTTAAATGAGTCACTTTATTTTTCTTAAATAAATACTGAATACCCGCTGTCATTTTTTGAACAATGGCGTCTTTGCGAGCAATCATCTTCTTTACATCAATTTGTAATTCGCCTACCGAAATACCGTGCGCAGCACTATGATGCCCAATATTTTCGAACTCTTCAGAAGAAGCCAATAATGCCTTGGATGGAATACAACCAACATTGAGACAAGTGCCGCCAAGACGAGGCTCTTGCTTGGGGTCATCAAAAGCATTGCCCTCGGCACAGCCTACCCGAAAACCTAACTGGGCAGCACGGATTGCAGCAATATAACCACCGGGGCCAGCCCCGATAACTAAGACATCAAACTCTTGACTCATTTTTACTTCCTTCAATCAATTTATATTTAGATATCCAAGAGAAGACGCGCTGGATCCTCAAGAGCCTCTTTCATCGCCACCAATCCTAAAACAGCCTCACGGCCATCAATAATCCGGTGATCATAAGATAATGCCAAATAATTCATTGGCCGAACAACAATCTGGCCAGCCTCAACAACTGCCCGATCCTTTGTCGCATGAATCCCTAAAATGGCTGACTGCGGTGGGTTGATGATAGGCGTAGATAACATAGAACCAAAAGTTCCACCATTCGAAATAGAAAATGTCCCACCCGTTAAATCGTCAAGCGTTAACTTACCGTCCCTGGCTTTTGCACCAAACTCAGCAATTTTTTTCTCAATTTCGGCCAGACTCATCTGATCACAGTCCCGTAAAATCGGCACGACTAAGCCTCTGGGCGAACCCACTGCAATACCAATATCAAAATACCCGTGATAAACAATATCTCCACCATCCACCGAGGCATTCAAAATGGGGTATTTTTTTAAAGCGTGTACTGCAGCCTTCACAAAAAAGGACATAAATCCTAATTTAACGCCGTGTTCTTTTTCAAACTGATCTTTATATTTATTACGCATCGACATCACTGGTGCCATGTTGACCTCATTAAAGGTCGTCAAAATAGCATTCATCGCCTGCGACTCTAAAAGACGCTCTGCAATCCGCGCTCTTAAACGACTCATCGGAACGCGCTCTTCTGGACGGTTTCCTAGCGACATGTGAACTGGCGGAGTTGTTAATTTTTGTGCCGGTGCTCCCGTTTTAGCAACTGGTTGCGGTGCCTGTGCATTTAAGGCATCCGACTTGGTGACTCGACCATCTTTACCCGAGCCACTTACTTGACTTGGTGAGATATTTTTCTCAGCTAAAATCTTCGCTGCAGAAGGCATTGCAATCGATGCACCCGCTGCCGGTTCAGAAACAGTTGATGCTACAGGAGCAGGCGCAGCCGTTACATCTGGTGCAGGCGCAACCTTCTGATCACTATTAATCCGAGCAATGACTTGATCTGAATTAACGAGAGCGCCATCGGCTACGAGGATCTCTGTTAAAAGCCCACCAGAAGGTGCAGGGACCTCCATCACCACTTTATCTGTTTCAATCTCAATCAGAATTTCATCCTGAATAATTAGGTCACCAATTTTTTTCTTCCACTTTAAAAGCGTTGCTTCAGCAACGGACTCTGATAACTGAGGAACTTTCACTTCATGCATTGCCATACTTATATTCCTTTGAATGGATTGGTTATTTCTACTATTTATCTAACGACAGAGACACCTTTAAGCTTGGCAAATGCGGCATCTACTAAAGCTTTTTGCTGCTCTTGGTGCAGGTGCGCATAACCACAAGCGGGCGATGCAGATGGCGGCCGACCGGCGTAACCTAGCTTTTGTCCATCATGCATATTTTCTAAAATATTATGTTGAATAAAAAACCAAGCCCCCTGATTTTGTGGCTCATCCTGACACCAAACTAACTCAGTTACATTGGGGTATTTTTTCAATTCAGCCGCAAATGATTTGTGTGGAAAGGGGTACAACTGCTCCACGCGAATAATCGCCGTATCCTTGGATTTCTTTGTTTCCCGTGCCTTCACTAAATCATAGTAAACCTTACCCGAACACATAATTACTCGGTGCACTTTTTGTGCATCAAGATCACTACTTTGCTCCCCTAAAACTGTATGGAACTCGCCCTTGGTAAATTCTGAAATCAGCGACGCCGCATCTTTATTTCGGAGTAATGACTTCGGCGTAAAAATGACCAAAGGCTTACGAAATGAACGTATCATCTGCCGGCGTAATAAATGAAAAATTTGCGAAGCAGTCGTCGGTTGGACAAGTTGCATATTGGTATCTGCGCATAACTGCATAAAGCGCTCAGGTCTAGCCGAAGAATGCTCCGGGCCTTGCCCTTCGTAACCGTGCGGCAACATCATGACAAGGCCGTTGACCCGACCCCACTTCACTTCTCCAGATGCGATAAATTGGTCAATAACAACCTGAGCGCCATTGACAAAGTCTCCAAATTGCCCTTCCCAAATGGTCAGAGTATTAGGCTCAGCAGAGGCGTAGCCATACTCAAAACCAAGAACTGCCTCTTCTGACAAAATTGAATCAATAACCGTAAAAGGAGCCTGGCCATTACCAACGTTTTGTAGCGGAATATAAGTACCAGTATCCCACTTTTCCCGGTCCTGGTCATGCAAGACCGAGTGCCGATGCGTAAAAGTCCCACGCCCTGAATCCTCACCTGATAATCGAATCGGATAACCACTCGCTAGCAGTGATGCAAAGGCCATGTGTTCGCCCATGCCCCAGTCGACATTAATCTCACCTCGCCCCATTGCAGCGCGATTCTTTAAAACGTTCTCAACTAAGGGGTGAACCTTAAAGCCACTTGGAATTTGAGTAATTTTTTCTGCGAGTCTTTTCCACTCAGCGAGTGGAATCGCGGTATCTGCATGATCAGTCCATTTACGATTTAAAAAAGGTGACCAATCAACAGAGAATTTCCCTTTAAAGTTCGTAATAACTGGATCAGAGGTGCTCTTACCTGCCTCTAACTCAGCGCGATACGCCTTGACCATCTCATCACCACCGCCAACTGGTAAAACGCCCTGCGTTTCTAATTTATCCGCATACAACTTTCTAGTACCTGGATGCTGTCCAATTTTTTTATACATCAAGGGTTGCGTCATTGATGGCGTATCTTGCTCGTTATGGCCCAATTTTCTAAAACAAATCAGGTCAATACCAACGTCTTTTTTAAATTTCATGCGGTATTCAACCGCGATTTGGGTTGCCAAAACTACCGCTTCA
This sequence comes from Thermoflexus hugenholtzii JAD2, assembly GCA_943325205.2. Lineage (GTDB taxonomy): Bacteria > Pseudomonadota > Gammaproteobacteria > Burkholderiales > Burkholderiaceae > Polynucleobacter. The sequence continues at coordinate 22,315 of CALPOM020000016.1, read as the reverse complement.
GGATCATCACCATTAACGTGCAAGATTGGCATTTCAATTGTTTTTAAAATATCCGTGCAATACAACGTCGAACGCATATCTCGAGGATCCGAGGTCGTAAAGCCAATTTGATTGTTAATCACAATGTGTAGCGTGCCACCGGTATGATAGCCACGGACCTCCGCCAGCGCCAGTGTTTCCTGCACTACCCCTTGTCCAGCAATTGCAGCGTCGCCATGAACTAAGATTGGCAGTACCTCTGCACCAGTTGTGTCGCCGCGACGATCCATCCGAGCGCGAACAGACCCTTCAACTACAGGATTAACGATTTCTAGATGTGATGGGTTAAATGCCAACGATAAATGGACTGGCCCACCGGCAGTTGAAATATCGCTAGAAAATCCTTGGTGATACTTCACATCCCCAGAAGGCAGCTCTTCAGGAGCTGTATGGTCGAACTCGGCAAATAAATCAGCCGGCATCTTACCAAGGGTATTAACCAGAACGTTTAAACGTCCCCGGTGCGCCATACCAATCACAATTTCTTTGACACCAGCCACGCCGGCGGCGTCTAAAATCTCATCCATCTGAGCAATAAAACTCTCGCCACCCTCTAAAGAAAAACGCTTTTGTCCCACATACTTGGTATGCAAGTACCTCTCCAAGCCCTCTGCAGCGGTGAGACGATCTAAAATATTGATTTTTTTGACTGGGGCGAAATGCGGTGTAGAACGAATTGTCTCTAGTTTTTCTTGCCACCACTTTTTAATGGTTTGATCAGTGATGTACATGTACTCAACACCAATTGTTCCACAATACGTTTGACGCAAGTTCTGGAGCAACTCACGCAAAGTCATTTTATTTTTACCAAAAAAGGTATTACTGGTATTAAAGACAATATCCATGTCTGAATCAGTAAAACCATAAAATCCTGGATCAAGCTCAGGAATCACTGGTCTTTCGGTTCTTTTTAAGGGGTCTAGGTCAGCCCAACGGGTGCCAATGTTTCGATAAGTAGCAATCAACTGTTGAACGGCAACGCGCTTGCGTCCCATTTCAGAATCTGCTGAATCATCTAGAACCCGAATCGGACCAAGTTTGGAGCGTTGTGCAAAAGAAGCCACAATCGGCGCATGTGCGATATCTTTGACATCAGTTCCGTCAACTGCAGGCAAGTGCTGGACACTATCAAAATAAGTTCGCCAAGTTTCGGCGACAGAGCCAGGATCGTTGAGATAAGCTTCATAAAGCTCTTCTACGTAGGGGGCATTCCCCCCGAATAAATAGGAGGTACCACGATACGACTGCATCATATTGCTCACCTTTTCCTCGGGTTTCCCGAAATGAAGTGGGTTAATCAACCATTCGCGACACGGCCAAACCGACTAGCGAATTGCGTTCCAAATACCAATTTTACTGCAACAAATTTTACTTGCTCTTCAACAAACATCTCATTACGCTCAATCAAATACCATTTTCAATATAACTGATTTAAATGAATGATCTAAGAACATTTGCACAAATTTTATGCCAAGAATGAACGAAATGATACCTTTTTGTGGCTAACTGCTGAGAAAATATTTTTTTGGGTAGTTTTTTTTAATTTTAGGAAATTTCCTACAAAAAAATCAGAAATTGAGTATTTAAAGTCTATCGTTTTTTTCTTACTATTGATGACTCGTATAACAGAGTGAGAAACAAGATGAATGATCTAATTAATTACAACCAACACGCCTATATCAGCACTAGAGAGTCGGCAAAAAGACTCAATGTTTCACTCGGAACAATACAAAAAATGGTAGAAATGGGCGAATTAACTGCTTGGAAAACTCGGGGCGGACACCGGCGCGTTTTAGTTCAGTCCATCGATGACCATCTAAAAAGTCGGCATTTATCTTATCGAAATCAATTGATTAGGGAGCGAATTCTATTTGGCATCTTTAAACGAACGGATAATATCCTGTTCTTCGAAAAACTACTTGAATCATTTAAAAATCCAGTTCAATTTGCATCTAGTATCGATGTCTGCGAAGCCCTCATGCGGATTGTCGAATTAAAACCACACGCTATATTTATCGACTGCCTATTACCCCCAACTGAACAACTCCATTTTATTCATTACCTGAGCAAAAATGAAGTTACACAAAAAATACCTATTTTGATCGATGAAGGCTTTACAGAACTCCACCCCGGAGTTTTGCGACTAGCCGGAGAAAATGCTGGCATTATCCAAACATTTCCAAGAAGGGAGGCCGCCCCGATTAATCCCGATGATACGTTTAAACACCCCTATATTTTTGGCTACCCAGGTTCTTCCTCAGACTCCACACCGTTGATTCAGGGGCAAGACCTCGAAGAAATTATTCAGGAAGCATTAATGAAAAGCCCGGCGGAATAATACGAAGCTTGATAAATAGTATTTGAACTAAAATTGAGCTATAGGATTACTGAGTATCATTTTTGGGTATTTTTTAGGTATTTAATCTACGAAATTATCTACTGAAGTTATCTACTGAGATTATCTACTGCATTAATCCAAGATGGATATCTATTGGTTTTTAATTGTAATGGCTATGGCTTATTTACCTAAATGGATTTCAAATAATTGTTTCAAATGCCATCACAATCTATTGCTAAATATTGAAACCAGCCCATTTATCGTAAATGGGCCCAAGAATTACTTAATTAAAAAGTCCTCTTTAGACCTCTCAGCCATCCATAATGGCTTCTTACCCCGACCTGTCCATGTTTTACCAGTCTCTGGGTTACGGTATTTGGGAGGGACTTTGGCTACCGACTTCGAACCCGATTTCATAATTCCTGCTCGCTTAGAAAATAAATCGTCTGAAGTTAATTCATATTCCTCAATTAATGCTAACACCTTTTCAATACCAATGCGTTTTTCTTGCTCCTTAACCTCTTGAATTTGACGGTCTAAAGCCTCTCTTTGCTCAATTAACTCTTGATAGGTTGCAGTCATGGTAATCCCTTTAAATAAAATTAATAATCTAAAAATGTATCATAAACCATTTGATGGTGAGTTTGATATTAATACCCTTCATTAATCAGGTCATTTAATACTATAAATATTTAATATTAATGTGAATAATAACATTAATAGCATTAATAACATTCACTAGTTAAAGTTAATAACTGTTAATGGGTAACTATAAGTAATACATTGAGGTAGTGTAATGGTGATTTTTTGGCTCAATTGCCTAGTAAAAGCAGTTCATCTAGCTAGAGTGCCTAGTATGTATTCTTTTGAGTTGTCAATTTCACGGTGCAAGAGCTTTCACCCATTTGTTATCTGGAAAACTATTTCCATCGCTCAATTTGAACGTCCACACTCTCTTGGCCATCACTGATAGTTAACTGCCCCTCCAAGATCGTTGCTTGTAATTGCATGGACCGTTTAGCAAATACTAATAAACCTTGCGCACTTGTAGATGTAATTCGGTGTATCTCTAAATTTTTTAATCGCGTTAACTTATTTTCTATTGCCCTAAACCAAACCTCAGCCGCATGATGATAAGCGTATACATATACCTGTCTGGCTTTACCACAAGCTTTGATAATTGGTCGATCTTCAGGCTGCCCCACTTCAATCCAACATTGAATCTGATCTGAAAAATCGCGTAAGCTAACATCGGGCTCTTGAGCATCTGATAACCCTGCACCAAAGGCAATAATGCCGTCTCCCTGACAAACCGTTTGTATCTGATGCGCCTGTAATGCTAAGGCAATTAAACGAACCATCATGCGCTCGTCAGTCTCGCTCGGGTGACGAGCTAAAGTTAAGGAATGATCAGCGTAATATCCTAAATCAATATTTGCTATTGCTAAATGCGCTTTATATATCGTCGACTTAATGGCCATATGCAGTGAACTCAAATACTTGATTATGCTCTCGCCCAGCAATTATTGAATGACTAGTGCAGAAAACATTTTTTTTCTAAAGGAGGGATAATTTACCTATCATTCACCACAAGTTTGTCTTGCATCAAATTGCCCAAAACAATCCTTCCAAATAAAATTTGCCAAACCTGCGGTCGAAACTTCGCCTGGCGAAAAAAATGGGAGCGTGATTGGCTCCAAGTGAAATTCTGTTCAGATAAATGCCGTATGCAAAAATCAAAGAAAATATGAAAACTCTGCGCTTGATTCTTGGAGACCAGCTAAATCCCTGCCACTCATGGTTCTCAAAAATAGATCCAAATGTAGTCTATGTTCTCCTAGAAATCCGGCAAGAAACCGACTACGTTCTACACCATGCACAAAAAATCATCGCTATTTTTGCTGGTATGCGAGATTTTGCTCAGCAACTTCAAACCGCTGGCCACCATGTGCAATATCTACGTATACAAGACACCTCTGATAGTCCTTCATTAACTACCCATTTATCCCAAGTAATTCAAAAAAATCGCTTTACGCATTTTGAATATCAAGAACCCGACGAATGGCGCTTAGATGATCAATTAGAACAATTTACCCGAGATCTTTCTATTTCTTCCAAAATGGTTTCTAGTGAACACTTCTTTACGCAACGGTCTACCGCCCAAGATTTTTTTGGCGAGCGAAAAAAATGGTTGATGGAAAGCTTTTATAGACAGATGCGCCAGCAACAGCAAATATTGATGACGCCTGACCAAAAACCGATTGGTGGTACGTGGAATTTTGATCAGGCTAATCGAAAACTATGGCGTGGAAGTCCACCTGAACCAATGGATCAAAGACCTATTCATAATCACCAAAAACTTTGGGAAGAAATCCAACAGCAAGGCATCGAAAGTTTTGGCAATCCTCAAAGTTCCCAAATTAGATGGCCACTCAACAGGACGGAGGCACTCAACTCCTTAAACGATTTTATTCACAATCGACTACCTTATTTTGGAGATTTTCAAGATGCCATGACTTCGAAATCATGGCGCTTATTTCACGCTCTGATCTCCTTCGCACTCAATACGAAAATGCTTTCTCCCTCAGAAGTTGTGCAGGCAGCAGAGCAAGCCTACCATCAGAATAAAGCGCCGATTGCCTCTGTGGAAGGCTTTATTCGCCAAATTCTTGGGTGGCGAGAGTATATTCGTGGTGTCTATTGGGCGCAAATGCCCAACTACTCAGAACAAAACTTTTTTAATCATCAGCAACCGCTACCAAAATGGTTCTGGACTGGCGATACAAAAATGCAATGCCTACATCAGGCAATTACCGTCTCCTTAGAGCAAGCCTATGCTCACCACATCCAAAGACTCATGGTCATTGGTAATTTTGCTTTACTAGCAGGTCTAAACCCACAAGCACTGCACCGTTGGTATCTTGGTATTTATATCGATGCCTTTGAATGGGTAGAACTTCCCAACACCCTGGGCATGAGCCAATTCGCAGATGGCGGGTTATTGGCCTCCAAGCCTTATGTCTCTAGTGCCTCATATATTCATAAGATGAGCGATTATTGCTCATCCTGTTTTTACGACAAAAAACTCCGAACCGGCGAGCGAGCCTGCCCAATGAACTCTCTATATTGGAACTTTTTCGACCAACACCGCGCCCAATTAGCTAATAATCCAAGAATTGGTATGGCTTACCAACACCTCAATAAAATGGCTCCCGAAACGCTCCAAGAAATCAAAAAACACGCCCAGTCAACTATCAAAAATATTGGCACAATTTAAGCAACTTTATAATAAACCCATGAATACAAACTGGACTGATTTAATGCCCCTAACCGACTCTTTTGAGGGCGAAGTCGTGCGAGTTGAGTTGGCTAATAAGAACCTAGCGATCTATCAAATCAACGGGAAAGTTTACTGTACTGATAATCAATGCACGCACGGCAATGCTCTATTGTCCGATGGAATTATTGACGGTTATGAAATCGAGTGTCCTTTTCATCAAGGTAGATTTGATATCCGAGATGGTCGAGTCATGTGCGACCCCGCCGAAAAGGCCATTAAGTCATACCCCATATTGATTGAAGAAGATCGTATATGGGTCGATCTGAATTAAATCTTCTGCGCAAAAATCAAGTATTCTTCCCAACAGGGTTCAGAAACGCTTAAAATAGAGCTATGAAAATACCTGAACTTCTCGCCCCAGCCGGCAGCCTTGAGATGCTAAATACCGCCTTTAATTTTGGTGCGGATGCTGTATATGCTGGACAACCGCGTTATTCACTGAGAGTTCGAAACAACGATTTTGGCGATTTAGATGTGCTAGCTAATGGCATCAATACGGCTCATCAGCAGGGTAAAAAGTTTTACTTGGTATCAAATATCCTTCCGCATGGAAGTAAAACTAGAACTTTTATCGATGATATGCAAGATGTGATCCAGTTAGGTCCAGATGCACTCATCATGTCCGATCCCGGCCTGATCATGATGGCCCGAGAAAATTGGCCAGATATGCCAATCCATCTATCGGTCCAAGCCAATACCGTAAACGGTGCAGCTGCGCGTTTTTGGCGCTCAGTGGGCATTAGTCGAATTATCCTTTCTCGTGAACTGTCACTTGACGAAATCGAAGCAGTTCGTCAAGATTGCCCAGAAATGGAATTAGAGGTATTTGTCCACGGTGCGCTTTGCATCGCCTACTCAGGTCGCTGCCTACTGTCTGGCTACTTTAGTAAAAGAGACCCAAACCAAGGTGCTTGTACCAACTCCTGTCGTTGGGATTACAAGATATACCCTGGGCAAGAGGATGCGACTGGTGATATTTACCTCTTAGAGGAGGGTAATCGACCCGATGCACTCATGCCAATTGAAGAGGATATGCATGGTACGTATATTTTAAATTCCAAAGATTTAAGGGCCATTGAACATGTCGAACGCCTGACACAAATGGGTATCGATTCTTTCAAAATCGAAGGCCGGACTAAGTCCCCTTACTACGTTGCTCGAACTTGTCAATCTTACCGGACCGCAATCAATGACGCCGTCAGTGGTAAACCCTTCAACCCTATCCTTCTAGGCCACTTAGAAGGTTTAGCAAATCGTGGCTATACCGATGGGTTTTATCAACGCCATCATGATAGTGAATATCAAAATTACCTCAAGGGATTTTCTATTTCAGGGCGAAGCATGTATGTTGGCCAAGTACTTGCAATCGACCCGATTCTTGGCGCAAAAATTGATGTCAAAAATCGCTTCGCAGTCGGGGATCGCTTGGAAATCATTGAACCAAATGGTAATACTGATGTAACTATCGAAGCTCTCTGGGACATTCATGGTAAACCGATTCGGGTGGCGCCGGGATCTGGCCATATCGTCTATGCCCAAATACCTTGCCAATCGAACGTCGCCTTCCTGGCTCGCTATATCCAAGTCAATACGCCTGCAAAGATCGAACAAATTCAGATTTTAGAAGCCTAATTTTTTCTTATTTGATCCTTGCTCTGCATAGCTGTCTCACTTACTAGATGAATTCCTTACCGAACAATTACCGTGCCCTCATCATCGGCTCCTCGGGGTCTATCGGCCAAGCACTCAAAAAGCAACTTGAAAGCGATCCAAAGCTTGGGTCTATTTACGAAATATCTAGAAACACGCCTATTGCAATCGATCTGCAAGATGAGCAAACAATCCAAAATGCCGCAAAAGAAATTACACAATTCGCCCCACTTCATCTGATTCTTATAGCTACAGGTGTGCTGCATTCAGAAGAGTTACAACCTGAGAAAAAAATAGGTGACCTGCAAATACACGCCATGTCAACTGTCTTTGCAATCAACACGTTTGGGCCAGCTCTTATTCTGAGATATTTTGCACCCTTACTTAGTCGCGACCGAGCAATCATGGCATGGATCTCAGCCAAAGTCGGTAGTATTGAAGATAATCGTTTGGGTGGGTGGTATAGCTACCGAGCCTCGAAGGCAGCTCTGAATATGATTATCCAAACTGGCGCCATTGAAATACACCGTTCGAACCCACAAGCCTGCCTAGTAGCGCTTCACCCCGGAACAGTCAAAAGCCCTTTATCAATGCCTTTTGGGGGCATTCTAAAAGGTCAAGAACCACAAAATGCTGCTCTTCAAATGTTAACTAGCCTTGATCAAGTTAAACCGTCCTCTCGGGCAATTTTTTTGAGTTATGATGGCCACACCATCCCCTGGTGACTTCAACAAGTCATAACACCCTACATTCTTAGTATGATCGGCCCACTATGTATCGCACCCTAACTTTCCTCATTTGCTTCATCCTAATGTCACTAAACTTGACGTGGGCTCAAACTAACTCCAAAATAGGCCAGGCTCTAAGCGATGGTCAACATGTCCTTTTGATGCGCCATGCTTATGCACCAGGGATTGGCGATCCGCCAAACTACCAAATCAATAATTGCCAAACGCAACGTAATCTCAACACAACTGGAAAAAAACAAGCGCGGATCCTAGGTCAATGGCTTCGATCAAATGGGGTAATTGATGCCAAAGTATTTTCAAGTCCATGGTGCCGGTGCCTAGAAACAGCGCAATTATTAAATTTTGGTCCAGTAACAATGGAACCCCTAATAGCCTCTTTTTTTGACAATCCAGAAAAAGCTACATCGCAAAATAAGCTCCTACAACGCTGGCTACAATCAACCCTCTCAAAGCGCCCAAACAATCCGATTATTCTGGTAACGCACCATGTGAATATACAAGAGTATATGGGCCATGCGATTGGGTCGGGTGATATGGTTCTTGTCCAAGTTGCGCCTGATGGCTCACCTGCCTCGTACCAAATTATCCCAAGCCCAACTTATGAATAAATTCGCTGTTTTTTTTGATACCGATCAGGATTTTTTTCAACAGCGCCTTAACCAAGTTAAAGTTGATCGCTATGAAAAAACACGGAACTCTCTAGATGGCTCCGTAACCTACCTATCGCCTTATATCACCCATGGCTTTGAAGCACTGCCAGCAATCGTGCGCTATCTCAAAATGAAGCACTCTTTGAATACGAAACATAAGCTATACGCCGAACTCGGCTGGCGAGAATATTTTCATCACGTTTGGGGTCACCTTGGAAATGGTATTTTTGAAGACATTCGCCCTGCAATCCCCGGAATTAGCTATTGCTCAGAAATGCCTCTAGATATTCTTACGGCAAATACTGGGATTGCAACAATCGATCGATCAATCCAAATGCTCTACACCTCAGGCTATCTCCATAATCATGCCAGAATGTGGCTAGCAAGTTATTGTGTGCACTACCGCAAAATAGCCTGGTTACCTGCAGCGCACTGGCTATATGGGCATCTCCTAGACGGTGATCTGGCTTCTAACCACCTGTCTTGGCAATGGGTCGCTAGAACCTTCAGCTCCAAACCCTACCTCTTTAACGCCGCCAATGTTACAAAATACGCTAGCGTAGAGTGGCATTGCGAGAATACGCCAATTGATACTACCTACGAGGTACTTGAAAATTTAGCATTCTCACCAGACGTCATGCCGCATACGCTACAAACATCCTTGTTGCAAGATCCCGTCCCTGAATTATTCACTACACCACCAAAAGACCTAATAGAAAAATTTGCCCTCATTAAAAAAGTAGATCCCAAAAAACTCCTAGGCAAAACAAATATAGCGCTGATCCATCCCTGGAATCTCAAAGATCAGGAGGGACCATTTTTTCAACTTGGAATAATCGATTTAGGTTTTCATCAACGCTTTGCTTGGTCTAGAAAACGCTGGGAATTTGTTCTTACTCGGATGAAACATATCTGTCGAGATATTTTAATAGCTGATTTATCGACCACGTTAATACCTCTAATAGAACAAAATCCCCACTTGAACTTTGAAATCACCCAAACTTATAATCCGTCGTATTTTGAACTCATTAAGCGTTTAGAAGTCTATGAAAATACCCTAGTACACCCCGTACCTCGTTTTTTAGATGACCCAGAAAATTTATGTCCTTCTTTTAGTAAATTTTGGCAACAAGTCACAAGCAAAAATTCATATCCTAGGCCATAATTATTCTATCAAGTAACACCCCCTTTTTGAGAAAATTACCAGTGAAAAATATTGTCATCTTCAGTTTCAAGCGCCTTTTCGTTATTTTTGGACTACTTGTACTCGCCTCTTGCGCTAGTCCAAAAATTGAAGACTATGCCAATGAAAAACCGCTACTCAATTTGTCCGAATACTTTAACGGCACCGTCAAAGGATATGGGATCTTTACAGATCGAAGTGGACAAGTCGTCAAGCGCTTTACAGTCGATATCGTATCTACATGGCAAATGCGCGATGGTATTAAAACTGGCGTACTAGACGAGTCCTTTGTTTATTCTGATGGAACTACTCAAAAAAGAATCTGGACCTTAAAAGAAATCCGCCCGAACTACTTTGAAGGCAGCGCTACTGATGTTGTCGGAATTGCTCTTGGACAAGCAAAGGGGAATGCCCTGCATTGGAACTACACACTTTCATTACCGGTCGATGGCAGAGAAATCGAAGTCAAAATGAATGATTGGATGTATTTAATTACTCCGCGCGTAATGCTTAACCGAACTCAAATGACGAAGTTTGGCTTCTACCTCGGAGAAGTTACATTGTCTTTTGAAAAAATATAATGGCACACCTAGCTTGGGTAATTTTAGGTTTTCAAGCAGTCTGGTTTAGTTGTGCTTGGGGAGTTGCCCATGCCATGCCAGTGTTACCAATCAGTGCAACAATCATATATTTAGCGGTATTTTTTCTATTCCAAAAAAATCGGCAACAAGCCATTCTTTTCTTGGCTAAAACATGCTTACTCGGCATGGTTATCGATACAATATTAAGCACTTCAGGTCTTATACAATTTCATGAGGCTTATCCAAAACCGTTTGAAGTGATTCAACCTTGGTGGATGACAATTCTTTGGTTAAGTTTTGGTGCGTCCTTTGAGCTTTCATTCACATGGTTGCGTCATCGGCCATATGTAGCATTTTTTCTAGGCAGTATTTTTGGGCCTGTTGCCTATTATTCTGGCACCGTATTTGAGGTGATTTATCCCCTACAAACTATTGGACTCATCGCCTTGGGGTTATGTTGGGGTTTAACAATGATCCTCATGTTAAGGTGGTTAGCGCCTATGCTCATTCCACTTCCAAATATCAGCGATAATAGCCCTTCGCCTTCTGATCAATAATCCATCAACAGCACATCAATATTCCTTGGAGAAAAAATGTTCAAACGAATTAGTTTATTAGTCTTGCTTCTGTCCATGACTTCTATAGGTCCTAGCCTTGCGCAAGAGTGGCCTAGTAAAAAAGCTATCCGCATCATCGCCGTCTTTCCTCCAGGTGGCTCAGTCGATGCGGTGGCCAGAGTCTTGGCGCCCGCCCTACAAGAACAACTCAAGCAATCTGTCATTGTAGAAAATATCGGCGGTGCTTCGGGAGTGATTGGTACGGATGCAATGGTTCGGGCTGAGCCAGATGGCTATACTTTTGCAGTGGTATTTGATACCCACGGAGTTAATCAAAGTCTCAAAGAAAAAATGCCCTATGATACAAAAAAAGATATCGCTAATGTCACTCTGATTGGGACCTCTCCAATGGTGCTTGTTGCGAGTAAATCATCAGGTATCAGCAGTTTTAAACAACTCGTAGATGAAACACGCGCTGGGAAAAATTCAAGTTATGGCACTATCGGTGCTGGTAGCCTTGGACATCTAGCAATGGCAACTCTAGCTAAAAAAAGTAATTTTGAATGGACCCATATTCCCTACCGCGGTGGTGGCCCCATGATGGCAGATGCGCTGGCTGGTCATGTCCCTTTAGCAATTGGCTCAATCTTTTTAATTAAGCCCCATATTGATACTAGTCGCGTTGTACCCCTAGCCGTAACCAGCACACAACGAAGTAAAGATCTACCCAATATTCCAACAATTGCTGAGAGTGGCTTTCCAGGCTTTGATGCGCCTGCTTGGTGGGGTGTTATAGCGCCCGTAAAAACACCTCCTGAGATGATACGAAAAATGCATCAGGCCATGGTGGTCGTGCTCAAAAGAGCAGATATTGCAAAAAAACTCGATGATCAAGGTATCGATATCCTAGCGGGTAACCCTGAAACGTTTAATACTTTTTTGGATAAACAAATGAATATTTGGGGAAAATTTGTCATTGATAATAAAATCCGAGAAAATTAAAATCTTATCCAAATACAAAGAGCCCCAAATGATGGGGCTCTTTGTGTTTTGCTAGATAAATACAACTAGATGAATGCTGCTATCTAAATCCTTAAATCTCAATAAATCCTAATATAATGGTGCGGCTGGCAGGAATTGAACCCACGACCCCTTGGTTCGTAGCCAAGTACTCTATCCAACTGAGCTACAGCCGCGTAAGCCTCATATTATGCCATAAATGAATACTAAAAACTACATTACTCCTTCAGGCCACCAACGACTCAAAGATGAGTTGCTCCAACTTCTAGATGTTGATCGGCCAGCAACTGTTCAAATTGTGCATTGGGCAGCAAGCAATGGCGACCGATCTGAAAATGGGGACTACATTTATGGAAAAAAAAGATTACGCGAAATTGATCGCCGTATTCGTTTTTTAAACCAACGACTCGAGTTTGCCCATGTACTTGATCCATCAACGAGAGAATCAACCAATCAAGTTTTTTTTGGTGCAACAATTACCTACCTGAATAGTCTAAACGAACAGAGAACTATCCGAATAGTAGGTGTTGATGAAGTAGATGTCGAACACGGCGATGTAAGTTGGATATCACCCATTGCTAAAGCAATGCTCAAAAAAAGTATCGGAGACGAGATTACTTTAGAGACTCCAGATGGCTCAGAAACACTTGAAATTTTAGATGTGCAGTATCTCTAAAGTGTTGCTACTTCGAATAGTGCTTATTGATGAACTTTAGTCCGAGTCACGCGCACCACGTCTTGGTTAATACGTAAACTACGCATCACCCTTGCCAAATGATCACGATCTTTGACTTGCAAACCAAAACGAATGGTGGCTGATTTTTCAGAAAAACTATCATCCATACCAACATGCGTGATGTTTGCGTCGGCAGTTGTAATGCTATTTGCAACTTTAGCAAGTACCCCCTTTGAGTTATTCACGTCAACGCGTAGAGGTATTTCAAATTCGCGAAATAGTTCTGTTGCCCAGTGAACTTCAACCCAGTTATCCGGATCTTTATGCTGAATTCTGCGGACATATGCACAGTCAGAAATATGAATTTGTAAGCCTTCACCTTTACCTAAATAGCCAGTGATAATGTCGCCTGGAATGGGATGACAACAGGCCGAAAAATGCACTGACATGCCATCACTCCCGTCAACCTCTAGGGCCGAGCGATGATGCTTTAAATCCGAAGGATATTCAGAGCCCTGTAACCAAGCCTGATTATCCAGAGTGAGTTGATTAGCGCCTCCAGCCTCGGTAACAAATAATTCGATACGCTTCGCTAAGACAGGGGCCGAGCGACGCCCCAAAGCAATATCACTCATAATATCTTGTCGGCTCTTAGCACCCGTCCAGTGCAATAACCTCTCCCAAACTACCGGCGTAATTAATGCTAAATCCAAATCCAGTAATCGCAAACTTTGCAAAAGTAGTCTCTCACCTAACTGCAAAGACTCACTCAAACCCTTTGTTTTAAGAGCGTGCCGAATCGCTGCCCTGGCACGACCAGTTCGAATAAAAGTTAACCAGGTCGGATTAGGGTGCGAGTACGGTGCAGTGATGACCTCGACAATGTCCCCATTTTTAATTTCAGTTCTCAGTGGTAACTGACTACCGTTAATCCGAACGGCAACACAACTATTGCCCAAGTCACTATGAACAGAATAAGCAAAATCTAAAGCCGTAGCACCTCTAGGTAAGGCACGTATATGCCCCTTCGGCGTAAACACATAAACAGAGTCTGGAAATAAATCAATCTTCACGTGCTCTAAAAATTCTTGCGGGTCATGACTTGCATCCTCTAAGTCAATCAAAGACTGCAGCCATTGATGCGCTCGCTTTTGCACTTCACTCATCTCCGATGTGCCGTCTTTATAACCCCAGTGCGCTGCTATACCCGCGTCAGCCACCTGATTCATCATGAGGGTTCTAACCTGAAATTCAACGGGCATACCAAAAGGACCAACCATTGTCGAGTGTAAGGATTGATAACCGTTGACCTTCGGGATCGCAATATAATCTTTAAATTTACCGGGCATCGGCTTATACATGGCGTGCAAAATACCTAAAGCGCGATAACATTCATCGTGCGTGTGGACAATGACCCGAAAACCATAAACGTCTAATACCTCACTAAAGCTTAAATGCTTAGTACGCATTTTTTGGTAAATACTCGCTAAACTTTTTTCTCGCCCATGAATATCTACTTCTAAATTAACTTTGGCAAAGGCTTTACGAACATCATTTAAGATTCGATTGACCATTTCCTTACGATTACCACGAACTTTTTTTACCGACTTCTCTAAAGCACGATAGCGCATTGGCCAAGCATTTTTAAAGCTTAGGTCCTCAAGTTCCCGATAAATCATATTCAATCCGAGACGGTGCGCAATCGGCGCGTAAATCTCACTCGTCTCAATCGCTATCCGATGACGCTTTTGCTGAGTAACCGATTCTAAAGTGCGCATATTATGCGTACGATCAGCTAATTTGACTAAGATGACGCGAATATCCTTAGCCATTGCCATAAACATCTTACGAAAACTCTCGGCCTGCGCCTGCGCATGACTTTGAAACTCTAATTTATCTAATTTTGTGAGTCCGTCAACTAATTCCCCAACTTTTTGGCCAAAAGTTTCAATCAACTCAGCATAGGTATGCCCAGTATCTTCAATCACATCATGTAATAAAGCTGACATAATTGAATACACATCCAATTTCCACTCGGCACATAACTCAGCAACGGCTAGGGGATGGGTAATATAAGGCTCACCACTTTGACGATACTGCCCAAGATGGGCCTCATCGGCAAAATGAAACGCTTTTCGAACTAATTTTAGATCACTGGCTTTGAGGTAACTGAGCTTTTCGCTCAACACTGCAATACTAATAACTTGCTGTTTGGGCGGTTGGGCAGGTGCAAACGTCGGCCCAAATAAATGCCTACCTGATTTCTCAAGCATCGCCGCAATGATCCCATTTGAGTCAGGGACTGGCGGTAAAAACTCTTTTACTAAACTAGATGACGATGGCGCCACCACAGCGCTTCTCCTTAGAGAGGAACTTTTGTTAACATATCGCGATCAGTCATGCCAACAGCAATTTCTCGTAAAGCAGTTACAGTTGGTTTATCTTTTGACTCAACACGGGGAGTATGGCCTTGCACTAATTGGCGCGCTCGATATGTAGCAGCAAGTACCAACTCAAAGCGATTAGGAATCGTTTTTAAACAATCTTCAACAGTAATTCTGGCCATAATGTACTTTCTAAGGGTGGATTGGGTATCCGTCTGCATGTAAATGAGAAAGAATATAGCCTTATTCTAACCTATCCGGAGAAGCTTGGATACCCAAGGCTTGAACTAGGTCATGATGCCTCAAGAATTGGGGCATCGTTCTTAGTCGACTGACGCTGATAATTTGCCTTAACTCCTCTAGTGCCTTCTCAAAGACATCATTCACGACGATGTAATCCGCCTCAGTACTATGAGACAACTCCGCATAAGCTGCTTTTACCCGTTTTTGTATAGTCAAAGGATCATCTTGTCCACGCCGCAAAAGACGCTCCTCTAAAGAATCGATGGAGGGCGGAAGGATAAAAATCCAAATAGCCTGTGGTACTAAAGACCGAATTTGCCTGGCTCCCTGCCAATCAATCTCTAAGATCACGTCCTGACCCATTTGCATCTTTTCGGCTATCCACGAGCGCGATGTGCCATAAAAATGATCATGAACCTGCGCTGACTCTAAAAAATCACCCTCAGCTTGTCGCTGCAAAAACTCCTCTGGTGAAATAAAAAAATATTCCCGACCATGCTCTTCTTTGGGGCGAGGACTGCGGGTTGTGCAAGAAATAGACAAGGCCATCGTGGGGTCAGCCTCTAATAATGCAGCCACTAAGGAGGACTTGCCTGCCCCAGAGGGGGCTACAACCAGTATCATGCTTCCCCGATAGATCATCTTCCTCTACTCCAGATTTTGGACTTGCTCTCGAATTTGTTCAACGAGTAACTTTAATTCAATGGCAGCGTCACTGGTTTCTTGAGAAACAGATTTTGCCCCCAAAGTATTGCTCTCACGCTGTAATTCTTGCATTAAAAAATCGAGCCGCTTACCAACAGGACCACCCTTTTGTAAGGCATTACGAATTGCCTGAATATGAATCTTCAGCCGAGAAATCTCCTCGTCAATATCAATCTTTACACCATATAAAACAATCTCTTGACGGATACGATCAGCTACCTCGCCCTTCGCTAAGGAGCTCACTTGCTGATCTATGCCTGCTAAAACACCCAATAATTTTTCAGATAATTTATCTTGGTATCCCTGAATAATTTGGGGCAGTAATGGTTCAATTTGAGTAATTAAATCTGCCATTTTTTGAGCGCGATCTAAAATACTCTTACCCAAAGCGTCACCTTCTATGGCCCGACTTGCTAACAAAGATGCTAAGGCTTCTTCTAAAGCAAGCTGCAGGGGGGTAAGTATCACATCTGCACTAACTACATCATCTTGCTTAAGCACCCCTGGCCAATTCAAAATATCTTTAACACTTAACAAATCTGCTTGCGCAAATTGTTGTTTAATCAACTCTTGATGAAGGTGTAAATCCTGCAATACTGTTGTGTTAAATCGCTCTAAAACAGCCTGCGAAGTTGTGCCCGAATTAGTCTCACTACCCAACGCAGTATCTAAGTCTCGCTGAATAAATATTCGGCACTCAATCTTCCCCCGACTCATTTTTTTACTGATGACCTCTCGCATCATTGTCTCTGCAAAGCGTAATTCGTCAGGACAACGAATCAATACATCTAAAAATCGAGAATTAATTGACCGCAGTTCTACGTGCACTAAAGCAACAATTTTTCCTGCAATCAGAACGGGCTGTCGATGCGCCCCAAAACCAGTCATACTATTTATCATTACGATATTGTAAAGTGTTCAAAGCAGATTAACTCTATCCTGCCAAAATAATGTTCGATAATGCAATATTACAATCTTTACACCCCAAATAAATGAATACAATACAACGACCTAGTAAACGCCAACCGTCCCAAATCCGCTCGGTTGACATCAAACGCCACTTCACCAAACATGCTGAAGGATCTGTGCTCATTTCGTTTGGCGACACGCAAGTCTTATGTACAGCCAGCGTCTTAGAAAAAGTCCCGCCACACCAAAAAGGTAGCGGTAAGGGGTGGGTTACCGCTGAGTACGGTATGCTCCCGCGCTCCACGCATACGCGTAACGATCGAGAAGCTGCTAGAGGCAAACAGTCTGGTCGAACACAAGAAATTCAACGCCTCATTGGTCGGTCTCTACGCAGTATTTTCGATTTAAAAGCGCTTGGTGAACGTACCATCCACCTTGACTGTGACGTCCTCCAAGCCGATGGAGGTACACGCACCGCCGCAATTACTGGAGCATTTATTGCGGCGCGTGATGCGGTCAACCAATTACTCCAAAAAGGACTAATTAGCCAAGATCCTATTACCGATCATGTGGCAGCAATCTCTGTGGGGATCTATCAGGGGACGCCAGTTGCCGATCTTGATTATGCTGAAGATTCAAACTGTGATACCGATATGAATATTGTGATGACCGGACAGGGTGGCATTGTGGAGTTACAAGGGACAGCAGAAGGTGCCACCTTTAGCCAATCCGAGTTAACGCAACTGTTGCAATTGGGTCAAGAATCAATCATGCAGCTCATCAAACTGCAACAAGATGCACTAAAGACCTCTAAATGAACTCCGAAATCCTGCCAGAAATTGTTTTAGCATCCAATAATCTTGGAAAAATTCGAGAATTTAGTGCGGTAATGGAACCCCTTGGTATTCGTATTATTCCCCAAGGGGACTTAAATATTCCGGCCGCACCTGAGCCCTTCGGTACTTTTATTGAAAATGCGCTAGCTAAAGCTAGGCAAGCCTGCCTAGCCAGTGGAAAACCAAGTCTAGCTGATGATTCTGGTATTTGTGTGCAAGCTTTAATGGACGCGCCAGGTATCTACTCGGCAAGGTATGCTGGCGATCATGCAAATGATGCGAGTAATAATCAAAAACTCATAGCAGCTTTACAAGGTATTGAGCTACGTGCGGCTAGATATGTCTGCGCACTAGTGCTTCTTCGCCATCCGAATGACCCAGAGCCAATCATCGCCTGTGCAGACTGGCACGGGGAAGTAATTGATACACCTCGTGGTCATCATGGCTTTGGTTATGATCCGTATTTTTGGTTACCAACACTTGGCAAGACTGCTGCCGAACTAGATCCAGATCTTAAAAATCAAATCAGTCATCGTGCCCTAGCACTAGAAATACTTCTGCCTCAAATAAAAGCCTACAAGATCCGATGAGCAAGTCTATATGAGTGAATCCATTATTCAGTTCAAATTGAACAAACCGAATAAGCTGGTAAGTTTGTTGTCCCTGCCACCACTTACCCTGTATGTGCACTTTCCTTGGTGTACAAAAAAATGCCCCTATTGCGACTTCAACTCCCATGCCGTGACAAATAATGGATCACATCTAACGAGCTTTGATGAGGCACTCTACCTCAAAGCCCTTTGCGCCGATCTTGAGGCATCCCTGCCACTCATCTGGGGCCGAAGAATTCATGCCATTTTTATTGGGGGCGGGACGCCAAGCCTACTTTCAGCAGCTGGTCTTGATCAACTCCTAGCCGATATCAGAGCCCGCCTACCTATGGACGCTGATATTGAAATTACCATGGAAGCAAATCCTGGCTCGGTCGAGGTGCAACAGTTCAAAGCCTACCAAGCAAGTGGGGTTAATCGTCTATCCCTAGGAATCCAAAGTTTTAATAATCAACATCTAAAGGCCCTCGGACGAATACACCAGGCGGATGAAGCTAGACAGGCTATTCGAATTGCTCAACAAACCTTTCCACGCGTCAATATTGACTTGATGTATGGCCTGCCAGAACAAACTACTCAGCAAGCTATGCAAGATTTAAAGGAAGCACTCAGCTTTGAGACAGGACACATCTCTCTTTATCATCTGACGCTAGAGCCCAATACTTTATTTGCTAGTTTTCCACCACCCTTGCCCGACGAAGATACCACCTTCGAAATGCAAGAAATACTCCATCAATTGCTCCATCAAGCTGATTATGATCGGTATGAAATTTCAGCTTTCGCTAAAAAAAATCAGCGCTGTCAGCACAATCTAAACTACTGGAAATTTGGAGATTATCTCGGAATTGGCGCTGGAGCCCATGGCAAAATATCTTTTCCGAATAAAATAATCCGCACGATTAAAGAACGCCACCCTCAAAGCTATATGCAATCCGCATTTTCACCAGCGAAAGCCATGCTAGAAGAGCGCCAAATTGATGGCCATGAACTTCCCTTTGAATTTATGCTCAATGCCCTGCGACTTATTGAGGGTGTCCCCAGTGCAGACTTTCTTGACCGAACCGGTATAGACCTATCGGCTATTCAAAAAGATCTCCAGGTGGCGATCCAAAAAGGACTCCTTACCGACTCCCTAACGCAAATTCAAGCAACCCCCCTTGGACTACAATTTTTAAATGATCTCCAAGAAATTTTCTTACCAGACTTAAATACGCTCTAAATGCTAAATCATTCAACAAAAATTGTTGTCATCGGTGCCGGAGCGGTTGGAAGTTTCTTTGGAGGGCTCCTTACAAAAGCTGGCTATCCAGTTCTGCTCATGGCTAAGGAACCCGTTGCAAGCGCCCTCAACTCACAAGGCTTGACGATTAAATGGGCCAATGCGGATGAACATATTGCAATTCAAGCAAGCGCTAACTACGCAGATACCGCGCAGGCAAAGTTAGTCCTAGTCTGTGTTAAAACACCGGATACAGAAAATCTAGCTTTGCAAATAAAACCGTTTCTAGCCCCTGATGCAGTTGTTCTTAGCTTACAAAATGGTATTGACAATTGCGAGCGCCTGCAAAAAAATCTAGAGCAATCCTGCTACCCAGCCATGATCTATGCCGCCATTGGTAAATCAAGTCTCACGACAGTGACTCACTTTGGTGGGGGCAATTTAACTATTGGGACAACACAAACTAATCCCCAAGACCCCGTTCAGACCGAAGGCCATCTGCAATCTATCCAACAACTTTTTGAAAAAGCAGCTATACCCACAACAATCTCAGAAAATATGATTGCAGACCTATGGACAAAATTTGTTATCAATTGTGTCTTTAATGGGATTTCAGCAATTGGCCAAATCAATTACTCCAGCATGTCAAAATTGCCAGAAATAGCCTCTTTGATGGAGGCACTTTTATCCGAATGCCTCCTTGTTGCTCATGCTTGCGATGTCCCACTGCAAGTAGATAAAATACGAACGGCTATTGCACATATTAGTTTGAACTGGCCATTACAAAAATCCTCTACAGCACAAGATCTTGCCAAAAAAAAGAAAACAGAAATCGATCATCTCAATGGCCTTATCTTGCAAAAGGCGGCCTCTCACAAAATTGCAACGCCATATAATCAAAGCATTTATACCCTTGTAAAAATGCTAGAGGCACAACTGCATGGTTGAGAAAAAATAAAATATACACACACTACAAATCACTAACATTGTTTAAAAAAGGAAATTATGTCAACTATTCAATCATTAGGCGTCGTCGGTGCTGGCATTATGGGTGGTGGTATCGCTCAAGTATTTGCCACAGCAGGACTAGAAGTAACGCTGATCGATTTGCACCAAACTGCCCTGGAAAAAGGTCTTCAAAGTATTGCCAATAGTCTAGACCGTCTCGTTAAAAAAGAAAAAATAACTCCCCAAGATAAATTCAATACCCTTGCTCGGATTAAACAAAGTACGAATTACTCTGACCTAAAAGATCTCCCTCTAGTGATTGAGGCCGCTACGGAAAATAAAGAACTAAAAGAAAAAATTATTCAACTCATCTCAGATGTAGTGTCTCCTAATACCATCATTGCTAGCAACACCTCCTCACTATCTGTGACAGAATTAGCAGCGCTAGATCAGTATCCCGGGCGTGTCATTGGTATGCATTTCTTTAACCCGCCACCACTAATGGCACTTGTGGAAATTATCCGGGGATTACAAACTAGCGATGCTACTCACGAGACAATTTATCAGTTGGCAAAGCAAATCGGCAAAGAACCCATCACCGTCAAGAATTCGCCAGGTTTTGTAGTGAATCGGATCTTAGTCCCGATGATTAATGAAGCGTTCTTTGTCTTGGCCGAAGGCCTGGCTAGTCCAGAAGATATCGATGCTGGTATGAAGCTAGGCTGTAATCAACCAATCGGCCCATTAGCCTTAGCTGATCTGATTGGGCTAGACACCTGCCTAGCAGTTCTGGAAGTGTATTTTAATAATTTCAATGATTCAAAATACCGCCCCTGCCCACTCTTGCGCGAAATGGTTGCCGCTGGCTATCTGGGTAGAAAATCTGGGCGTGGGGTCTTTCAGTACTGACCCAATTGATTATTTAAAGATCAACTCAATTCGATCTAAAGCTTCCTTTAGGCGACTCATTGGCGTGCCAAAATTAAGACGCAAAAATTGCGGCGCTCCAAACTGAGCCCCCGGTGACAAAGCGACTCCCGCATCCAACATGCGTTGATAGGGATCATTTAAACCACTAGCATCTATCCAAGCTAAATAGGTGGCCTCAAGATGCAAGGTCTTCAGGCACGGTAAACGATTAATTCGCTGCGTCACATAATCTCGATTATTTCTTAAATAGTTCAGCAATTCAGTATGCCAAGTCTGACCAGCCGAAATCGCAGCTAATGTGGCTTCATAAGCCAATAGATTAGGAGATGGTATGAGTCCATGTAAAGGTTGCTGGATCTTTTGACGCATTGCCTGATTAGGAACTACTGCCCATGCTAAACCAATGCCTGGAAAATTAAACGCCTTGTTGAGCGACATCAGCGTGATGGTTCGCTCACCAATCTCTCTGGTAAGACTAGCAATCGGCAGATGCGACTTATCGATATCTAAAATTAAATCTGCGTGGATTTCGTCCGAACAAATCATCAAATTATTCCGAACTGCAAAACTACCAAGCTTTTCTAACTCATCCTTCCGAAATACCGTACCCCCAGGATTGTGGGGATTACAAAGCATCAGTAACTTTGTCTGCGAAGTAACAAGCGTTTCTAATTCGTCATAATCAATTGCCCACCGTCCTGATTGCTCTGTAAAGTGATATTTCACAAAAGATCTTGTACTCTGCTC
>CALPOM020000015.1 GCA_943325205.2 Thermoflexus hugenholtzii JAD2 | reverse complement strand
TTTCCTACAGCCTTTACCCTCATGGGTATGGGGATGATTTTTACTTTCATCTCCTACAATTTCCAAAACCCTGCCCTCGCTTTAGACAATACCCTGGCGCTCATGGTGCAAAGAGCTTATGCCGTGATGAGTAACGATGTTCTGATCTCGATTCCACTATTTGTCTTTATGGGTTACCTAGTTGAACGGGCCAATCTCATTGAAAAACTTTTTCGATCGCTGCACCTTGCCCTCGTGCGTGTACCCGGCTCACTGGCAGTCGCTACGATCTTTACCTGCGCTATTTTTGCAACTGCTACCGGTATTGTTGGTGCAGTTGTAACTTTAATGGGACTACTCGCTTTTCCAGCAATGCTCAAAGCAGGCTATGACACCCGCGTGTCGGCAGGTTGTATTACTGCTGGGGGTTGCCTTGGCATTCTCATCCCACCATCTGTCCTCTTAATTGTATACGGCGCAACGGCCGGTGTATCCGTGGTGCAACTCTATGCTGGCGCATTTTTTCCTGGCATTATGCTCGCTGGCCTATATATTCTTTACGTAGTTGTTCTAGCCAAACTAAAACCTCATCTCATGCCACCTCTGAGTGAAAGTGAGCGTGTTGTACCCCTGCCAATGAGCTATAAAGAGCTAGGTGAAAAAATTAGTAAAAATGTAATTCCAGCAATTCTCATTGCCCTGAAAGGCTCGCGTAATCTTCAAGTAACTACAAAAGAGCTTTTACAAAACTTGCTAATCGCCCTCTTACCAGTCTTTGTTTTTATGCTTTTTACCGGTTCGATTTATCAACTAGTTACTAAACCAATCGAAGAAATTTCTAGCTCTGAAATCGTTCCCATGGGCGACGCTGGCGATGGCCAGGCAACTCTAGAGGTGGCTTCAACCGGTCTTGACGAACCGCCCAATAGTGAAAAAGAGTCTAGTGGATCAGGACTCTCTTTACCTCCTGGTGCTGAGGATGAAAAGAAACAAGTTCCCGCCGTTCTTGCCGTGCCTGGCGCTGAAAAGCCCACGACGAACACTCCGATTGAACCCGCACAAGCCACTCCAGCACCTACCTGGTTTTGGATTATGACCGGTATCCTCGGATCATTAGTAGGTATCTACTTGCTTCTTCTGACTTGGGTTCGACTCGAAATCTTTAAGATGCTTCTCGGATCCTTCTTTCCACTAGCCGTTTTGATTCTTTTTGTTCTGGGATCGATTGTTTTTGGCCTAGCAACGCCTACTGAGGCTGCTGCCATTGGAGGTATCGGCGGATTTATTTTAGCGGCTGCTTATAAACAACTGAATATGACCGTTGTGAAAGATTCAGTCTTCCTAACTGCTAAAACAAGCGCTATGGTCTGCTGGTTATTTGTTGGCTCATCGATTTTTTCAGCCGCCTTCGCTCTTCTTGGTGGGCAAGATTTAGTTGAAAAATGGGTCCTGTCTCTTGGTCTGAGCCCAGTCCAGTTTATGATCCTTGCCCAAGTCATTATTTTCCTGCTAGGCTGGCCCCTCGAGTGGACAGAAATTATCGTTATCTTTATGCCGATCTTTGTGCCCTTGCTTGATGATTTTGGTATCAATCCGCTGTTTTTTGGATTACTCGTGGCACTCAACCTACAAACAGCTTTTTTATCACCACCCGTGGCTATGTCAGCTTTTTACCTCAAAGGAGTTGCCCCGCCACACGTTACACTCAACCAAATATTTATGGGTATGATGCCGTTCATGGGCATCCAAGTGATCGCTCTCATCCTTTTATACATATTTCCTGAAATTGGTTTATGGTTACCATCCGTTTTATATAAATAAATACTTTCCACTCACTATATATCCCTAGAAAACGTGCAGTTAACTAGGGATAGTTTTATGTTACCCTCAAGCATTGAACTAAAAATACCAGTTTGCAAAACAAAACTGCGCTATAAACTCTATTGTGAAAAGTTTTCTGTTAAATACTAGTTTTGCTTTAGAAATCATTCGTAAAATCCTCAGGTCTGGCTTGTGGATTGTCGGCCTTGCTTCTATACCCATTGCAATCACAGTTGGAGTTTATCTTTTCCAAGCAAAGTCAAATCCCTTTGGGAAAAAAATTGCCCCACTCCTACGCGATGAAGTAAGTATTACTTTTGATCAAAGTGACATACCTCATATTGAGGCAAAAAATGGTAACGATGCATTCTTTGCACTAGGCTATCTGCATGCCAGAGAACGTACCTGGCAAATGGAGTTTAATCGTCGCCTAGCTTCAGGCTCACTCTCTGAAATACTTGGAGAAGCAACTCTGAGTATCGATCGCTTTATCCGCACCCTGGGTATCCGCACTGCAGCCCGAGCGCAATTCGAATTACTACCCAGTTCTACCAAGTTAAGTTTAGAGGCGTATGCTAATGGTGTTAACTCAGGATTTTCTGATTTGGGCTGGGCACTCCCAGTCGAGTTTTTTTTAATCGGGACAAAGCCGGGGATATGGACGGCAATCGATAGCGTCAGCTGGTCTATGATGATGGCGCTTGACCTGGGTGATAATTGGCATAAAGAATTTATCCGCTTACAGTTATCCAAAAATCTGAGTACAGAACAGATCTGGGAAATACTCCCACCTTATCCAGGCGACCCCCCATTAACAAACCTAGACTTTGCCAAAATGTACCAAAATATTGGGCTATTTAATCAAGACATTAAGTCAAACCAAACTTTATCTACCCCTGAAAAAAATCTGCTGGCTTGGCTACCTACCCAGACAGAAGGCAAGGGATCGAATAACTGGACCTTGAGTGGAGAAAATACTATCTCCCAAAAACCTCTATTGGCTAATGATCCTCATTTAAGCTTAAGTAGCCCATCAACCTGGTACTTTGCTCACCTCAAAGCCAATGAAATTAATGTCATTGGCGCAACAATACCCGGCCTTCCTGGAGTTGTTCTAGGACATACACCAAACATTGCTTGGGGATTTACCAATACCGCTCCAGATGTCCAAGACCTCTATATCGAAGCGATCGATCCGAAAAATCCTACGCACTATAAAACCCCAAATGGTACCGAGTTATTCCAAATTCGGCGAGAAACCATTTTTATTAAAGATAAAAATCCTGAAACAATCCTCACGCGCTCAACCCGGCACGGCCCTGTCATCTCCGATGCCTTCGCACCAGCAAATCAACTCATCGATACCAAACGCTTTGTTCTAGCCCTGCGCTGGACTGCCCTTGATGCAAAAAATCAATCGATCCGGGCATTGATCGATTTAAATAAAGCCAAAACTCTCGAGGACCTAAAGAGTGCCCTCGAAAAGTTTCATGCCCCAATGCAAAATGTTGTAATGGCCGATAGTGATGGCAAAATCGCCCTACAACTAGCCGGTGTTGCTCCTAGAAGACAAAAAAATCAGGGCATGATGGGAGTTGCGCCAGTTTTTGGCTGGGAATCTAAAAATGATTGGAAAGAATATCTTAAGCCAAACGCCCTCCCCAATCAGCTCGGTCCTGATAAGACACTCTTGATCACCGCCAATCAAAAAATAGAAGATAAAGATTCTGAATTTGCTCTTACTGGCGACTGGACATTACCCTTTCGGTATCAGCGAATTGAGGAACTGTTAAAAGTATCAAAGCAGCATGATATTAGTTCCATGCAAAAAATCCAGTCAGATACACTGTCTAAAGCCAGTCTCGCCCTTTTGCCGATCCTAAATGCTACACAATCAAAACATCCACTAGCGAAAGAAGCGAAAGAATTACTCGCACAATTCAATGGTGATATGCGCATGGATAGTGCCGCAGCATTAATCTACAATGCTTGGGTAGATCAATATACTAGAGCCATATTTACCCCCTGGCTCGAGGATTCGTTTACCGAAATCTATAGCAAACGCAGTCTACTTGATGGTCTGATCCATATCACCTCGAATGAACTCAATTATTGGTGTGATCATCCGAAGACAAACCAAGTTGAAAATTGCAATCAACTACGAAGTCTTGCATTAGATACTGCCTTGTCATACCTATCGAAACGCTATGGTAATCAAATCAGTAAATGGCAATGGGGTCAAGCTCATCCAGCTATCGGTGCACATAAGCCCTTAAGTAGAATACCTATTATCAAATTTTGGTTCGAAATCAATGCACCCTCACCAGGTGATATGCATACCATCAATGTTGGTCGTATGAACTTTAATGACCCCAAAGAGCCTTATGCTTCAACACTAGCCCCTGGTATGCGAGCGGTTTATGACTTGTCTAATCTGAACGAGTCGGTCTTTATTGGCTTTGGTGGCCAATCTGGCTGGATACAAAGTGGTCGCTATCAGAACTACCTGGATGCTTGGCAAAAGAACCAATACCTTCCTCTATCAATCACTCCTAAGGGCCCCATACAGGGTGAACTAATCCTGAAAATTAAGTAGGAGAGTGTAATCAATGCTCAGCAATTATATGTTGAAGATCCTCATCATATTGGCCATCGAGAAGAATAAAAGCAACCGTGCAAGGTGCATTAGAGCGATTTGTCCAAGCGTGATTTGTACCACATTGAACTAATATATCCCCAGTTTTGAGTAAGACTTCCGTATCGTCTAACAACATGGTTATCTCACCAGATAAAATAATGGCATAGTCAATCGTCTGTGTTCGGTGCATTAAAGGGTGGCGACCTGACTTACCAAAGGTACTTCCAGACTCATTACCCAACGCGGCAAACAAGGCTTTAGACTCTGTAACGTTTAGACTACTCGTCGAGTCTGGCGGAAAATGATTAACCCTTAAAACACTCCCATTCTTGGTCGGCAATTGTCTTCTGGGACCAAGGGTTGTTTCCTCCTGTAATGCAACGATCTGAGCAGGCGCTTGACTTGTTCTAAAAATATCTGTCGAATAATAATTAGGTCGCATGGCAATGGTGTGAACATACGGCGCAGGCCCATCAGATATAACAATGGCTTTACCCTGTGCATCGTGTCCAGTAACTACTCGACGAACTGTTCCTGACATACTTTTTCCTTATATTGATGTAATTACAAATCTTCTAAAATCTTTAGAAGTATTATTATGGCAATGTAATTTTTTTGTCCGTAATTAACTTACTCCACATCGCACTTTCATTTTTAATCAGTTGCGCGAATGGCGCACCAGTCAAAAGTAATGGGCTAGATCCTGCTGCTGTAATCTTCCGCTTCAACTCCTCATCCCCTACAGGAGCAATACTATTAGCAACCAATTGAACTGTTTCTGGCGTCATTCCCCTTGGACCCATAATAGCAAACCAGGGTAAGGTATCAACCCCAGGAAATCCTTGCTCTGTGATCGTTGGCACATCAGGAAAACTAGAATTTCTTTTACCGACCAAGGCGAGTAATTTAACCTTCCCAGACTTCACGGCCTGCTCTGCTAATGCAACACTAATAAACATTCCAGATATTTGCCCACCTAAAACATCCGTAAATGATGGTGAAGCACCCTTATAAGGAACGTGTAATAAATGAATCTTTGTGGCATCCTTTAATAACTCAATATAAGCATGCAAAATATTGCCATGCCCAGCCGACCCAAAACTCAGCGTAGAAGAAGAGTTCTTACCCAGCGCAACAAGTTCCTTAAGATTATTTACTGGTACTTGATTAGCTACAATAATTCCAATATCCGTCTGCGCTAAACAAATAATTGGAACTAAGTCTTTTTGTGGATCATAACTGAGGGCCTTATCTAAAAGCGGACTAAAGGTGATCATTCCAGAACTGACAAATAATAAATTAGAGCCATCCACTGAACCTTGCTTCATGAAGTTCACTCCAACTAAACCATTTGCTCCTGGCCTATTTTCGTTGATAACAGTTGATTTGGTATGTTGCGCAAGACTTTCAGCTGCCAAACGACCCATCACGTCAGTAGGGCCACCTGGAGCAAAAGGAATAATGATTCGAATGTGATTCGGTAAAGATTGTGCACTCGCTTGAGAAATCAGCGCAACACTCAATAAACACATATTAAATATCATGGCCCAAGCCATCAGCAAATAACCATCATTCTTTAATTGAACAGGGATTAGACGAAACAACTGCCTGGTAGTTTGAATGAACACCAAAGTCTCCTATATTTTTTAATATATTAAATCAAGACGCGTCTCTTGTGTAAAAAATTGCGCTGATGTAAAGGTTTCTTATCCTTCTTACTCATAAAATTTGTAACCAGTAAAAATACAATCAGGTATTATTTTATAAAGCAATTTAGTTAGACAAATAAAAAATGTATAAAAGGAGATCTCTTTGAACCCGTTTTCTCAACTCGCACCAAATGGTGCGCAAATCTTTCCAGAGGGTATTATTCTGTATCGCCAAGGCAGCGTTTTAAAACTGATAATTGATCGGATCAATGATCTCAATCGTTGGATGCCAGAAGTCTTTCTTCGAATCAAATCAATCACCCAAAACCTGCAACAGGAATATAGCCGTGACATAGATGAAAGTTGAATAGCTCACCTCAAAATCGAACACCACACTTTATCGAAACATAAAAATGATTATTAATCCAACGCTACACTTCAAAAAAAACCTCATTCATGTTTTTCTAGGGCTTCTCGCTAGCACACTCTATACTCCTTCTTTTTCCCAAACATGGCCTATCAAACCAGTTCGAATCATCGTACCATGGGCGGCAGGAGGGGCAACAGATACGGTTGCTAGACAGTTAGCCGCCAAACTGCAAGAACAGTTTGGACAAGCATTTATTGTCGAAAATAAAATTGGAGCAAATGGCAATATTGGCGCTGATTTTGTGGCTAAATCAGCGCCTGATGGCCATATACTTTTAATTACAAATCCATCTTTTGGTTCGCTAGTAAATACACCATTTGATCCTCTCACCGATTTCACTCCGATTACTATGCTTGTTAGCTCACCATTCGGCTTAGCAGTTCATGCTGCGCTACCAATTACTTCAGTCACAGAGCTACTGAACTATGCCAAAAATAATCCAGCAAAATTTAATTACGCTATGCTAGGTAGTGGTAGTGCATCCCATCTTGCTGGCATAGAGCTTGGCGCTAGAGCAAAAGTGGCTTTTACCTTTATTCCATATAAAGGTGGTGCGCCAGCATTAACAGATGTTGCCGGTGGTCAATCGCAGGCTATATCAATTGCTATGCTGTCAACCTACCCCTTTGTGAAAGGTGGTAAATTGCGGTTAATCGCAGTGATGAGTAAAGATCGTCTAAGTTTCCTACCAGAGATTCCAACAGTCGCAGAAGCGGGTTTTCCAGGTTTTGTTGCCGGGCAATGGCAGGCATTTTTTGGGCCTAAAGGATTACCAAAAGATGTCCTTGAAAAACTTAGGGCAGAAACAATCCGTTATTTAAATACGCCAGAAATGAAAAAACGTTTTGCTGATCAGGGTGGTGAAGTCACTACGACTAGTTCAGAGGAATTGGCTAAATTTATTATGGATGAAAAAAATAAGTTTGATCGTTTAGTTAAAGAACATCAAATTAAAGTGGATTAAAAATCATACTCCCAACAATTGAGATACTATTTATGAAAAAAATATACGCCGTTTTATGTAACCTGACCCTAGTAGCGATAATCCAGCCTTTATTGATCAATAATGCCGCGGCTGCTTTTCCAGACAAGTCCGTCAAAATTATTATTGGCTTTCCAGCCGGTGGTCCACTAGATGCCCATATCCGCCTTTTACAAGAACAGTTACAAACAAACCTTGGACAACAAATTATTATCGACTATAAATCTGGTGCAGGTGGCTCAATCGGTGCTGCTTTTGTTGCCCAGTCCCCTGCAGATGGCTATACCTTGCTCCTAGCGAATACTGGTACTATGGTCATTAATCCGGCAGTCTATTCACAATTACCCTACGATATCGTCAAAGATTTTCAACCAATTGCAAGAACTGCTCAACAACCGCTTGCGCTGATTGTCAACAATACTGTTCCAGTTCAAACCCTTAAAGAATTTATCCAATACGCCAAGGCTAATCCAGGCAAATTAAATTATGGTTCCGCAGGAAATGGCGGTATCTCACATTTAGTTCCGGAAATGCTAAATAGCGAGACCGGTATCAAATTAGTACATATTCCATTTAAAGGGAGTGCTCCAGCTTTTACAGACCTGATGGCAGGACACGTCCAGTTTATGGCAGAATCAGTTCCCCAAGCCGCAAATTATGCCAAGCAGGGAAGACTAAAAGCTCTAGCAGTTACTAGTCTCAAAAGAAGCCCAGCACTTCCCAATACGCCAACCGTCATTGAGTCTGGTGTTGCCAATTTTGATGTAGTTGGCTTTTATGGAATATTGGCTCCAAAAGGTGTCTCCTCGGAAGTTCTTAGAAAATTAAATCAAACTTTTAGAGATACTCTTGAATCAACAGAAATTCAAAGAAAAATGTTAGATCAAGGTGCAGAGCCAGCTTACTTAGATGCGGAACAGTTTAGCCAATTTTTAACTAAGGAGTTGCCACGTTGGGCCAGAGTTGTGCAACAGGCTGGAGCAAAAATTAATTAATCCTAAAAATTTTTTAAGTTGCTTAGTTGGTCGGTATAGTAATCCTTTTGAAGTAAGATACTAATTCGATAACGATCACTGCGGTAGGCTTCAAATAAGTGATTTAATAACACCACTACGGCTTGAATTCCGATCATTTCTAACCAAGCAAATGGCCCCATGGGATAGCTTGTTCCTAATTGCATCGCGGTATCAATGCTTGCTTTATCACTCACTCCTTGCTGCACAGCATCTGCAGCTTCGTTGATTAACATCGCAATTGTTCTTCCCACAATCAATCCAGGTGTATCTGCAATCTCCATCAAATGAATACCATATTTTTTCATCACTAAAGCAGCCATATCTCGATCTTTTTGGGATACAGTCGTTGCAAAACTGATCGCTAAAGAACTCCCACTCGAAAAACTTAATGGCAAATCTATTACCCCCAATGATCGATTACCCGTCTGGGCAGCAACCTGCGTTGCACTGCGACCATCAGTCATCATTAAATCGAGTTCACCAATCCGTAAGCCTTGCCAATGTGCCTGAGGATCTTCTAAATAGGGGACTTCGGCACGCTTCAATAGTTTGCCTAAACAGTCAACGAGTAAACTCGAACCCACTAAAGTAATCTTTACCTCATGCGCTATTGCATGCGAGTGAATTTCTTGATCAAGCCCAGAATCCTGAGCCTTGATCATCGATCCCGCAGAGTACTCATAAAAGCCCATCTGCGATTTACGCCCTAGCCGACCTCCATCCACCAAAGCTTTTTGAACAATCGAAGGAACATAACGCCGATCGCCATAATTTGCATCAAACATTGAACTCGTCACTGAATAATTGACATCATGGCCAATCAGATCCATCAGTTCACAAGGACCCATCCGAAAACCAATATCACGCAAAGCCTGATCTATTTGCTGCGGTGTACAGGCCCTCTCTTGCAACAATGCTAAAGCCTCAGCATAAAATGGTCGGGCTACTCGATTCACAATAAAGCCCGGCGTCGATTTGGCCTGCACGGCGGTTTTACCCCAAGACCTTGCTAATTGTGTAATTATGTCTGCTACAAACTGATCTGTCTGCGCTCCTAGCACGACTTCAACGAGTTGCATCAAAGGTACCGGATTAAAAAAGTGCATTCCAATTAGGCGCTTTGGATTACTTAAACCATTGGCAATGGCAGTAATCGATATCGAGGAAGTATTCGAAGCCAAAATTGTAGAAGAATCAACTAATGCTTCAAGGTCCTTAAATAAGTTTTGCTTGGACTCAAGATCTTCACTAATGGCCTCAATAACCAAATCAACCTTTGCTAAGGCCTGCAGATGATCAATAGGCTTTAAATGTTGGACCATCAATTCTTGAGCAGCTTGCTCAAGTCGACCTTTGATGACTTGTTTTTTTAATGCGCCCCCAATCTGCTCTACGGCTAACTGCGCAATTCCCGGACGTGCGTCATAAAGAAATACTAAGTGACCGGCGCTAGCAGCGACTTGGGCAATTCCCTTCCCCATCGTGCCAGTTCCAACGATCCCAATAATCCACTTGTTATTACTTTTCACCTCAGAACTCTGATTCATCCTCTTTGCCAATCTTAAATAGAAGTTATCTTACTCAAAAAAAAGCCCTAAAAAATTAAAAAAACCTATAATAAACAATAGTTTGCAACACCCAATACCCTAAAATCTTAAAACCAATAACCTTCAAAAAAACCAACAATTTACTCAAACTAAATCAGCAAAGTACGCAGAAAGTCTTACAATGAATAGATGATCATTCAAATTATTCATCTTCTTTTAAGTATTGTCACAACCATCGTTGCAGGCGCCTGCCTCTTACGCGCGTACGTTTTTTGGCTACGCATCGGCTTTCATCCGCAATCGAGTAATGCCTTAATGAGCTATCTATACCCTGTCTCGGATTGGATCATTAAGCCTCTTCGAAATTTACTGGGCACCAAAGGGAAAATCGATGTTGCTAGCATCAGTGCCGCATTTTTAATCATCCTTGGCAAAGTACTCATCATCTGGATTCTCAGTGGCTCCCGACAACTTTTTAGTGCAGTTATTATCTTAGCAATTTTTGAATTAATCGATCTCATTCTTTCCGGAGTGATGATGATTGTTATTATTCATATCATATTTTCTTGGGTCAACAACTTTAGTCCAACTCAACAGTTCTTGGGCCTTTTGGTAGAACCAATACTTGGGCCTATCAGAGACAAGATTCCTAAACTAGGCATGCTCGATCTATCGCCTTTAGCTCTTGTAGTTATTATCCAGATATTACAAATTATTGTGGCAAACATCAAACAATCTATTTAACCGCAAAACTTCTAGTAATCAGTATTCAAATAATTCCGGCATCAGAATAGTCTGAAATTTGTTCTTTTGTATAACCCAATTCTTGCAATATATCTTCTGTGTGCTGACCGATTCGAGGTGGTGGACTGCGTAACTTGGGCCCGCCATCTTTAAACTGAAAAGCTGCCATCGGTACCCGAATATCACGATCTAAACCACATTCTTCTTGGGTAAAGCCTTGAAAAAAATGCCGCTCCGCAACCTGAGGACTTACCATCATCTCGGGAATAGACATTACTCGAGCAGCTGGTACTCCCATCTGATTAATAATTGGCTCCCAATATTCTGCCGAATTTTGTAGAAGTGCTTTTCCGATTGCGCTCCGCAATAATTCAGTATGCTGTCGTCTTTTCGCTGCATCATTAAAACGTTCATCATTCAAGATATCGGATAAACCAATTGCCTGCATCAAATGAACAAATTGATGCTGTTCATTAATGGCGATTGCTAATAGTCCATCTTTCGTCTGAAATGTGGTCGAGGCTGGAGATTTACTAGGCGCCTCATTTCCCCTCAAGCCAGGCGGATTACCGGTATTTACATAGGCAGTTAATACACTGGACATCAAAGCCATACAACTATCTTGCATAGAAAGATCAATATATTGGCCCTGACCAGTTTTCGATCTTGCAAATAATGCCGCACTAATAGCAAAAGCCCCAGCCATACCCATTGCATAATCGACTACGGGTGGGCCAGATTTGAGTGGGCCACTATCCGGTGTGCCAGTGATACTCATAAATCCAGTCGCTGCTTGAATCACACTGTCATAGGCAGGATAGGCAGATTTTGGGCCAGTTTGACCATAACCAGTCATCGAGCAATAAATAATATCTGGTTTGACGGATACGATGTTTTCATAAGCTAAACCGCGTTTTGCCATTGAACCACTACGTAAATTTTCAACTACTACATCAGCAGTTCGTGCCAATTTTAAAAATATTTCTTGTCCTAAACTCTCATCTAAATTGATCGTCAAAGACTTCTTGTTTGATCCTTGGGTTAAAAAAGAGGGTGACATCCCTATATTACCTAGTGCTGCGTCACCCTCGGAACGCCATCGAGTTGATTCTCCCTTTAAAACTGGCTCAATCTTGATTACATCCGCACCCAATAAACCTAATTGATAGGAAGCATATGGCCCTGCTAAAACTCTGGTGATGTCTAAAACACGAATGCCGTCAAAAACTTGCAAAATAACTCCAATTCCATATTTAAATTTTATTCAAATGATTTCAATCCACTATCTTTGATCAATTTTTCCAAAAACTTGGATTCATTTCTAGTAAAACTCACAAAGGCTGTTGGCGAAGCAGATATAGCCACTTCCGTACCATCAGTTTCAAGAATTTGCTTTACCTCGGGAGTATTCATTGCTGCTTGGACTGATATAAATAATTTATCAATAATTTCTGGAGCGGTTCCTAATGGGAGGAATAACCCATTCCATTGTAAAAATTGATAATTCGGTAAACCCGCCTTAATCATGCCCGGCAAGTCTGGCGCTAATGCATAGTTCTCTCTAGAGGTCACACCAATTCCAATGACCTGCCCGGCGCGTAACAATGCTGAGACGCTTGGAGTGGTGGCAAAGGTTACCTGTGTCTCGCCAGCAGCAACCGATACAGCAGAAGCAGAGCCACTTCGAAAAGGGACGTGAAGCATCCTTGTGCCAGCTACTTCATTAAATAACACACCCCCAAAATGTGGGCCAGAACCTATCCCAGAACTCGCATAATTTAATTTATCTGGATTGGCTTTAGCTAACTTAATTAATTCGGCAACGGTTCGAACATGTAGATCCTTACTAACTACAATCATTAGTGGCGCAACTGTCAATTGAGTAAGTGCAATAAAGTCACCCAACTTATAGGAGAGCTTCTTATTGACGGTTGGTGCAATGATGACACTACTTGCACTTGATAATAAAATAGTATGTCCATCTGGCTTGGCCTGTGCCACAAATAATGCTCCAGTACTGCCACCAGCGCCAGGCTTATTTTCAACAATGACTGATTGTCCGATAATTTTCGTAAG
Source organism: Thermoflexus hugenholtzii JAD2 (assembly GCA_943325205.2). GTDB lineage: Bacteria > Pseudomonadota > Gammaproteobacteria > Burkholderiales > Burkholderiaceae > Polynucleobacter. The sequence continues at coordinate 16,485 of CALPOM020000015.1, read as the reverse complement.
TGAAGGCGCTAAGGCCCTAGCAACTAAATCTGTCCCACCACCCGGCCCATAACCAACCACAATGCGTATGGGCTTATCCGGAAAATTCGTGCTCGCTGATTGAGCCATACTATTGAACCCATGAAAAAGCATAGTGCAAGTTAAAAGACACCGTAAAATTTGTACAATCATTTTTCTATAGTCCCCACTCAAGTCATTGTTAATCAATTATGTATTCATCCAAGATGGCTACACCCGAATGATTACCTTACCAATATGTTGATTCGACTGCATATACTCTCTAGCCTGCGGTAGTTTATCAAAATCAAATACGCAATCAACCCACGGCGTAAGTCTGCCGGCATGCAATATTGGCAAGATATCCTGCCTAAATTGCTCTAAAGGTTTGGCTCGCTCTGCTGGTGATAGTAATTTATTCGATACACCAAAGATCGATAAACGCTTGGTATGTAAAGCCTTCAAATCAATTTTCGCCTCTAACTGTCCATCAACATAGCCAACCATGGCATAACGACCATGCAGTGCTAAACACTGAATGGCTTGGGCAAACACCGAGCCTCCAACCGTGTTAATAACCAAATCGACCCCATAGCCGTTTGTGACAGTCATGACCTCGTCATAATAATTAGCTTGCCTTGAACAAATCCCATGGTCAAGCCCTAAGGAATTCAAAACAGTTAGCTTTTGCTCAGACCCAGAAGTACCTATCACTTTTGCGCCAAGGGCCTTAGCCATTTGTAAAGTAGCAACGCCCGCACCGGAGGAGACGCCATTCACTAAAACCCACTCATTGGGTTTTAAACGTCCCTGCAAAACTAGCATATCAAAGACCACCATACAAGATAGTGGAATCCCAGCAGCTTGTTCCCAAGACAGTAAAGCTGGTTTGGGCATTAATTCAATATCATCTAGTAAGGCATACTCAGAAAAAGCTCCTCGCATTCGACCAAAAACGGCTTCCCCAATTGGAATATGCGTCATCTCTTGGCCAAGTGCCACAACCTCCCCCGCAGCCTCCATGCCTAACATGACCGATTTACCAACCTGAATCAAACCATGCCCAGCAATAAACTCGCCACGATTTAAGCCCGCTGCCTTAACTTTTACAAGAACTTGTTTCGGTCCAGGCTTTGGTTGATCAACCTCTTTTAAAACCAACTCAAGACCATTCGTCGTTGAGTTCATCGAATATGAACGCATATGTAATCTTTCGTTTATGAATATGGGTTGAGCATATCTCCATCAAAACTCAACAACTCTTTTGCAATCTTTAACAAAACGCCTCGAAGGTATTTAGTCATTCAAATGAACCTTATACTAATTAAACAAGAGTAATTACTTGCAATTAATATTTTTCAAATAAGTTTGCATAACTGAGACTACTGAACTGAGTGAATTTAACTGAGTCAATTTAACATAATTGATACTCAATATTACTTTTTCACTTATCATCATCTAAAAGATGATATTGAATCAAATAACTAATTAACCCCTTTTAAAAATACTTTCGCAAACAACATGAACCCCCTGCAAATTTTTTTCGCCCTGACCTGCCTAATCAGTTCTACCTCTTTAGTGGCTTACGCACAAGATGCAGCCACTAGCTACCCCAATAAGCCAGTGAAGATCATTAGTCCATTCGCGCCCGGTGGAGCTACAGATATTTTAGCTCGTATTCTTGCTCAAAAACTTGGCGAAGCCTGGAAACAAACTATTGTGGTCGATAACAAATCAGGAGGAGGCGGAGTAATTGCAGCCACAGAAGTTGCCCGAGCACCTAACGATGGCTACACCCTTTTGTTAGGAACTGTAGGCCCTATTGAAATTCTTCCAAGCTTGATGAAAAAAGTACCTTATGATTCGGAGAGAGATTTTGCAGGGGTAGATATCTTAGTGAACGTCGAAAATGTTCTTGTAGTAAATAATCAATTACCAGTAAAAAATATCGCTGAATTAATTGCCCATGCTAAGGCAAGTCCTGGCAAACTCAATGCTGGATCCTCCGGTATTACAACAACTGGACATCTTGCCCTAGAGGTATTTAACCAACAAACTGGTAGTCAAATTAATCATATCCCCTATCGCGGGGGTGCACCTGCAGCGACCGCCCTCATCGCCGGTGAAATTGACCTCATCTTTTCAACAGTCCCGTCAATCATCCAACATATTAAATCTGGCCGCGTGCGTGCAATTGCCGTTACTGGCGAAAAGTCTTTAGATGCTCTAGCAGGAATTAAACCAATTCGCGAACAGGGTGTGCCAGGCTATAAAATTGGCTCTTGGTATGGTATCTTAGCGCCCACAGGCACCCCCAATCCTATTATTCTAAAAATCAATGCCGAACTGGGCAGAATTATTGAAATGCCAGATGTCAAAAGCAAATTATTAGAACAAGGGTGGACTACAGTTCATACTAGCCCAGCACAAATGAATCAACAAATTAAAACCGGTATCCAGGAATGGAAAATCGTTATCCAAAAAGCAAATATTACCCTTGATTAAATCAACATCTTGTCAATTTTTCCTTCGAGACTAACAAAATGCTAAGATAGAAAAATACGAATAAAAGAGACAATCAAATGCCATCTGTAAATTTATTAAAAATCAGCTACTATGCGCTATTTTTTTCTTCTTTAGTGGCCTGCTCTGCTCTGCCATCGTCAAATCAATCGATTCATCTAAAAGAAATGGGCTCTTTTCATGTCGGTGGAAAAGAAGTGTTGATTTCAGGTAAACCAATTCAAGAAGTCCTTTTTACAGTCGGTGGAGTCCCAGCTAAAGTAGACCCCAATGGTCTATATCAGGTTGAACAAATGTATGTTCAGTACTTTATCCCAGCACAACAAAAAGGTAAATTACCCCTTCTCATGTGGCACGGCGGTGGCCTTAGTGGAGTGACTTATGAAACGACACCCGATGGGCGAGAAGGTTGGCTCAATTATTTTATTAAACAAGGCTGGGCTGTCTTTAATAGTGATGCCGTAGAAAGAGGTCGCTCAGGCTGGGCTATGTATCCTGAAATCACTAAAACAAGCCCAGTTTTTTTAACCAAAGAAAATCCTTTTGAGCGCTTTCGGATCGGTGATGGCCCCGGTAGTTACAACAAAGATCCTGCCAAAATGAAACCCCTGCCAGGGAACCAATTCCCTTTGGCAGGTTATGACAATTTTACTAAGCAAGTGGTGCCACGCTGGACCAGTACAGACGAACCTACCATCGCTGCATATATTGAACTAGTGGATAAGGTGTGCCCGTGTATTATCCTTGTTCATTCGCAATCTGGACCTTTTGGATATCGGGTAGCACAAGCACGGCCAGATAAAGTGAAAGCTCTTATCCTAGTAGAACCAGCAGGTGTTGGAGATGCAAAACAAGTGGCTGCGTTAAGAAATATCCCTAATGTCAGTATCTATGGTGACTTTATTGAATCAGATTCAAGATGGCCTAATATTCGGGCTAATAACATGAAGTTTCAAGATGCAATGCGACAAGCCGGTGGTAAACCTGAACTAATTAATCTTCCAGAGCGAGGCATTAAAGGCAATAGCCATATGCTTATGATGGATAAAAACAATCAGGATATTGCTGCCGTTATTCAACAGTGGTTAAGTGATAAAGGTTTTGTTCATTAGAAAATGGACAATCTGAATAGCTGGAGAATAAAAATTGATGATCTGTAAAGCCCTATCCTACCAACCCAGTGATTGATATCCGTCCAAATAAAGAGATCAAATTATGAATAACGAAATTTTAAAAGGTGCAAAAACTCCAACGCCTATGGCCCATTATTGCCAAGGTGTACTCCATCACAATACGATCTATGCGGCAGGACAAATAGCGTCCGATTATCAAACTGGGGTTCCATCAGAGGCTAAACAAGCTGCAGCTTTCCCCTACTATGGATCAACTATTCAAAAGCAAGCCAGATATATCTTACAAAATCTTCAGTCGGTTTTTGCAAGTGCTGGTAGCGACTTTAAAGATGTCGTTAAGTCACAAGTGTTTCTAACAGATTTAAATGATTTCTACTACTTTGACCAAATATGGAAAGAATTTTTTCCTGTACCACCTCCTAGAACTACAGTAGAAGTCGGCGCCCTTTTAGTCCCTGGTTGTAAAGTAGAAATTGATCTTTGGGGGGTAAAGTCACAGGTGCCTCGGCAAGTCATCATTGGGGCAAAAACCCCTACACCAATGGCCCACTATTCGCAAGGTATCCTAATTGAAAATGTTCTCTATGCTGCCGGACAAATCGCGTCAGACTACCAAACTGGCGTCGCTCCTGAGGCGATACAAGATCCTGCTTTTCCCTACTATGGGTCAAATATTCAAAAGCAAACTAGATATATTCTCAATAATATACAAAGCGTTTTTGACTCAGCCGGCTGTGATTTCAAAGATGTTGTAAAAGCTCAAATCTTTCTAACAGATCTCAATGATTTCTATTATTTCGATCAAGCATGGAAAGACTATTTTCATCACTCTGTGCCAAGAACGATTGTTGAGGTGCAAAAATTATTAGTGCCAGGATGTCGTATCGAAATCGATTTATGGGGCGTTTTACCCAACACACCTAAAAAAGAAATTCATTTACAAAACAATGAGCAGCCATCTTTTTGCCATGGTCTCATTGTTAATGATACCCTTTACGCCTCTGGACAAATCGCGTCAGATCACAAAACGCCTCTCATTCAAATAGCTCATCAAGATCCAGCCTTTCCCTTCTATGGCTCAGAAATTCAAAAACAAACGCGCTTTGTGATGAATAATTTTCAAAAACTGTATCAACAAGGTGGCTTTGATTTGGCCGACACAGTTAAAGCCCAAGTATTCTTATCCGACCTAAATGACTTTTATTATTTTGATCAAATTTGGAAAGAATATTTTCCTTCTCCGCCACCCAGAACAACTCTAGAGGTTGGCAAGTTCTTGGTTCCAGGCTGCAAAGTTCAGGTCGATTTAACAGCTGCAAAAAATTAAGGATTCCCGTGAAAGTAGTTATTGCTGACGATTATCAAAATTGTGCTCAAAGTTTAAAGTGCTTCTCATACCTCAAGGATCATGACGTAACTCTCTATGTTGAACCTGCGAAATCAGAAAAAGAACTGATTGAACGCTTTATCCAAGCTGAGGTGATCGTCATTGTCCGCGAAAGAATTCGAATTACCCAGGCGATCCTAGAAGCACTACCCAAGCTTAAACTCATCTCCCTAGTGGGCCGTCATAGCAAAATGATTGATTTTGAGGCATGTACTAAACTAGGCATACCTGTAGCCCATGGTGTGGGTTCATCCCCCTTAGCGCCTGCCGAATTAACCCTCGCTTTAATTTTTGCAGCAAGAAGAAATGTCGTTCTAGAAGCAACGCGCATGCAAGCAGGACAATTTCCAATTACTTTATCGCACCGTATTCATGGTTCAACGCTGGGTATCTTTGGTCTTGGAGTCATTGGAGAAATTGTTGCTAAATCTGCCCAAGCAATGGGTATGCAAATTGTAGTCTGGGGTAGAAAAGCTTCTCTAGATAAGGCTAAGTCCCTTGGCTATGGCGTAGCTGATTCAAAAGAATCTTTTTTTTCAAGTGCTGATGTAATTAGTCTACACCTACGGTATTCAAAAGAAACACAAGGAATTGTTCAGGAATCGGACTTAGCTCTGATGAAGCCAACTGCGTTAATTGTTAATACAGCCCGTGCTGAGCTGATTGCATCTGGGGCCCTAGAGAATGCTTTAAATGCTGGAAGGCCTGGATATGCGGCTGTTGATGTGTATGAAAATGAGCCTATTTTAGATGGTAAACACCCCTTACTAGAGATGCCTAACGTCATTTGTATGCCCCATTTGGGATGGGCAGATCATGATACTTTTGAAATGTATTTTGGAGAAGCTTTTGAACAGGTCCACCTCTTTGCCAATAATTTACCACTGAGACTGGCAAATCCAGACGTACTCAATAAATAATTGAATTAACTAACTACATTAAAAACGCAATTGATTCGCTCGATTTTTTAATAGAAATTTTTGCTCCATTCAGAAAGAAGGCTTGTAATGACGAGTAACTCTGTAAAAATCTCCCCAATAAACTACCATCTGGAGGCACAGTACCTATTACTCAAATTATTCAGTATGCTAATGGTAACCCTTGGATTGCTTGGTATTACTCTACAAGTGAATGCCCAGAACTATCCAAGCCGCTCCGTAAGAATAGTTGTTGCCCAAGCACCAGGTTCCTCTGTCGATGTTTTTGCCAGAGTCCTGTCATCAAAACTGACCGAGTCCTGGAAGACTTCTGTCATCGTAGAAAATAAACAAGGTGCAAATGGTAATATCGGCATGGATTTAATTGCAAAATCGAGCCCTGATGGCTATACCTTCGGTATCGCAGTACCCAGTGTGATGGTAATTAACCCATTTGTTTATAAAAATTTACCCTTTAAAGCCATGGAAGATTTGGCTCCAATTTCTCAAACGACATCAATAACCTTTGCGCTTGTTACAAATCCTAAATTACCTGTTCGAAATGTTCAAGAACTCATTCAGTATGCAAAAAAATCTGCTGTTGAACTCAACTATAGTTCGGCTGGAGTTGGTAATCTTCAACACCTTGCGGCTGAATTACTTTCCCTAAAAACAGCTATCAAACTAAACCATATTCCCAATAAGGGTGATACTCCAGCGATGACAGATGTGATGGCTGGTAATACAGATTTCATGTTTGTACCACTACCCTCTGCAATTAACCATATTAAATCTGGCAAACTAAAACTCATTGCTGTAGCATCCAAAAAACGCGTTGTACAATTTCCAGATGTCCCTACTTTAACCGAGGATGGTTTACCTGATCTAATCATCGAGGGCTGGTTAGGACTAGTAGCACCAACAGGTACCCCAACTCAAATCATCGAAGAGATTCAAAAAATGACTGCTCAAATCATTCTAGAACCGACAGTCAAAAAAGGGATCGAAGCACAAGGTTTTGAAGTAGTTGCTTCAAGTCCAAAAGAATTTAAAGAGTTTTTACTACAAGAGTCAGCCAAATGGAGTAGCGTTATTCAAAAATCCAATATCAAATTAGGTGATTAAAACTCGCCTCTCGAATGCCGATCTTTCACCTGATATCAATTGACGAAGGAAAATTCATCATGAATCACAATCAATACCTCCCACAGAGCTTGCAAATCATTATTGTGTTTATGATGAGTCTGGCTAGCACCCTACTTAATGCACAAATAATTTATCCAGAAAAAGCTGTCACCCTCGTAGTCCCTTACGGTCCGGGTGGTATGGGTGATCGCCTAGCCAGACTGTCGAGTGAAAAACTCTACCCGAGCTTTAAACAACCCCTCATTGTTGAAAACAAACCCGGGGGAAATGGCTCTATCGGTGGGCGGGTAGTCGTTAATGCAAAACCAGATGGACATACTCTTTTAGTCGGTCAAACTGGAGAAATCATTGTCAACCGTCTTTTAATGAGAGATCTAGGCTACGATGCCCTGAAAGATTTGATTCCAGTTGTTCTAATGGGAAATGCACCACTCGTAATCGTTGCTCCAATGGATGCAAGCTTTAATAATTTAACGGAGTTAATTCAACTGGCAAAGAAAAATACGAACGCACTATCTTATGCTTCTCTTGGGCAAGGAACGCCAGGACATTTAGCAGCAGTTGCTCTTGAAATAGGCACCAATTCAAAAATGGTCCATGTCCCTTATAAAGGAATTAGTAATCTCTTACCAGATCTTCTCAGTGGCCGAGTTAATCTATTTTTCTCAAGTACATCAACTGCCATCCCACTAATTAAAAGTGGAAAATTAAAAGTGATTGCAGTTACTACACCAAAACGAATTGGCATCCTGCCACAAATAGAAACTGTCGCAGAAAGTTTACCCGGCTTTAGCTTTACCGTGTGGGGCGGCCTATTTGCTCCAAAAGCCACACCGAAGCCCATTATTGATCAATTAAATCGTGAAATTAATCTTTTTTTAAGTAATCCCGATGTTAAAAACCAACTTGAGGCTGATAGTATCGCCGTACCAATCAATACAGTGAGCGAGTTTCAAGAATTTGTCCAAATCGAAGCAAATAAATATGAGAAATTAATCAAACAAGCACAAATTAAATTAGAGTAAAACTAGAAAATTAAGTTTTTTGATGGGCTTTAATTTGTGAGATTTCTATCTCACTCAAATGAAGAAACTCTCTAAAAATAAAATCATTATCTGCACCAATCTCAGTAGCTCTAAACTTCGTATGATTAACAGTTCTGGCATACTTCGGAAAAAAACCCGGAACTGGAAATTGGCCTAGCCCAGGATGCTTCACCAGTTCTATATCTCCTCGCATCGCAAAATATGCCTGCTGAGCAATTGATTGTCCATCCTGAATTTGGCATGCGGCAATTTGTAAGGATGCCAACAATTCCAAAGCATCTTCACATCGATAAGTACTAAGCCATGCACAAATTACTCGGTCTATTTCTAAATCTGCCATCTTTTCATCAGGCAAAATTCCACATTCCTGCAAAATAATTGTTGCAGCATTTTGATCAATCCGCAACTGTACCCATTTCTTATCAAGGGTTTGAAATGCTGGCAAACGCTCACTAAATGACTTCATGCCCCAGCTATAAGGATGATTCGAGCCCGTTCGCTCAAGGTCATCACTGGTATGAAACTGGAACTCTAACATCTTTAGCAAAGGCTCATAGAGGGCTAAATCTAAATGAATATTTTTTGCCTCAGACCCTTTTGCCAAAAGCACGTTAATTAAAAAGGCTCCATATAAACCAGCACTGGTATCTGCTAAAGAAAACCCAGTAAATAAAGGTGGTTCAGTAGTCTTACCTGTCAATGGCACAATCCCACTTAAACCTTCTGCAATTTTTCCAAAGCCAGGCTTTTGTGAATTGATGCCCTCCTGACCATATCCTGAAATACTCAATACAATCAGTTTCGAATTCATCAAATGCATCTTCTGAACACTCAAATCTAAACGATCTAAAACCCCAGGTCGATAGTTCTCAATTAATACATCTGCTTTAGCAATTAACTGACAAAACGTCTGATGGCCAATTGCACTTTTCAAATCTAAACTTATACATTTTTTATTTCTAGAGGCAACTCCCCACCAAATTGAAACACCATCAATCGCCGGTCCTGAATTTCTTAACCCATCTCCTTGATTGGGCTGCTCAATCTTAATCACTAAAGCGCCCAAATCAGCTAAAAGACTTCCTGCAAATGGGCCTGCAATAATTGTGCCTAACTCTAGCACAACTAACCCAGCTAGTGGCAAGGCACTATATGAGTCAATGGATTTACTTGTTTGGTTCATGTTTGATTCGAAAGCAGTTCCATCGATCGCTCATACATCGCTTGATCAATCATCGCATCTCTAAATCGGACAGCCCCTAAGCCTTTTTTAATACCTTCTTCATAAGACTCAATTAACGCGCGATGGTAAGTAACTTCCTCCACTGTTAAACGAAAAATTCGGTTTGCAATAGCAACATGCTTGGGATGTATTAGAGCAACTCCCGTAAAACCAATCGATTTAGCCCTTTTGATTAGTTCTTCAATATATTGCAAATCATTCATATCAGCACCAATAATGCCAGCAATTGGATATGGCGCTCTACCAGCTTTACTCGCTAGAACAGTTTTACCTTCTACATAAAGCTGCTCTAAACCGTCTCGTGTTGCTTCATAACCAACGGCTTTTGCAATGTCTCCCCCGACTGGGCCGCTAACAGCCGTCATTACACTCTGAATCCTCGGACTTGCCTTAGCAATTTCGAAACTGTGATAAATACCTAGAGCAGTTTCTGGTAAAGCAATGATATCAATACTAAACTGGGCAATTTGCTGCAAACCTTCCTGATAACTTAATGTTTGATCTAAAAGTTGTACCTCTTCAATAGTCTCTATTTTAGGCACTACAATGCCTGTTAATTCTTTGCAAACTAGATGCTGCAAGTCATCAAGACCACCCTCACTCATCGAATTTATTCGTACAAAAACTTTTATCTGATTTGTAGACAATAATTGAATCTGTTCTTTAATCCGAAGCCTAGCTGCAGGTAATTGTGATTTTGGTAAAGCATCTTCTAGATCTAAAATAACAGCATCCGGCTCGTACCTTGAGGCCTTAGAAATAAAATCATCGCGGTTAGCTGGAATGAATAAAAGGGATTGAATTGGCCAGCGTATCTTTTTTCTCATTCGTTAAGCCGCCTGTCCAATAATACCCTGACTAGCTAATTCTTGATATTGCATTTCAGTAATTCCTAATTGTGTTAAAAATTCTTTGGTGTTTGCTCCTAAGATAGGTGCGGCCTCTATCTTCAAACCTTTCTTTTGTAGACTTGGAATACAGGTTACTTCACAAAAATCTTGACCATCCATCGTCTGCCTTGCCTGAATATATCCGCGCTCCCGAATTGCCTGATCCTCTAAGACATTCTTGGCGTTATAAATTGGACCTACTACAACATCAGCCTGCTGCGCTAATTCTAATATCTCCGCTCGTGTCTTTGTACTTACCCACTCATTCAATAAATCATAAATTTCGTCCATATTCTCAGCACGATTTGCCGGAGTAGCATACCTAGGATCTTCTGCTAGCGATTGGCCGCCAATCAACCTTAAAAGTCTTAATGCAACATCCTGATTAGCCGCAGATATAGCAATGTATTGACCATCTTTTGTTTTAGGCATATTAGAAATACCTGCATTCATTGGAAAATTATTACCGTTCCGCGAAACTGGCGCACCCTGTAACGAAGCAATTGGCAATTGCCATTCAATCATTCTTAAAACTGCTTCATGCATCGCCATAGAAATATTTCTGGGTTGAGTTTGATGAATTTTAGTGAAGTTGGTTTCTGCTATGGCACCCATGGCTGCCATCATACCCGCCAGATATTCAGCAATCGGCACTTCCGCAGATACTGGCGGACCATCCTCCCAGCCAGTCAAATGCATCATACCGGTAATGGCAGTTGTAAAAACTGCCGAGCTCGTTCCTTGCCATTCATGAGGTAAATCAATACCAGTTGCATATAAGTCAACCACTAAAGGTTGATGATTTAATTGGTCTAATTTCCCTAACCACGGGCAATTAGACCAACCCAATGGACCAATATCCGTAAAAATGATATCAACTTCTTCCATGATCCGAAGCAATATTGCATCACTTTGTGGACTCATAGGATTTATTAGGACTGATTGTTTATTCTTCCCTATGGCATGCCACCACTTTAGCCGGAGTTCATCTGACATCAGTTTTCGTATAGGTGAGCCAGCGCTAGACTCAATCACCACTACCGTCGCCCCAAAATCAGCTAATAACTTAGTAGCAAAGGCTCCTGCTAAGCTATTACCAATGTCTATAACCATTAAATGTGAAAGCGGTAAATTGGACATACTAAAAAATACCCATCATATATTCGTCATCTATTTTCATACCCTTATCCACCAATTGATTCATCAATGCTCTTTAATCATTTATGATAAATGCTCAATACGGTATTTATTCACTATCTTTTCATTGATATTAACCCCAAGTCCAGGCCCTGTCGGACAAATGACACTCCCATTTTCAATCACTATTTTTTGATCGACAATATCTTCTTGTAAATATTGGCAACTCGGCGTTACCCCCCAGTTGATACTTGGAACCGTATACGCCAGATGAATCAAAGCCGAAGTTCCCAGACTAGATTCGCCAGCCTTAGATGCTAAATTAACCTCTAGACATAACGCATGCGCCACTTTGGCGGCAGTAGATACTCCTCCAATCCCACCAAATTTGATGGTCTTTAAATTAACTCCGGCAATAGCTCCGTGCTCGTGCCAACGAATAATATGGGCAATATCGTGTGCCGACTCATCTGCACATAAAGGGGCATGCTGTAACTGAGCTAACTGAACTGAGCCATCTAAATCATCACTAGCTAAAGCTTGCTCAAAGAATAGTAAATTACTTTGTGCAATGCCTTGCAATATTAGCTTGGCATCTACCAAACATAATCCAGCATTGGCGTCTGCACTGAGAAAAACAGCCGAGCCATACAGTCGTCTTAATTCATTTAAAGTAGCGATCTCTTCTTCAACAGACTTAACTCCAATTTTTAACTTAAAAAAACGAATACCAGCCTGATAATAACGAGCCGCGTCTAACAAATCCTCCTGAATCGTAGGATTGGCAAGTAAAGTCATGACCGGAATCTGCCTTCTAATCTGACCACCTAAAAGGTCTGAAACAGAAATATTGCAACATTTTCCATATAAGTCATACAAAGCAATATTGCAGGCTGCCTTTGCCCCTGTGTTACCAGGTATCCCATTTTGGATTTGATCATTCACCATGGCCCAGTCCACTATGCTTTGCCCAACCAGCATTTGAGAAAACTGCGTATCAACTAATTGCTTCATCCCTAAAAGGGTCTCACCAGTCATTTTCGGAGCGGCTGATGCCTCTCCCCAACCAATCACACCACCGACAGTTTCTAATCTGACTAATAAGGAATCCGAAGAACGGATTTCTTGGTTATCACCCATCAAGACGGGCTTGATTAACGGTAGCGAAACTGGAATAGCTTCTACCCGTTTAATTGTGTAATCCAGATTAGATTTCAAGATATTTTTCCATTCGAAATATTTCTTACTCAGGGGCAATCCCTGCTTTCTTCACCACACTACTCCAAACCTCACTTTCTAATGCAATTTGGCGTGTAAACTCGGCAGAAGTATTACCAACAATAGAACTACCCAACTGATTAATACGCGCTGTAATCTCGGGAGTCCGCAAAACTTGATTAATTTGCACATTCAGTTTTTGTACAATTTCTATGGGAGTTCCTGCAGGAGCCATAAAGCCATACCAAGAACCGGCATGAAAATTAGCTAAGCCAGCTTCAGTAAAAGTAGGAACATCTGGTAATTCAGATAATCTCGTCTGCGCAGCGACAGCAATTGGGCGAATCTTTTTAGCCTGAATATTCGCAATCGAAGTTAAGCCACTATCAAATGTCATCGTAATATCACCAGCTAGGAGTGCAGCCATACCAGGGGCACCACCTTTATAAGGCACGTGGATGAATTTTGTACCAGTAAGTATTTGAAATAATTCACCAGCCAGGTGGTTGGAACTACCCTTACCAAAGGAAGCAAAGGATAATTTATCTGGATTGGCTTTGGCATAAGCAATCAACTCGGTTAAATTAGTCGCTGGTACATTCGGATGAACACATAAAATAAAAGGAGCATTGACTGCATTCACAATCGGGACAAAACTTTGATTGGAATAAGGTAATTTTGCATATAGTAACGGGTTCGTAACAAAGGTCCCCGTTGTCCCTAGTAATAAAGTATAACCATCTGGAGTGGCTTTAGCAGCGATTTCAGTGGCGATAATATTGGCTGCTCCAGGCCGATTATCGACTATAAAATTTTGATTCATTTTTTTAGAAAGTTCTTGCATTACAATCCGCGCAATAACATCACCACCCCCACCAGGTGATGATGGATTAAGAACGCGCACAGGTCTTTCTGGATAATTTTGATAACTTTGGGCATAAGCAGGTAAAACGCTATTTAGTAATAGAAATGCGCTGATACTCCATAATAAAATCCTTAACCAATTTGGAACTTGTCCTATTTTTCTTTGAGTTAGATTAGGCAATCGCACGCTCCACAAAATGTAATCCATACAAACTTGTTTAATGAATAAATGCATTAATATCTCCCTTTTTTATAATGATTTTTACCCTATTATGCATTTTTTCAATCCGCACTCCATTTAGGACAGATTGATAGAGAAATGTGATACTCTTTAAAAATAAATCTTAGGAGACTACAAATATGAAAAAAATATTCAGTATTTTGTTATTTTCTTTGAGTTTTCATCTAGCGCAAGCGCAAAGTTTTGCAAACTATCCCGAAAAAAATATTACGATTATTGTTGGATTTCCACCAGGCACAGCAACCGACACAATTGCCCGTATCTTAGCAGAACGTTTTACTAATAAATTGGGGAAGTCTTTTATTATTGAAAACAAACCCGGCCAAGGTGGTAGTTTAGGTGCAGGCATTGCTGCTCAAGCTATTCCGGATGGACATACTCTTTTATTAAGCGCAACAGCTCCTTTTGCTACAAATCCCCATTTGTATGCCAAATTGAATTACGATTCTCGTAAAAGTTTTGCCCCGATTGGGTTGGTGTCCTGGTTACCCTATGTCATGGTTACTAATCCCAAATCAGGACTGAATTCGATGCAAGATTTAATTGAAAAATCAAAACTGGAACCGAGTAAATATACCTTCGCATCGATCGGCAATGGTAGCACCAGTCATCTAATGATGAGTATGCTTACAAGTCAAGCAGAGATTAAGATGACCCATATCCCATATAAGGGTAGCTCTCAATCTCAAACAGACTTAATTGGTGGACAAGTCGATGTTACTTTTGATACTGTCCTAACCCTTATGCCCCATATCAAATCCGGCAAACTGAAAGCCCTAGCAACTGGTGGACTAACAAGGACATCTTTTGCTCCGGATGTGCCGACAGTCGATGAGTTAGGCTTAAAGGGTTTTAATGGAGGTGCTTGGTTAGGACTTTTCTCTCCAGCAGGCACCCCAAGGCCAATCGTGGATCGCTTACACAAAGAATTAAATGCAGCTCTAGAAGATCCAGAAATTGTAAAAAGAATGCTCGGTATTGGTTCAGAAGTTTTAATGAGTAAGAACCCTAGTGAATTTGAAGAATTTATAAAAGTCGAATACCAAAAATGGGGTCAGCGTGTTAAAGAATCTGGTGCGAAAATTGAATGATGGCGGTTAAATTAGCTCAAAAATCTACTGAAAATTTTCAATATCATGAGCATGATAATGGCCTCAAATATGAACGCCATGATTACTTTAGCCCTGAAAAAGATCCCGAATTATCACCACAATCTTATTTAATTAAGCAACTTGCAAAGGTGGTTAACCCCTTGCATTTTCATATGCAAAATCAGTTTCAAGTTTTTATCGAAGGTTCTGGGCAATTTGGAAAACACCCAATTAACCCGTATGTAGTTCACTATGCGGGGGCCTATACGGGTTATGGCCCAATTATTGCCGGAAATCATGGCTTACACTACTTAACCCTGCGTTGCAGTCATGACTTTGGAGCAAAGTTCCTACCTGCTCAAATGACGCATTTTAAAAAGGGCCCCAAACACCATTTCACGTCTGCTTCGATTCCACTAGATTCGTTAAAAGAGTTACAACAAATCGCGCATCCCATGCTTGAGGATATTCATGTAGAAACAAAAACGAGCTTGGCTATACGGGTATTAAAAATGCCTCCAGAGAGTAGTTATCAATTAGAAGTCCCCGAATTATCGGCTGGTATTTTTTTGGTAATGATGCAAGGTAGCATTCTGGAAGGTACTGAGACATTAACCAAGAATGAGTCTATATTTGTTAGTCATGCAACCAATCACTATCTGATTAAAACAAAGCTCCAATCAGCACAAATACTGGTATTACAGATGCCATTCAAAAATCAGGCTTATCTTTCATCAACTCCCTAGCAAAATCACTCCGCGGGCTTACCCAGATTAGGACAAGATTTTGCTATATTTTGAAGTACAAGCGGCAATCCAACTTGCTAGAAGACAACATATCGTTGATTAGATATCTGCCGTTTTAAACCTACTAAAAAAAATCCAATACGTAAAGCCAGAGCAAATCGTCGTTAAAAAAGTTCCCCAAGCCATATCAATAAAAGCCAAACGAACTGGAAAATCTCTCACAACTGCTAAATTCGTAAGGTCATAAGTCATATAGCAAAAGAAACCAAATAAAGCTCCATATCTGAATGCGGATGATAGTGATTGTTTTTTGAGTGCTGGGTCAACGACAAATATAATAGCGCCCAGTGCATACAAAAGATAAAAAGCAATCCCTGCGAGTAGCTTGGGATCGGCTGCTATTAAATCCCCCATCTCATCATGATAAAGATTTTTAGCAACCACCAAAAGCCACACCATATCGCAGGTAACTAATGTGACCAAAAATAAAATATAAATACCTAAATATTTACGCAAGTTACCATTCCAAGGTCAGGTTGTCAGAAGCAGTTTGATTCAATGCAGAATCTTCAAACGCAATGTAAAGATGCTCAAAAAAAATCGGTATATTTTGCAGATATTTATTTCAAAATATAAGCTTTTTCTTATCGATCACTAGAGATAACTTTTCAAAATATTTATTCGTTTTTGCTGTTATTACCACATGTTTTTTTCGAATATCTACATCATCAGTCACTAAGCGAATATAACCACTTGTAACAAGACTCTTAATGCGATTATGAAGAGTTGCCAAAGATCCAATTTTCTGCAAACAAATTAAATCTTTCACTAATAGATCACGACCTTGAGCCGCGGATAATGCAATATGATTCAGCAAATGCTCTTCAATTTTATCTAATTGAGATC
>CALPOM020000014.1 GCA_943325205.2 Thermoflexus hugenholtzii JAD2 | reverse complement strand
CCACCTTCTCCGCCACCAACTATAAAATCCATAAAAAACAATTACTTATAGATTTTTTTTAATAGATTTAACGCACGCGTTGTTTATTTACTCTCTTCATCATAATTGGGTAGGGACGCCGAGTTACTTACTATACCGCCTCACTCTGATACCCTTCACCACTCCTAAACAAGGTGGGGGTCATATTGAATTACACATAATAGATACAATAGCAAGCGTTGATAAATAACATCCAAGCAAACCCGCTTAATTATTTATACACCTTGAGTCAAGATGATTGATTTTCCTAAACTTTATGGGTTATAAGAATTGATTGATAGCTTATCCCGTTAATACTCCAGAAAAAAGTGCTTGCCCGTTCAGATAACGTACCAAAATAAGAAAGTAGGTATGGCGAAAAAACAAGGTCACGCCAGTTTAGTTGATTGGAGTGACCCTGTCTAAATAGAATAAAAAACTACTGTGGCTGATAAATTAGATTCATAAAAACTCCAAAGCCAGGCGTCTTATATCCATAAGCTAATTGGTAATCTGTATTGGCTACATTCTCTACCTTCGCTCTGATCATCCAATCTTTATCAAGTCGCTTACCACCATAAACATTGAGGACTGTGTAGCCAGCCAAGTTGTTTGTGCCATCAACTCGGTCCGATACCGCATATATCCTAGTTCCAACTTCATAACCAAAATCAAAAATTCTATTTAAATCGATCGATCCATACTGCTGAGCTCTACGCGCTAATTGCAATCCAGTTTGAACATCTTTGGGATCTTGTGACACCGCAGAAAGTCTTAAACGATATTTATTCCAGGCAATATTAGATGTTAATTCATAACCAGTATTTTGAACTTTTGGAACATTGGAATATGTACTACTAGCATACACAATCGCATTATCAGTACTCGTGTTAAAACGAACTAATCGAACTAAGGCATTATTCAAACTGTAAACTATGCCAAGCTCATTACTGTGATGAATTTCTGGATTCAGATTTGAGTTGCCACCAAATCCAAATAACTCTCCTGCTGCTGGCGCACGAAATGCAGTAGAAACAGTTGAGGTTAATTTAAATTGCTCTGTTAAGTGATAACCGAGTCCTAATAGATAAGTGTTAGCACTATTTGCTTTACTTGTCTGATTACTGGTCGCCAGAATCTCATCATGCCGAGCATTTAATTGCAAATCAATTTGTTCAAATTTTTTGTTATAACCCAAGAAATATCCGTTTGATGTACGTTGCACTGTACTGCCATAGGATGTGTAATCTGCCTGATACGCATCAATTCCAAAGTTAAGGCGATGCGTACCATATTGATACGTATTAAACCAGCGCTCCGATGTTTGTCTACCTAAAGTATATCCGCCATTTGCAGCAGATTTCTGTATACCATTTTGGTAATCTTCATACTGAAGCCTTGATTCTGTCACATCCAGTCGAGTAACCCAGTTCGGATTGATTTGATAATTCGAAAAAACCGTGACATCATCATTCAGCGTTTTAAATAAATGCGTTGCTGTTTGATCAGCGACAGAACTAGCAAAAAAATCATCGTATGAAGCCTCATTTCGACTTGATTTCATTCTCAAGCCTAAACTCAAATCACTAGTAATTTTTTTTGACAAACTAGCTAGAACTGTTCTATTAGTCGCCCCATCATTATCAGGATTTGCGAATTTAATCTGGCTCGTATTAATAGCCGAAAAACCATCCGTCTTAAATTGATTGGCAGATATATTAAACTCCAAATCATCTACCCCACCACTATATCCAACAACCACATCAGAAGTGTTTCTAGACCCATAGGAGACACTAGCGTATTGACTTGGGTTTCCACCTCCTCGCCGGGTTGTAATATTAATAACACCCCCAATTGCTGCCTCTCCATAAAGCGCTCCAGCATTTCCTCTAAGGATCTCAATTTTTTCAATTTGAGTAATTGGAAAATCAATTGCATTTACAGTACCAATACTATCCACCTGAGACCTTACACCGTCAACGTAGATGGCAACACTTACACTATTTTGACCGCGTAAAAAAAACGACGTTACAGTCCCAGGGCCGCCATTACGGCCAAACTCAAATCCTGCTTCACCTTGTAATAAATCTGCCACTGTGGGGGCCAATGACCTCTCAATTTCTGCTCGGGTAATCACTGTCACTGAAGGTAGAACGTCTGATAGAGTTTGCGCAACTCTAGAAGCAGAAACAACAATTGGATTTACCGTATCTTGCGCGTAAATCGTGCTTGATACATTCCATAAAAATACAAAAACAAAAATACATTTCCATTGTTGATGGATTAAAGATAAAGTTTTCATGAATTACTTCTTTTTAAAAAGGCAATCACACGCCTGTTCCTCCGCAGGCACTGGATCAAACCAATAACAAGCAATCCCGCAAGTTATTGACCAAATTATTAGCCGGTATCCGGGCTAGTAAACTCAACTCATTGACCTTCCCAGATATTTCACCAGTGGTTTTTCGAATGAGCTTGCACAATTTCGTGCGTTTACGTACCGTTGCGGGGACAGCGTGGTTGATCTAGAAAGAACTCCAACTTCCCGTTTAACTATTATTGTTAGACAATAATGAGCACTAATAACCTGTTGATTGTAACTGATATAAAAGCTTAAAATTTTAATCAGGCATAAACAGCCAATAGAAATGTATGTACTAGCTTTTTTAAATCATGCAAGTCATACCTGATTGCAAGCCATTTGTTTAGTTTTGTTGCTAAAGTAGGCTCACTGCTACGCTACGAATATTAGTGAATCTAAGACAAAATTAATTACAAAACTGAATACCCTTTTTTTCCCGAATAATTGCTTGATTTATAACGTCTAAAAGCCCAGAAATAAATCGTAACGCAGGTACTTGAATACCAGTTATCTGGGCAATTTCTATCACACAATTAACAATCGCATCACACTCCATCTCCTTACCAGCTCGGACATCTTGTAGCATAGATGGTTGCTGATTAAAAATATTCTTGACACGATCTAACTCCTTAGAAGCACTCACATCAACCTCTACTCCAACAGACTTCGCAACAGCTAACCCTTCTTGAATTAACTGCTCTACTAACTGCGCATTATATGCATTGGCAGCTATATAACCCGGTGATGATTGGGTAATTGCGCATAAGGAATTCCACACCATATTCACTAAAAGTTTTTGCCACTTAAACGAGCGAATATTATCGGTCACTACAGTTGCTAACCCCACTTGACTCATCAACGACTCGATTGCTCGCACGCGCGGTGTGATTTCATGATTAACCTCACCAATTACTAATTTGGGAGCAACGGCGTTAGACCAAAAAATACGACCCGGAGCAATTTGTACAATAGGCATATAAATGACCGCACCAACAATTCGCTCTATAGGAAGATATTTTTTCAGCATCCCTTTTTGATCTAAACATTGAATGGATACTCCAGAAAATTGTGAAGATACTCCTTCAAAATACCACCACGGTAAGCCGTTTTGTATCATTACCAAGGCACCATCAGGCGTTAATCTTGAAACCATATCTGCCGCCGAGTCCTCTAATTGCATGGCTTTTAAGCAAACAAATATGAGGTCAAACTGTCCAGATGACTCAGCTGGGCTAATTACCTTTACGCGGTGATGTTGGTCTGGAATTCCTTCTCGCTCAATCACTAGCCCCTGATCTTTCAGTGCTGCGAACTGCGCTCCTCGCGCCAATAAAGTGACGTCTTGGCCACCTTGAGTTAATAAGCCACCCAAATTACTTCCAATTGCTCCTGCCCCGTAAATAAGTATCTTCATCAACTTTCTTTTCGTCTATATAAATACATTATGTTGATTTAAGCCCCGCCAAGTCATCACCACCAAATACCCTTGCTCGAATGACTTGTTTAGATGTATGAATATCTTTAATAAAATCATCTGAAATCGATATAAGAATAGTTTTTTCCTAGTTTTTGTTATTTTTAATAATACCAATTTACCATTTAGGGGTTAAATGCACAAGATTACCCAGCAACCCTATAATAGCCCAATGAACTTAAGTTTTATCTATGCATAGCACTAATTATCTGATACAAAAGGTATTTATAACTTTTGGTCTTATTTTGATTTTAGTAAGCTGCTCGATCATTTTCATGGGGCTTTTAGGTATTATTTCTTTGGATTTATTCTCTATTGGATTTTCCTCGGGCATTCGTATCCTGGCATCCTTTGCAATAACAGGTTGTCTTGCTGGTGCAATTGGCTATTGGATCCAGGAATCTTTATAAATTTAAAAAAGGGCTTTTATGTTTAAAAAATCTGATTATTTTATTCTACTGGCTGTGGTGATTTCCTTCTTTACTTCTGCATACCTATGGTTTGTAATTGGGGATCGAGAACAATCTATATTCACAGCGATTTGGGTGCCCTCTATTTTTTGTTTTGGAATTTACTTTAAGTTATCTGCTATTCTGAATAAAAAATTATGAGCAATACGACTCTTTTACTAATATCGATTGGCGTATTTTGCCTTCTAATCATTGGCCTAATATTGATGATTAGAGAATTTATGGGTAATTTTAGCGATGCTTTTCCTGAGATTGCAGAATGGTTAAACTCGAGTAATGAGAAAAAATAATTTGAACGCGCATTTGCTGAAAGTCGCTAATGGAAAAGCTTAAGTCGATAGACTGGAGAACCCCAACCATGGTTCTATGGGTTGGTGGAATTATTCTAGCGATTTCTTTTGGGGTAAGACACACCTTCGGGATCTTTCTCCAACCAATGAGCTTAGACAATAATTGGGGTAGAGAGGTCTTTGCACTATCTCTAGCAGTTCAAAATATCGTATGGGGTATAGCGCAACCATTTGCGGGTCGCATTGCTGATCGTCGCGGGGCTGGCTGGGTTATAGTCCTTGGCACTCTTGTCTATGCTGCAGGACTGTATCTGATGTCGAGTGCCCAAACCTCCATAGCGCTTATTTGGTCTGCAGGAATTCTAATTGGTATTGGTTTGGCAGGTACTACCGCACCCGTTGTTTTTGGAGTTATTAGCCGATCTGTGCCGGTTGAAAAGAGAAGTATGGCTCTGGGGCTATCCATGTCAATCGGATCTTTTGGACAATTCGCAATGCTCCCAGCCACAATGCAATTAATCAATTATTTTAACTGGAGCACCACTTTATATATTTTGACTGCAATTACCGTCATCATGATTCCATTAGCATTTTTTATGATGGAAAAACCGCAACCGAAGGATGACCCAAACGCACCAAAACCTCTTGCTCTGGCTGAAATCTTAAAACAAGCCATGGGACACCACGGGTTTAGACTATTAACCATTGGTTTTTTTGTATGTGGGTTTCATATTGCTTTTTTAGCAACACACCTCCCCGCTTATCTTTCTGATCAGGGGCTAAACCCATCCGTCGGCACCAATGTCCTTGCTCTGATTGGTTTATTTAATATCGCAGGGAGTTATTATTTTGGCCTTTGGGGAGGTAAATTTCCAAAGCCGCACTTATTAAGTCTAATTTATACGGGCCGTGCTCTAGCCATAGCTGCTTTTATCTTTTTACCAATTAGTGCAGTGAGTGCTTATATCTTCGCAGCTGTAATTGGAGTGTTATGGCTCAGTACAGTCCCTTTAACAAATGGTATTGTCGGCTCTATTTTTGGTGTAAAAAATATGTCGATGCTTGGAGGAATTGTATTTTTCTCGCATCAAATAGGTGCCTTTTTAGGTGTTTGGCTTGGCGGTAAACTTTTTGATTTATTTGGCTCATACGATATTGTTTGGGCGATTTCAATCGTTATAAGCCTCATGGCAGCTGTAATTAACTTTCCAATCAAAGAATCAGCCTATCAAGCTAGGCCAGTGAGCGCATGACTCAGAGACCCAATTTTTTAAAACGATTGCTCTTTATTGGATTAGGCTTGTTAGCAATCGGCATTTTTACTGCATACCAAAACCCTAATATGCAAATTTACCTCCTAGCCAATACCTGGTGTTAAGAGTTCTACTAAGTAGCTTAATACCTGTACTCAATTCGTAATGCAGGAAGCAGTTATTATTTTTTAATTTGATTAATAGCCTCAATTGCATCGTCTTTGCCTGGACCTACTCCAGAAGTTCCGATACCAAATATTTGTTGCTGAATAGTCAATTGCATCGCCTGTAATTCTTGCAATCTCTTCTTTTGTTCAGCAGTACTAGATACATTATTTTGATTTTTCGAACTAGTAATATTGGCAGCGTCTTTTTTACATACATACTTAAAAATATTATCACCACCACGCATGGGATACCATAATTCTCCGGGCTTGGCCTCTAGAGAACTCACCACGCGCCCCTTTAATCCATTGGCTGAATAAACCTGTGAAGAGTACTGAAAACCTGTCCCATTGACACAATTTAAACTCATTTTTTTGAGAATTGACCCGCCCGACATGTTGGAAGTATTTTGAGCACTTTTCTTAATTTCTAATCGCATCTTAAAAGTTGTTATCTGATTGACGGTCTTCATCTCATCGATAAAAGTATCTGAATACAGATTAGGGTCTTCTGAAAATTGATTCGGTATGCGTTGCCACTGGGCATAAGCTATCGTTGCATAAAAGAACAGCCCAAAAAAAAGAGTAAGTCTTCTCACCTTTAAGGAATTTTGGCGCTAACAACTTCACAAAAACCCTCGAAACTTTCTTTACTCGGAAAGCCCGGGGCAGTCTTCTTCCGCAGCACAATATCTGAAACAGTATTTTTTAATTTATTAAACTTGATCGTTTCAACGGACCCATCACCTAATGTGAAATCAATCACGCAGGTAATCTCCGTATCAGTTTCTTTGCCACATGGAAATTTGTATGGATAATTATTTTTTTGAATTTTATCAATCGTAAACTGATATTGATTTAAAAACTCATCATTTTTATCAAGAATAATTTCTTCATTATTTTTGAATTCAATTTTAGTGAGGGTTCCTTTACATAAAACACGTAAATCCCTTTCCTTAGCGCATCCAGTTAGCACAAAGACTGCTAAAACGAGAAATTTAATATAGCGCAATGCTTACCCTCCAACAAAAATATGTACGTATATCCTCTTATTATATTATTCTTGAAACAGGATACTAAAAATTATAAAAAATAAAACGTTAATATTTGTAAATATGAATATCCTTCTAACTAAATCATCAACATGATTACTAAACCGCCTAAGGAAAGACTATGTCTAGAGTAAAAATAACCAATGAGGAACTAGAAGTCTTACAGTCACTACGAAACCACCGAAAACTTCACCGCCAAAAAGTTATTTTAAAAGCCAATCCAGAGAAGCAAAGCCTTACATTGGGGCAGGTTATTTCTGATGTGGTCGCTAAAACAGTGGGCTCCTGGACCTTTATTATTATTCAAAGCCTTTGCATCATTGCATGGATCATTTTTAATACCCATAATGGCTCCTCGGCTTGGGATGCTTATCCATTTATCTTATTAAATTTGGTCTTATCTTTCCAGGCCGCTTATACTGCGCCCGCCATTATGATGAGCCAAAATCGCCAATCAGAAATCGATCGGCAACAAGCTCATGATGATTTTGAAATTAATGTCAAAGCTGAATTGGAAATAGAAATGCTTCATCAAAAAATAGACCTGATGAAGGAACAAGAATTTCTATTTTTAACAGAGGCGATTAAAGAACTCAGCATCAAGATTGATCGCTATCAACCATCTTGAGAGAAATTGAGGGCATTGGTACATTACCAATTTTTTTACTCAATTTTTGGCCAAAGTATTTTTCAATTAATCGGGAGTAGCGCCTGTCTCTTTGACAACTTTGCCCCATCTTTGCGTCTCGTTACTTAAAAACTCTCTTGCAGCGTCGGGCGATTTACTCGTTACCACGATCGCTCCTTGCTTTTCTAGTTTCTCTTTAACCTCGGAGAGCATCAATGTATTAATCGTTGCGGTATATAACTTATTTACAATTTCCCGGGGTGTTCCAGTTGGGACAGCCAATATCTGCCATGAACCACCCGTCAAATCTTTGTAACCTACCTCAGATATAGTTGGGACATTAGGCAACTCAGGCATCCGACTTGGGCTTGTAACAGCAAGCCCTTTTAACCGACCAGATTTAATAAATTCTTGCGCTGAAGACAATGTTACAAACATCATTTGAGTCTCCCCTCCAACCATTCCAACAGCTGCAGGGCCAGCCCCCCCCTTATAAGGCACATGAACTAGTTTAGTCCCGGTAAGTCCCATAAAACGCTCAGCTTGCAAACGATTGGCGCTACCAGATCCTGGCGAAGCAAAATTAAATTTACCTGGGTTAGCTCTTAAATAAGTAACTAGTTCAGCTACAGTATTTGTGGGGAAAGAGGCAGTCGTCACAAGCGCGCTTGGAACATCAACTACCTCTGTTACGGAAATGAAATCCCTTAATGGGTTTACCTTAATATTTGGATATAAGGCAGGGTTAATTGCCATCGTTCCAATATTACCTAGAAACAATGTATAACCATCTGGTGCAGATTTTGCTGCCAACTCCATGCCAATGTTTCCTGAGGCGCCAGGCTTGTTTTCAATAATCAATGGCTGGCCAAGTAAGTCTCCTAATTTCGTCTGCAAAATTCTACCGACCAAATCTGAAGCGCCCCCTGGTGAGAATGGGATGATCATTTTGATCGGTTTATTAGGGTAATCTTGAGCCTGTGAATAGCCTGGCAATCCACACAAAGAAAAAACAACCAAAAAATTAAATACAAAACCCAATAAATTGTTTATCTGAACATTCATCAAAAACCTCTTTAAAATTTTAATGAAATATTGTAAATAATAGCCTAAGAGTTATAAATCGACTTCAGACTTATTTACGTCAAATTAATAAATGTCCTGCTCTGGAGTAATTGGTAATTGAATCGGCTTCTTTAACCTGGCAGATAAATCAAAGGCTTTTGTCATCATTAAGTTCAAATGAGCCTCAGCTGCTGTAGCAGCAGGCGTTGGCAAATTCAAGCTAACACGGTTAAGCCATGATTCCGTTTCTTCACGCATCGGTCCTCGCAGTTCCCCCAAGGCCATATCACCAGGCGGGTAACTTCCCATAAAATCCACGCGCCGAGATTGATCCGGTGCATAACCCTCACCTTGCGACTTGGACGTGGCTAAGACAATATCTCGGTGCGTATCATCAATCGTCAAAACACCTTCAGTACCTACAATACCGACATCTAAACTATAAACAGCACCGGGCCATACGACTGGTAATGCCCAAGAAATCGTTGCTTGATAAATAGTGCCATCAGAAAAAGTAATTACTCCCGAAGTGGCATCAATACCCTTCCATTCAGGACCTAAGGCTTTATCAATTGAACGCGCATAAATTTCAACCGGCGTCTTACCAGCCATCATCCACATCACAATATCTAATGCATGCGTACCTGAAATCACCATCGGTGAAATTTTATGCGGGTGGTCTGTTCGCTTATAGTTATCAATTGCAACTAAACGGTTCATAAAAGCTCGAGAAGTTACCAAGGTGATGTCCCCTAGCTGACCACTTGCCACTTTTTCTTTAGCTGCTAACCATCTTCTACGAAAACGCTGCGTATAACCAACTACTGCATCAACGCCGGCTTTTTGAATAGCAGCTAAAACACGTGCGGAATCACCCAAATCAGTCGCTAGTGGTTTTTCAATCATCAGCGAGTGTTTTCGTTCGGCAGCTAAAAGAATTGGATCAACGTGTAAGTGCTCATCAGTGGCAACAATCGTTGCATTGACCTCAGGACGATTTAATAACTCTCGGTAATCAGAAGTTACAAAATCTGCTTTGAGCTTATCACCAATGAGTTTGGCTCTTTCAGGATTTTTTTCGGCAATCCCAATCCAGCCAACCTGCGCATGGCGAGCTGCAACTTCTCCTCGAAATAAGCCAACTCTTCCAGCCCCGACAATCGCTAATCCAATATTTTTTGCTTGACGATCACGCATGGGTTAGCCATTCACAGCATGTAACTGTTGAGCAGGTAATGGTAAATATACCGGCTCTCCCGTTTCAGCTGATAAATCGGCAGCCATATAAACTTCCATCACCTGCCGAGCCTGCTCACCAGTAACTAATACATCACGGTCCAGTGCGACAGCCTCTAAAAAATGTATGGTCTCTGATGCCATCGGACCAGCGTACACGTGGTCTACTTGTTCGCCTGGCATGGTCGACATCGGCAATTGCATACCATTTTTGACAGTATTTAGCACAACGTCTTTATGACTATCGTCAACTAATAAGGCGCCATCACTGCCAATGAATTCGATCCAAGTCGTCGAAAAATTTGGATATCCTGGAGGCAAACTCCATCCTCCACCCACCACAAAAGTTAAACCATTATCCATCGTCACCATAATCCATTGAGTGTCCGGAATGTCCGCGCCTGTTGACTCACGCATCGCACCATAATTGACTTGGGAATAAATTTTCACTGGCTTGGCTGGCTCTAAACACCAAAAAACAAAGTCTAAATCATGAGTAGCCTCCATCGCTGCCGGTGACAACTTCACTCTTCCAACAATCTTCTTACCCAAACTACGCGTTATATGGCGGCTCACTAAAATACTCACTGGACTACCAATCATGCCATCTTTAATCGCCTTTTTGACATAAGCAAATTTCGGATTAAAACGCTGCGAATAACCAATTGTAAATTTAAGCTTCTTTTGTTTTGCTAAAGCAATTAACTCATCTGCCTCTTCTAATGCTATTGCAATCGGCTTTTCTAAGAAAACATGCTTACCAGCAATGAGGGCGTCACGTGCCATTGGAAAATGCGTTGTTTCTGGCGTAGCAGAAATAATAATCGCATCAATATCATCTATTTTTAGTAATTCTTTGTAGTCAGTCGTAGCTGTTTTGGCACCAATTTTGTCAGCCATTTCCTTTAAACGAATCTCGTTCGTCTCTGAAATGTGAATATCTTTAACTAGTGGATTATTTCGGGCAGTTTCTGTACGTATGCCACCACACCAGCCAGTACCAATTACACCTATATTGATTTGCTTCATATCATCTCCGTTTTAACAATTATTTTGACTAGACTAAATATCAACCCTAATATATTACAACATTTTGTCGCGTTTTTTAACTAATTCATCGGGGTAAAATACATTTTTTTACTTTTCGGAACCTGTCTTGATGTAAAACCTCGCAAATACTAAGGTCATTGTTTAGGATTTATATCCTTCTTAATTTGTATTCATTCAGATGTGCATTGCATCAAATTGTTCGCATTGGCATTAATACTTCGACTCCGCCCATATAGGGCACTAATGCGCTAGGTATGCGGATGCTACTATCAATTTGCTGAAAATTCTCTAACAGTGCGACTAAACACCGCCCGACTGCCAAACCCGAACCATTTAGAGTATGGATTAATTCTGGCTTAGACTGGCCCACCTTGTAACGAGCCTGCATTCTTCTGGCCTGAAAATCCCACATCGTCGAACATGAACTGATTTCTCGATAGGTGTTCTGAGATGGTATCCAAGCTTCTAAATCATAAGTTTTTGCACTACCAAAGCCCATATCCCCTGAACACAATAAAACTCTTCGATAAGGGATCTCTAAACCTTCTAAAACCGCTTCAGCATGGGCCGTTAATTGCTCCAATGCCTCTAATGAATCTTTTGGCTCGACAAATTGCACCAATTCAACTTTCTCGAATTGATGCTGCCGAATAATACCCCGAACATCGCGCCCATAACTTCCTGCCTCAGACCGAAAGCACGGGGTATGTGCAACCAGTCGGATTGGTAACTGATCTAAGGAGTAAATCATATCCCTGGCCATATTCGTAACCGGAACTTCTGCAGTTGGAATGAGATAAAAGTTCTCAGTCTGAGATTCGCTTTCATGGCCGTCCTCTTCACCACTCATCTTGCGTGGAACCCGAAATAAATCAGCTTCAAATTTTGGTAATTGACCTGTACCACGCATACTGTCAGCATTCACAATGAGTGGTACATTAATTTCCTCGTAACCATGCCTAGTCGTGTGCAAATCCAGCATGTATTGAGCTAAAGCCCGATGTAACCTTGCAATATTGCCGCGCCCAACCGCAAACCTAGAACCAGTTATTTTAATCGCTGACTCAAAATCCAATCCGTGTAGAGCACCTAAATCCACGTGGTCTTTTAATTCAAAATCAAATGCAGGAATCTCACCCCAGCGCTTTATTTCTAGGTTATCGTGCTCATCCTTTCCCACCGGTACCGAGTCATGAGGAATATTAGGTATTCCTAAAATAAACTGTTGAAGATCACTTTGCAACTGACTTAACTGCGCGGCACTCGTAACGAGTTCTTCGTTAACACCTACCGAATCAGCCATCTCTTGAGTAACATCCTCACCCTTTGATTTTTTCATGCCAATTGCTTTGGATATTTGATTTCTCCGAGCTTGCAACTCTTCTGTCCGAGCTTGCAATTGCTTACGAGAGTTTTCCAACAAGTTATATGCCGTTTGATCTAGATTAAACCCACGAGTAGCTAGACGCTGCGCAATTAAATGTATATCTTTTCGAAGCAGTTGTTGATCAATCATCGTATTTCATATCCAAATCATCATAGTCAATTAGTTATTACTTTGTATCACTGTAACTTTAAAACTTCCGCTCCCGAGGGTGCCTTAAAAATAAATTGGCTTGGCGAAATCGAAATATTGGTTTTTAAATTACTAAAACTAAGTAGAACAATATTACCAAACTGATCTCTTAACTCCATCGCTATTGGTAAATTACCGGCCATCCCAATACCTATTTTGGTATAGGGCATATCCTCTGCACTGTCCTTACTATTTTTGGGAATTAACTCTACCCAAAATAAATTGCCGCGTTCTCCCGCATTATTTAATTCAAAATACTCTTCCAAGGCTGTGTTACCAAACAAGATAGCCGCAGGACTAGCCGCTAAGGCAAGATTCGCCTTGCGATAAGTCACTTGATTCAAATCCTTATCCCACATCATCAACTGCTTTCCATCTGCAATCATGACTTGCTCGAAGGGCTTTAATGTGTTCCATGAGAATCTGCCGGGTCTTGAAAATACAAAAGTACCCTGTTGTTGCCGAACTACGCGGGGCTTTATATCACTACCTGAGGATAAGCTGACCTGTTGCTGTAAAAAATCGCCGGATGCTGACCTGGTATTTTTAGTAAAGGATCGCAATTGCTCTACCGCATCGTTAGCACAAGTTGGTTGACCTATCCCAAACATTCCTAAAATTAAAAGCCCTAAAAAATATGGTCTAGGCATATTCGCCCAAGCAACGAACAAATACAACTGATTACATCGCAATCTAACGCTCATGATTGGGTCCTAAAATTTCACGCGTTCCTGAACCAGACATTTTCGAAACCAAACCAGCACGTTCCATGTCCTCTAAAAGACGAGCCGCGCGGTTGTAACCAATTCTTAAATGACGCTGCACAAACGAAATAGACGCACGCTTATTCTCAAGCACAATTGCAACCGCCTGATCATATAGTGGATCGGCCTCGCCACCATCATTTGCCGTACCCTCCGCACCATCCTCCCCTGAGGAGTCTAATATGGCATCAATGTAATTGGGGCTACTACGTTCTTTAAGCCAATCCACAACGCGCTGCACCTCCTCATCGGAAACAAATGCACCATGCAATCGAAGCGGCTGGCCTGTTCCAGGTGGCATATACAACATGTCCCCCATGCCCAACAATGTCTCAGCACCTTGTTGATCTAATATAGTTCGACTATCAATCCGACTACTCACCTGAAAAGATAGTCGCGTCGGTATATTCGCTTTAATTAAGCCAGTAATTACATCAACACTGGGTCGCTGAGTAGCCAATACAAGATGAATACCAGCGGCGCGCGCTTTTTGAGCAATTCGCGCAATCAACTCCTCTAATTTCTTGCCAACCACCATCATTAAATCAGCTAATTCGTCAATCACGATCACAATCATCGGCGCTTTTTGAAGTGGCTCAGGATCTTCTGGGGTCAAACTGAAGGGGTTATATAAATGGGTGCCAGCTTCGTGAGCTTCAGCAATTTTTTTATTAAAACCTGCTAAATTACGTACGCCAAATTTACTCATCAACTTATAACGCCGATCCATTTCTTTGACAGCCCACTGTAAGGCATTGGCAGCCTCTCGCATGTCGGTAACAACAGGTGTTAGTAAGTGGGGAATATCCTCATACATCGCCATCTCAAGCATCTTCGGATCAATGAGTATTAAGCGAACATCTTCAGGCCTAGCTTTATACAACAGCGATAAAATCATGGCGTTAATGCCAACTGACTTACCAGATCCAGTCGTCCCGGCAACTAAGCAATGGGGCATTTTGGCTAAATCTGCCACCATCGGCTGACCCGAAATATCTTTTCCTAGAGCTAATGTCAATAATGAAGAATTGGCATTATAAATCTCTGAACTTAAAATTTCCGATAAACTAATCATCTGCCGTT
Source organism: Thermoflexus hugenholtzii JAD2 (assembly GCA_943325205.2). Classification (GTDB taxonomy): domain Bacteria; phylum Pseudomonadota; class Gammaproteobacteria; order Burkholderiales; family Burkholderiaceae; genus Polynucleobacter. Next base: position 14,920 of record CALPOM020000014.1, on the reverse strand, counting down.
TCGGATTAGGCACCTCTAACCCCATGCAAGTCTTTCCAGGAATAGTCTCAACCACACGCAATGCCTGCGTACCTAAAGCTCGGTTCAAGTCTTTACTTAAGTTGACTATTTGACTCCCCTTAACACCAATCGCAGGTTCAATCTCATAACGCGTAATAATTGGGCCCGGATAAGCAGCAATCACCTTCGCCTCGACGCCAAAGTCTTTTAACTTTCGCTCAATTAAGCGAGATGTGAATTCCAGTGTATCCGCCGATATACTTTCAACCGATACAGGCGCAGCGTCTAATAAAGATAATGGCGGTAATACAGCGCCAGATAAGTCATCAAATAAAATTGTTTGTTTTTCACGCTCAACCCGATCACTCTTCTGTATTACAGACTCCTGCCTAACAATCTGAATGGGCTCCACCGTATCAAACTTATCTAACTCCTCTTCGACATGCTCTTCACGCTCAACTGCCGCAATTTCTCCAATCCGTCGATCGACAACACTTTCTTGTCGATTGCGAATTTTTAAATAAATTACTTCGGCCAAGCGACCAATTTGCTCAGAAAAATTAAGCCAAGAAAAATGAAAAAATAAAGAAATCCCTGCAAAGAAAATACATAACAAAAATAGAGTTGATCCCGTAAAACCCAAAAGGGTTTGTAATGGATCACCAATCATCTCTCCCAAAACACCACCGGGAAGGTTGGGTAGCGCCATTTGTAGGGTATGTAATCGAATTGACTCCAGGGAAACACTCGAACATAAAACCATTAGAAAGCCAAGCCACCGAACCCAAATAGAGTCCTTGGCAAATTCCAGCTCAACTTGCAAATCATCATTTGACCGAACAACGCTTTTCCAACCCTGCGCAACATGCCTAGCAAATAAAATAACCCACCAATATGCAGAAGCTCCAAAAATAAATAACATGAGATCTGCGAGGTATGCTCCAAGTCGCCCCCCAATATTTTTTACGAGCCCGCCAGAGTTATTAGACCAAGCCGGATCATTCGGCGCGTAAGTCACTAAAATACAAAAAAGGCCTATACAAGAGGCAAGCGCTAAAAACCATCGAATTTCTATTAAAAGTTCCGAAAATCGAGCGGCCTTTTTGGATAAAAGAGGACTATCAGGCCCTTGATTGGTCAACGGTTTTTTTCGTTTCAATGAACTTGGTACGGTATTTTCACCCATGAATGTATTGTAAACCCGCTCCTAGAGATTGAATCGACTTTATTCCCGACGATTTATCCACATTCAGATTTTTCTTCTTTATAATTTAGTATGAACGAAAATAATGTAAAACACGCAAAAGTCCTCATCTTAGGCTCTGGTCCGGCCGGCTATTCCGCAGCAGTTTATGCTGCTCGCGCCAATCTAAACCCCGTGCTCATTACTGGTATGGCTCAGGGTGGGCAATTAATGACCACCACCGATGTCGAAAATTGGCCCGCTGACCCTCTTGGCGTGCAAGGTCCAGACTTAATGCAACGCTTTTTAGAACATGCTGAGCGCTTTCATACTGAAATCATTTTTGACCAAATCCATACTGCCAAATTAGAAGAAAAACCAATTCGCTTAGTTGGTGATTTTGGCACCTATACTTGTGATGCACTCATTATTTCCACTGGAGCATCTGCGCAATACCTCGGGATACCCTCTGAAGAAAAATTTATGGGTAAAGGTGTGTCAGCTTGTGCAACTTGCGATGGTTTTTTCTATAAAAACCAAGATGTTTGCGTAATTGGGGGTGGCAACACCGCAGTCGAAGAAGCCCTCTACCTCACCGGAATTACTAAAAAAGTCACAATTATTCATCGCCGCGATAAATTTAGAGCCGAGCCGATTCTGATTGACCGTCTCATGGCCAAAGTCTCTGAGGGTAAAGTGGAAATCAAATGGCATAGTCAAGTCGATGAAGTACTTGGCGATCACACCGGGATGACTGGCATCCGAATTATTAAATCCGACGGGACTAAAGAAGATATATCCGCCCAAGGAATGTTTGTCGCTATTGGCCACAAACCGAATACCGATATCTTTAATGGCCAACTCACTATGGTCAATGGCTATATCCAAACTCTTAGCGGCACTGCGGGTAATGCAACGAGTACAAATATTGCCGGTGTATTTGCTGCTGGCGATGTGCAAGATCACATCTACCGCCAAGCTATTACCAGTGCCGGAACCGGTTGCATGGCAGCACTGGATGCGCAGCGTTATCTCGAAACTTTAGAATAAAACAGCGTATTTCGAAATCCGCTAAAAAAAAGCCAAGGAATAAATCCTTGGCTTTTTTACTTCAACCCATCAAAAATACTTTGTTATTTAGCCATTGGCAGTAGCGGCACAATTAACAAAGCAACAATATTAATAATCTTAATCAACGGATTCACTGCCGGACCAGCAGTATCTTTATAAGGGTCACCCACCGTATCGCCAGTTACTGCAGCTTTGTGGGCTTCAGATCCCTTACCGCCATGATTGCCATCTTCAATATACTTCTTGGCATTGTCCCAAGCACCGCCGCCTGTGCACATGGAGATCGCTACAAATAAGCCAGTCACAATTGTGCCCATGAGTAAGCCGCCGAGTGCTGCGGGACCAAGAAACAGACCCACCAAAATAGGGACAACCACCGGCAATAAAGACGGTACGATCATCTCCTTAATCGCTGCTGAAGTAAGCATATCAACTGCACGACCATACTCCGGCTTAGCAGTGCCCTCCATGATTCCTTTGATATCTCGGAACTGTCGGCGTACTTCTTCAACTACTGCTCCAGCACTTCGCCCAACAGCTTCCATCGCCATCGCGCCAAATAAATAAGGAATTAATCCACCAATAAATAAGCCAATAATGACCAAATGATTCGATAAATCAAAACTGACCTTATGACCAACCGCCTCTAAAGCATGGGTGTAGTCTGCAAACAAAACTAATGCCGCTAGGCCAGCAGAACCAATCGCGTAACCCTTTGTCACTGCCTTCGTAGTATTACCAACAGCATCTAATGGATCCGTAATATTACGCACTGATTCAGGCATCTCAGCCATCTCAGCAATTCCACCAGCATTATCGGTAATCGGGCCATAAGCATCTAGGGCCACAACAATTCCCGCCATCGATAACATCGAAGTAGCAGCAATTGCAATCCCATAAATACCAGCCAAATCAAAGGAGCAGTAAATTGCAGCGCAAACAAATAAAACCGGCCAAGCGGTTGATTTCATCGAAATACCTAAGCCAGCAATGATGTTGGTGCCATGACCTTTTGTAGAGGCTTCCGCAACGTGCTGCACAGGAGCATAATTCGTACCCGTGTAGTACTCAGTAATCCAAACCAATAATGCCGTTAATAAAAGTCCAACAACCGTCGCACCAAATAACCTCATCTGACTGCCAGCCATTCCTAAAACATCATCAGGAATTAACCACTGCGTCACAAAGTAAAAGCCGACTAAGGATAATAGCCCTGCAATAATTAAGCCTTTATATAATGCAGGCATCACATTTTTCATGCCTGGAGTGGCTTTGACAAAATAGCACCCAACGATCGATGCCAAAATCGATAAACCACCAAGAACTAAGGGATATGCTACTGCAATAGCCCCGGCAGATTGGATAGTTAGAGCTCCTAAAACCATCGTGGCAATTAAAGTCACGGCGTAGGTTTCAAATAAGTCAGCAGCCATACCAGCGCAGTCACCAACGTTATCGCCCACATTATCGGCTATCACTGCAGGATTACGAGGATCATCCTCTGGAATGCCGGCTTCGACTTTACCAACTAAGTCTGCCCCTACATCTGCACCCTTGGTAAAAATACCGCCGCCTAAGCGCGCAAAAATAGAAATTAAGGAAGAACCAAAAGCAAATCCCATGAGGGGATGGAGTACATCCGATAAGCTCTTCCCAACGCCTTGCATACTCAAAAATAAATAAAAACCACCAACCCCTAAAATGCCCAAACCAACCACGAGCATTCCAGTAATGGCGCCACCTTTAAAGGCCACATCGAGCGCCTCACTCATCCCAACCGTGGCTGCCTGAGCGGTCCGCACGTTCGCACGCACAGAAACGTTCATACCAATAAAACCACATGCTCCAGAGAGCACAGCACCAACTACAAAGCCTAAAGCGGTTGTGAAATCCAAGAAAATAGCAATTAAGACGGCTAGAATCACACCCACAATGGAAATCGTGGTGTACTGCCTAGATAAATAAGCAGCAGCACCTTGCTGAATCGCCCCAGCAATCTCTTGCATCCTAGCATTCCCAGGGTCTTGCGCCAAAATCCAACTGCGGGTAACTAAACCGTAAACAACGGCGACTACGCCGCAAAATAAGGCAAAGTAGATGCCTGTTTGTATTGATGTCATACTAAATTTCTCCTATTTTATATTAAAGCTTCCACCCATAAGGCTCAGGCATGCCGACTCTTGATCGGGGGAATTTTCTAACTTACATTAATTGTTGTAGTCAGAAAATACCCAAGTATAAGCCATCTTTATTCCAGCATAGACTTTTGTAACTAATTGAAATAAAACAATTTAATAATAGAAGATTAATTTGTTAAAATAATCTTCTTACAAAATAGAGTTCTTTTTATAGTCAATTGGAAAAAGCATGAGTTTAGATAATGTCACCGCTGGTAAAAATTTACCGAATCATTTCAATGTCATTATTGAAATTCCTATGAATGCTGACCCAATCAAGTACGAGGTAGATAAAGAGTCCGGTGCGATTTTTGTGGATCGTTTCATGGGTACTTCCATGCATTACCCCTGTAATTATGGCTATATCCCAAAAACCGTTTCGGATGATGGTGACCCAGTTGATGTGCTTGTTGTTACCCCTTTTCCGCTTATACCCGGTGTGGTTGTTAGTTGCCGAGCAATCGGAATTCTTTTAATGGAGGATGAAGCAGGTGGCGACGCAAAGCTGCTTGCTGTCCCAGAAGATAAGATTTTATCAATCTATACGCACTGGCAAAAGCCTGCCGATATGAATCCGCTTCGACTCAATCAAATTCAACATTTTTTTGAGCATTACAAGGATCTAGAACCCGGCAAGTGGGTCAAAATCAAAGGCTGGGAAGGCCCAGAAGTTGCCCATCAAGAAATCCTAACTGGCATTGATCGTTATCAAAAAGAACAAGCAGAAAAAATTTAAGTTCACTCGAATCGGTCGGACTTTCTCTTGTAAACAGGTACATTACCCATACGCACTACTCTTTAAATGTACAATCAAAGAACTCCTTCAAGCCCTCTAAGACTGCGCGTATTTTGAATCTCAAACCCTTCACTATTGCCCTAGCGCAGTCAAACTTTGTTTTAGGCGACCTGCGCGCTAACGCCCAAATTATTCTCACTCAAGCCAAGGCTGCATATACAAAAGGCGCTAAACTCCTCGTCACGCCTGAACTCTCCCTGACAGGCTATCCACCAGAAGACCTTTTATTGAGAGATGCTTTTATTCATGCAGTCGAATCCGAACTCGCACTTTTAACTAAGGAACTGGCACAGTTCACAGACTTCACAGTCATTGTTGGCCACCCATCTCGAAACCAATCCTCAGGCCAACTGTTTAATCAAGCATCGGTTCTTCGAAATGGCCTAGTAGTGCACTCATACGCCAAACAAAAATTACCGAACTCCGAAGTATTTGATGAAGTACGCTACTTCCAACCAGGTAACACGCCTTGTGTCTTTGATATTGATGGCCTTCGAATTGGCTTAATTATTTGCGAAGATGCTTGGCATTCAGGCCCAGCTATGGCAGCCAAACAAGCTGGAGCAGAACTAATCGTTGTTCCAAATGCCTCACCTTTTCACCTTGAAAAAACCAATCTTCGCCAAGAAATACTCCAAAATCAAGTTCGAGAGACTGGATTGCCTATGTTATACGCCAACTTGGTTGGTGGGCAAGATGAACTGGTTTTTGATGGTGCTTCATTTGCAATGAACGCGCAAGGTGAGGTAGTTTTTTGTGCGCCACAATTTGTCGAAGACCTGAGCTTCATCGAAATTCGTGATGGCAATCCCCAAAAGGGTGTAATTAGCCCAACAAGTTCGGTTGAAAAACAAGTCTATGAGGCACTTGTTCTAGGTGTCAAAGACTATTTGGGTAAAAATGGCTTTCCTGGTGCAATCATCGGCCTCTCAGGTGGGGTTGATTCCGCCCTTGTTCTGGCAATCGCCGTGGACGCGCTCGGCGCAGATCAAGTCCGCGCGGTTATGATGCCCTCACGCTATACCGCCGATATTTCTTGGATTGATGCTAAAGAAATGGCAACTAGACTCGGTGTTCAATACGATGAAATTTCTATTGCGCCCATGGTCGACTCGTTTGAAGAATCTCTTGCCAAAGACTTTGCCGGACTAGCTCCTGATGCTACCGAAGAAAATATTCAAGCCAGAGTTCGCGGAACACTCCTGATGGCCCTGTCTAACAAATCAGGTCGAATTGTTTTGACAACAGGCAATAAGAGCGAAATGGCGGTTGGCTACTGTACTTTATATGGCGATATGGCGGGGGGCTTTGCGGTTATTAAAGATGTTGCTAAGACCTTAGTCTACCGCTTATGCGCTTACCGAAATTCCATCGCTGAGGTTATTCCTACTCGGATTATTACCAGGCCGCCTTCAGCTGAACTCCGCCCAGATCAAAAGGATCAAGATAGCCTACCTCCCTACGAAATTCTAGATGCAATCCTAGAAAATTATATGGAAAATAATGTGCCAATTGAAACGCTATTACAAAAGGGCTTTGCTAAAGCTGACGTTGAACGAGTAACTCGTCTGATTAAAATTAATGAATACAAAAGACGACAGTCTCCAATTGGTGTGCGGATCACCAGGCGCGCTTTTGGTAGAGACTGGCGGTATCCAATTACCTCCCGCTACCGGGGTTGAGAAGGCATAGAGAATTTGCTGTTGCACTAAACCTCAGTTATTATTCAAGTTCAGACGGAGAACTAACCATGAAACTAATTACTGCCATTATCAAACCCTTTAAATTAGATGAAGTTCGTGAGGCGCTATCTGAAATAGGCTCTAGTGGTCTAACCGTTACAGAAGTCAAAGGTTTTGGTCGTCAAAAAGGCCATACGGAAATGTACCGTGGTGCCGAATATGTCGTGGACTTTCTGCCAAAAATTAAAATTGAAGTTGTTGTTGCCAGCGATCAAGTTGAGAATGTAATCGATGCGATCCTCAAATCAGCAAAGACCGGAAAAATAGGCGATGGGAAAATTTTTGTTACTCCCGTCGAACAAACCATCCGGATTCGTACCGGGGAAACAAACGACGCGGCAATTTAATTGCCCCCCTGCACATTCTGTAAGCTCATGGTGCTGGTTGATCAAGCCATGCACTGCTTCACAGAATATCTTTTCAAAATTGATTGCATAAAAAGCCTTGGGTCGTATAGGTTTGCCAGCTAAAGTGCACTTCATTGATTTGATCCCTAAGTAAAGATCCGCATGCTCTTATACGCCGATACGCCCGCTAAACACCGCATCGGTATTTTGATTGTGGCGCTTGCCACCCTCTGCTTTGCATCTTTAGATACTAGTGCAAAGTGGTTAGTAACCCATATACCTATCCTAGAAATAGTTTGGCTTCGTCTAGCTATCCATGCTCTCTTAGCCGCTACTTGGCTTATTCCGCAACATGGTCTGAAAATATTTATCGTGCAAGATTTTCGCTTACAACTCATCAGATCAGCGATGCTTGCGGCGATGACGGCATTGAATTTTTTTGCCCTACAATACCTGCAATTAGCGCAAACAGCCGCTATCCTCTTTTCATCTCCGATTCTGATCGCGGTTATCAGCTGTTATTTTTACAAGGAACCTCTCTCTACGCCAAAGTGGTGCGCTATTATCGGTGGATTTATAGGCGTTCTAATCATCCTTGACCCCTTTGGTCATGGCTTTCATCCAGCCATGATCTTGATCCTCATCCATGCTACGATTTTCGCTTTTTTTAATTTTTTAACGAGAAAAATTGCAGCCCATAGTGATCCTGGAGTAACGCAGTTTTACTCTGCCCTTGGACCAACGATCGTATTAGCGCCGTTCGTATTTTTTAGCTGGGAAAATATTACCTCTACACTCGATATCTTTGTCATATTTTTGACTGGATTTTTTGGATTTTTAAGCCACTTTCTGCTGGGTTTAGCCTACCGATATGCGAAGCCTGCAACCCTATCACCTTTTTTCTACCAACAAATGATTTATATGGCTTTATTTGGCTGGCTTGTTTTTGGGCAAACGCCCAATTTACATGTGATTGTCGGAACGATACTCGTCATCGGTTCTGGTTTATATTTATGGTTTCAAGAAATCCATCAGGAAAATAAATGACCAATCAAAAAGTAGCCCTCGTTACTGGGGCAGGCACTGGTATCGGAAAAGCTACTGCTATAGCTCTACTAAAGAGTGGCTATCAGGTCATTTTTGTGGGACGACGTCAAGATGTTCTAGAGACAGCAATTGCCCAAGCGGGATCTTTAGCGAACCAGGCGCAAGCAATTGCACTAGATATCAGTCAAGCCGAACAGGTCAAGGATTTGTTTGAGAATGTCAAAAAAACATACGGCCGCTTAGACATTTTGTTTAATAATGCAGGGCGAGGTACCCCTGTCATGGAGTTTGATGAGATCCCCCTTGACCTGTGGCTAGCTACCGTAGGTACTAATCTCAGTGGAACTTTTTTATGCTCCCAAGGTGCATTTGCACTCATGAAGCAACAAAATCCCCAAGGCGGTCGTATCATTAATAATGGCTCCATTTCGGCGCATGCGCCAAGGCCCTTTTCTGCCCCCTATACCAGTACTAAACATGCTATTACTGGACTAACGAAGTCCATCGCACTTGACGGTCGCCCTTACAATATTGTCTGTAGCCAAATTGATATTGGTAATGCAGCTACCGAAATGACCGAGCGTATGGCCGCCGGGATCATCCAAGCAGATGGCTCAATCAAAGTTGAAGACCGAATGGACGTAAACCATGTTGCAAATGCGGTTGTTCATATGGCAAATCTTCCACTAGAAGCAAATATTTTATTTATGACTATTATGGCGAGTAAGATGCCAATGGTAGGACGTGGTTAAAAATTGCTTCTCGCCTTGTATTTGGTGGATAATAGTAGGATAGCTTTACTGATGGATGTCAATTAGTTTGCACCTTTTACCTAGGATCATAAAATGAATGAATGGCACAAAGAATCTAAAGAAGAAATTAACAAGCGAGTAATTACCCTCGTGGTGATGCTTGCCGGTGCAACTTGCCTCGCTATCCTTTTTGCAATCACGGCAGCCCATATTGGCTATGTATTTGGCTAAATCATCTGAGCTATTTAGGCTTTTAAAAGTCTAAATAGTCGCTTCTCATACAAAGTTATTATTCCTATCGTTTTTAAACGATCCAACTTTGATAACACGCTACCTGTCATATTAGAAGTTTTTTGGTGGGGGGCCCAATCCCCAAGAGTATTGACAAAACATCTGGTGAGTTTCTCGCCCAATGTACTGGAAGCCATATCTTCCGGTACTTAAAAATTTACCTAGTCTTTCTGGTCATGTTCGGGCTTTCCTAAGTGATGGAGTCTAATCTCATTGCCACCACGGAATTCTAATCGCTTGCGATGACTTTCTGATGGAATATCAATTTCTATCAGTATTGATGAGTAATTACTCTGCACCAAATTTGTGCAAATTCCAAAAAAGTGCGCTAAAGGTCATATTTGGTGCAATCGCACCTTTCAACCTCCACCATATTTTGAATAATCAAATCTTGTTCAACAGTTCATTTTTCCGATCACAAACAGTCATTACATGTAATCCAATTTTGCAATTTACTACGCTTTAAATACCTTACCTAGTAACCACTTACACATGTCTATACCCCGTTCATTTTAAAAATAAAGAGGAAATCCATGAATACTTTTAGACCATTCGATCCAGATCAGCCACTCTTTAGCCGCTGTAGTTGTGGCCAACATCAATCAGAAGTCGAACATCTCAAGGCGTCATCTCCTCAAGTAGATGACGAAAAGCTCAGCGCAGATTTTGTAGAGGCTAGCCTCGTGAAAGCTTTATTTCCGAACGAAATGCGTCGTCGAGCCTTTCTGAAGTCTGTTGGCACTGGCGGTGCAATGAGCGCTTTATCAGGCTTCTTACCAATCGAGTCTTTACAAGCGATGGCCCAAGAAAAAGCGCCATTAGAAAAGAAAGATCTAAAACTTGGCTTTATTGCTATTACCTGCGCAACACCACTCATCATGGCTGACCCACTAGGTTTTTATAAAAAACAAGGGCTGAATGTATCTCTAATGAAAACTGCTGGCTGGGCGCTCATCAGAGACAAAATGCTTAGCAAAGAACATGATGCATCCCATTTTCTGTCTCCTATGCCTATGTCCATTTCGATGGGGCTTGGTTCTGACCCCAGCCCCATGCGCGTGGCAACAATTCAAAATATCAATGGGCAGGCAATCACGCTCGCCAATAAACATAAAGATAAAAGGGACCCAAGTACTTGGAAAGGGATGAAGTTTGCAGTTCCATTTGAATACTCAATGCATAATTTTCTATTACGATATTATGTCGCGCAGGCAGGTCTAGATCCCGATAAAGATATTCAAATACGCGTTACTCCCCCACCAGAAATGGTCGCTAATCTGCGAGCCGGCAACATCGATGGCTTTTTGGGACCTGACCCATTTAATCAACGCGCGGTCTATGACGAAGTGGGATTTATTCATATTCTCACGAAAGAAATTTGGAATGGTCACCCGTGCTGCGCCTTTGGAACTTCTGAAGAATTCATCAAACAAAATCCAAATACCTTTGCAGCGCTCTATCGGGCTGTATTAAACGCTGCAAACATGGCTAGTGATCCAAAAAATCGCCCCCTGATCGCCAAGGTAATCTCTCCGCAAAACTACCTCAATCAACCAGAGAGTGTAGTGATGCAAGTCTTAACTGGAAAGTTTGCAGATGGCCTAGGCAATGTCCAAAATGTACCCGACCGGATTGATTTCAACCCAATTCCTTGGTACTCCATGGCAACCTGGATGCTGACACAAATGCAACGCTGGGGATACGTCAAAGGAGATGTCAATTACAAGGCAATCTCTGAAAAGGTATTCTTACTTACTGACGCGAAAAAATATATGCAAGAAAACGGTATGGATATCCCAGAGCAGGCTAAGACCGGCTATCGCAAAGTCAAAATTATGGGCAAAGAATTTGATCCAATGCAAGCCCAAGCCTATGCGAATTCTTTTAGTAAAAAATCGTGATTCATGAATGGAAAAAAATGTCATCTCTATCAATTAAAACTAAAGGCACTTTGCTATCTGTTCTTATTTTTATATTCGTGCTTTTGCTTTGGCATGTGAGTACTACACCCAAAGTAAGTAAGTCAAATACGACAGCAACTGCTAGCAATAACAATTCTGCTGAATATAACGAACTAATGGGTAATAGCCTTGGTAGCCCTGTTCAAAAGACTGGCTTTCCTAGTCTGCAACAAATGGGTAGCACATTTCACAAAGAACTTGCCCACCCCTTTTACGACAACGGTCCAAATGACAAGGGTATTGGCATCCAATTAGCACACTCCTTATCGAGGGTTGGGCTTGGTTTTTTGTTAGCCATGATGATCGCACTACCTTTAGGTTTTTTGATTGGGATGTCGCCCCTTTTTTATCAAGCACTCAATCCATTTATCCAAGTTCTTAAACCAATCTCGCCTCTGGCCTGGATGCCAATCGCTCTCTACACGATTAAAGACTCCTCTATCTCTGCAATTTTTGTTATTTTTATCTGCTCTATTTGGCCCATGTTGATCAACACGGCTTTTGGTGTTGCTAGTGTGCGTAAGGAGTGGCTCAATGTAGCTAAAACACTGGAAGTGAATCCCTTCAGAAAAGCTTTTTTAGTCATCCTACCTGCAGCAGCACCCACTATTCTCACAGGTATGCGAATCTCGATGGGGATTGCATGGCTGGTCATCGTTGCCGCAGAAATGTTAGTTGGTGGAACCGGGATTGGCTACTTTTTATGGAATGAGTGGAATAATCTCTCGCTTTCAAGTGTTATTTTTGCCATTGTCATGATTGGCACTGTTGGTATGCTACTCGATACATTATTTGGACAACTTCAAAAGGCGGTTTCTTATGCAGACTAAGAATGCATTCTTGCAAGTTCAAAATTTATCCAAATCTTATGGCGCGAACTCCCCACCAGTTTTTGATGGCATCAATTTCGAAATCAACCGGGGTGAATTTATTTGTATCATTGGTCATTCTGGATGTGGAAAAACGACTATCTTAAATGTCCTAGCAGGCCTAGAGCAAGCAACGAGTGGTTATGCCTTTATGCTAGGCCGAGAAATCAAAGGCCCAAGTTTAGACCGCGGTGTAGTCTTTCAAGGGCATGCCCTAATGCCATGGATGACTGTTCTTGAAAATGTCTGTTTTGCCGTTAAATCCAAGTTTCCCGATTGGAAAAAACAACAAATTGAACAGCACAGTACAAAATACCTCGATCTAGTCGGCTTATCGGGTGTTGGTCAAAAAAAGCCCTCTGAGTTATCTGGCGGTATGAAACAGCGTGTTGGTATTGCCAGAGCTTTTGCGATCGAACCCGAAATGCTTTTACTAGATGAGCCGTTTGGGGCGCTCGATGCACTCACTCGCGGGGTGATACAAGACGAACTTCTCAAAATTTGCCACGAAACAAAACAAACTGTCTTCATGATTACGCACGACGTCGATGAGGCAATCCTCCTATCGGACCGTATTATGCTTATGAGTAACGGGCCAAATGCTAGAATCGCCGAGATTGTAATCAACACTCTGCCAAAAAATCGGCAGCGTGCTACTTTGCACCATGAACCCATGTATTACCCCGTCCGGAATCACTTGGTTGACTTTTTAGTGAACCGTTCTAAAAAACTACAAGCGCAAAATGAACTTAAAACCTCCCTTGCAGGTTATGAACCACGCATTGTGTTACCCGGTCAAGAATCTACTTTAATTAACTAAAACTACAGGAACTACTATGATGAATCGTGATGTTGTTACTCAAAAAATTGTTGCCGCTAAAGTAAAAAATGGTCTAAAGTGGGCAGATATCGCCAAAACTATTGGCCAATCAAAGGAGTGGGTTACAGCAGCTTGCCTAGGGCAAATGACTTTTACAAAAGAGCAAGCTGAAGCAGCTGGTAAGCTTTTTCATCTAACTGATGAAGAAATGGCGTGGCTTCAAATAGTGCCCTATAAAGGTTCTCTTCCAAGCGCCGTGCCTACTGACCCATTGATTTACCGGTGGTATGAAATTGTGAGCGTTTATGGCACAACCATTAAAGAACTCATCCATGAGGAATTTGGCGATGGCATTATGAGTGCCATAGACTTTTCAATGGATATTCAGCGTGAGGCTGACCCCAAAGGCGATCGTGTCAATGTGGTTTTATCCGGTAAGTACTTGTCGTACAAGACCTATTAACATTTATAAGGTGGAGTACATCGAAGGCCAATAGTGTTAGATGTACTCACAGGGGATCGACAGCCTTCACAGGTTATAGCTAGCCTATTACCTGAACTAATCATTTATCCTCAAATAAATCGGCAATCCCGACCTGGTTCTAAAATAGTCTATCCTTAAGACTTCATCATTGAACTATAGAATAATTGTATGAAATATAAACGACTATCTCAGGACAGAGGCTATGGCGATCATGGCTGGCTTAAATCATTTCATAGCTTTTCCTTTGCTGATTATCATGACCCTCAATTTATGGGATTTGGGCCCCTGCGGGTCATCAATGAAGATTGGATTGCTTCAGGGATGGGCTTTGGTACCCATGGACACCGGGATATGGAAATCATTACTTATATTCTTGAAGGTGAGCTGGCTCATAAAGATAATATGGGTAACGGCAGAGCAATTTATCCCAATGAAGTGCAACGGATGAGTGCGGGTAAAGGGGTGATGCATAGTGAATTTAATCACGCCCCTAATCAAACGACCCACCTCTTACAAATTTGGATTCAACCAGATCTATTAGGGGTCAATCCGAGTTATGAACAAACTCTATTTCCAAGCGAAGAAAAACGCGGCAAACTGCGCCTAGTTGCATCCCCCGATGGCGCTGATGGTTCTGTCACTATCCATTCCAATACAAAACTATTTGCCGGCTTATTTGACGGTGCTGAAACAACGAATTACATTCTCGAAAATAATCGTCTAGCCTATGTTCATGTTGCCCGTGGACAAGTTCATATTAATGATGAAATTCTGCAGGCGGGAGATGCGCTCATGCTCAGTGAAGAAACAAGCATAGCAATCAACCAAGCGCAAGATTGTGAAATCTTATTATTTGATCTACCCCCGCGTGTCATACCGCGACAAGCTACAAATTAATTTTTCAGAGGTAAGTCCTTAATGCCTAGGCTGCCAGCTCTCTTTATTGGGCATGGCAGTCCAATGTACGCGCTACACCCCAATCAATATACCGATGTTTGGTCTAAACTGGCCAATGCATATGACCTCAGACCCAGCGCTATTCTCATGATTTCTGCGCATTGGGTAACCCGAGGTACCTGGCTTACTGCCATGCAATACCCCCAAACAATTCATGATTTTGAGCATTTCCCACCAGAATTAAGTGCTATCCAATATCCGGCTCCTGGTTCACCGCCTCTTGCCCTACGTATTAAAAACCTCATTCAAGCACAGACAACACAATGCGTGCTGGAGGAATCTGAATGGGGCTTAGATCATGGCTCATGGTCAGTTCTTAAATATCTATTTCCAAAAGCGCATATACCCGTCGTGCAAATGAGTCTTGATGGGTCTTTAACTGAACAAGAACATGTCCAAATCGCACTGCAATTACAAAGTCTT